>NZ_BLVO01000018.1:627-1173 GCF_013340285.1 Desulfovibrio subterraneus | reverse complement strand
GCGTGTCGCCGCCGTTGGTCGTCACCGTAAAGGTCTCGGTTCGAATATCGCCATTGTCCAGCGCCTGCGCGCGGCCATCCAGCTCGTATTTCCATTCACCGGTTTCAGTGATGGTCAGCTTGCCGTAGGAACCATCCAGCGGGGCATCGGCTCCATGCGCCACGAACCCGCTTTCACCGGCGTCCGCATCCACGGCCGTCAGCGTACCGGAGGCAGCTACGGTCACGTCTTCAGTCACGGCTCCGGTGTCAGTTCCAGTGATGACGGGTGCATCTTCGGTACCGTTCACCGTGATGGTGATGGTGTGCGTGTCGCCGCCGTTGGTCGTCACCGTAAAGGTCTCGGTTCGAATATCACCAGCGTCCAGCGCCTGCGCGCGGCCGTCCAGCTCGTATTTCCATTCACCGGTTTCAGTGATGGTCAGCTTGCCGTAAGAACCATCCAGCGGGGCATCGGCTCCATGCGCCACGAACCCGCTTTCACCGGCGTCCGCATCCACGGCCGTCAGCGTACCGGAGGCAGCTACGGTCACGTCTTCGGTCACGA
>NZ_BLVO01000018.1:0-507 GCF_013340285.1 Desulfovibrio subterraneus | reverse complement strand
GCGTGTCGCCGCCGTTGGTCGTCACCGTAAAGGTCTCGGTTCGAATATCACCAGCGTCCAGCGCCTGCGCGCGGCCGTCCAGCTCGTATTTCCACTCACCGGTTTCAGTGATGGTCAGCTTGCCGTAGGAACCATCCAGCGGGGCATCGGCTCCATGCGCCACGAACCCGCTTTCACCGGCGTCCGCATCCACGGCCGTCAGCGTACCGGAGGCAGCTACGGTCACGTCTTCGGTCACGGCTCCGGTGTCAGTTCCGGTGATGACGGGTGCATCTTCGGTACCGTTCACCGTGATGGTGATGGTGTGCGTGTCGCCGCCGTTGGTCGTCACCGTAAAGGTCTCGGTTCGTACGTCGCCATTGTCCAGCGCCTGTGCGCGGCCGTCCAGCTCGTATTTCCATTCACCGGATTCGGTGATGGTCAGCTTGCCGTAGGAACCATCCAGCGGGGCATCGGCTCCATGCGCCACGAACCCGCTTTCACCGGCGTCCGCATCCACGGCCGTCA
>NZ_BLVO01000017.1 GCF_013340285.1 Desulfovibrio subterraneus | reverse complement strand
TCTGGCACCAAGGCATCCACCAAATGCCCTTAATAACTTATTTTTCTTAGACTTCCTTTCCGTCCCTATCGATTGTCAAAGAGCAGAGGCATAAAGCCTCAGCCAAGTGTAATACTTGGATCACATGCACCACTCATCGTGTTGCGTGCTACCAACCATTCACTTGTCAAAGAGCGCGAAGCTCCTTGCAATTAAATAGCGAGTTGGACAAATTTCCTTAAAGGAGGTGATCCAGCCGCAGGTTCCCCTACGGCTACCTTGTTACGACT
>NZ_BLVO01000016.1:0-237010 GCF_013340285.1 Desulfovibrio subterraneus | reverse complement strand
AGATGGAAGAACTCGTGATGTGAAAGAACTGTCCCTGCCGGTGCAGGGAAGGAGGGTTTAAGCAAATCAGCGACGCACGTCAACAAGGTTTTTGGATTATTCCTGCATTAAACTGCAACATACCAATTTTACTGAATAACTATATTCCTTCATTCTTGCGGCGTTCCCCCACCCCGCCCTTACCCCTGCCAGCTCAGGCCTTCACAGCGCATAGGGCACTCCGGAAAAACAAAGGGCCCCGATAAATCGGGGCCCTTACACTCTCGAATAATGATCAGCTAGTTCACAAACAGCTTTATCTGATCACCGGGGTGCAGCTGGCTCTGCTTATCAAGCTGGTTCCAGCGCATCACGTCCTGGTGGGACACGCCAAACTTGCGGGCGATGGACCACAGGGATTCGCCACGGCGAACACTATATACAATAGACTTCTTAACTTCTTCAGCCTGCTTGCGCGAGGCAACGGTCTTCTTGAAGGAATTGTCCGGAACGTACAGCTTCTGGCCGACCTTGAGCATAGACTTTGCGGTAAGCCCGTTGGCTTCCATCAGAGTCTGCAAGCTCACACCGGTTTCGCGGGAAATGGCGGAAAGAGTGTCGCCGGTCTGCACGCGGTAGTTGCTGCGCTTCTGAGCTATGGAGCGGGTCTTTGCACGGGACATATCCCACGCAACAGCCGAACTGGAACCGCCGCCGGGGATCATGACCAACTGGCCCACCCGCAGCACATTGCTGGAGTTCTTGTTCACGCTCTTGAGCACTGTCACCGGCACGTTGAACTTACGGCTTATACGATACCAGGAATCGCCGGACTTTATGGAGTAAGACTTCCAGCCTGCATAGGGACGGGACTTGGAAGAGGCGACGAACGTGCTGGCTGCGGCAAGTTGCTTGGCAGGCAGGTAGATCGTGGCATCGTGATCAGGCGGGCTGACCTGACGGCTGAACGCCGGATTGTAGGAAGAGAAGGTCTTCCACTCCAGCCCGCAAGATTCCGAAAGAGCCAGAAGGTCGGTGCCGCCCTTTACCCGCATTTCCGCCAGCTCGACACCGCAGTCCAGAGAGATGGGCTTGAAGCCCAGCTTCTCGAGGTTGCGCATGATCTTCACGATGGCGAGGAACTTGGGGACGTAGTGGCGGGTTTCCTGACGCAGCTGGGCTTTGTGGCTCAGCTGATCATTCTTCTGGGTAAGCTCGAAGAAGCTTTCAGCGCCGGTGCCCTTCATGGCGCGACCGATCTTGCCCTCACCCGCATTATACGCGGCAATGGCCAGATACCAGTCGCCGAAGTCGGCATACAGCTTGTTGAGATAGTCGGCAGCCGCATGGGTTGCCTTGAAGGGGTCACGGCGTTCGTCAATCCACCAGTCATACTTCAGACCATACTTGCGTCCGGTGTACGGCATGAACTGCCACATACCGGCAGCACCGGCACGGGAATAGGCATTGGGGTTGAATCCGCTTTCCACAAATGCAAGATACACCACTTCGTCAGGCAGACCTTTATCCTTGAACACCTTGCGTGCATAAGGCAGGTAGAGTTCGGCACGCTCAAGATAACGCTCGAACACTTCGCGGCGGGAGTGGGTGAAGTACTTGAAATACTGTTCGACGATCTCGCGGTCGCTGTCATCCATATCAATATTGATATCGAGACGGGTGTTCAGGGCCTCCTGTTCTTCCGCAGTCAGCGGAGAGGAGTCCTGACCGGGCGTTTCGTCGAGAGAAGAGACATCTTCACTGGGAACATCCGGATCACCGGACGCCTGTATAGAGCCCGGCTCGCAGACAGCCCCGTCAACAGGAGCCTTGACCACCGGACCGGAGTCAAGAACCGTCTGTTTGGGAGCACACGCACCAAGGGAAAAAACGAGCATAAGCCCGATAATCATCGTCGCAGAATATTTGCTGGGTAGTATTTTTTGCATGCATATTCCGTTTTAGAAGTTGGGCCCACTTGCGTTGGCAACTCCGGCAGAGTATCTGCATCCTATGTTGGATTATGCCACTACCGTAATCCAGAGGACAAAGCAATACACCGCAACATCACTCATTTTTTAAAGATTTTCAAGAACTCCAGTCAGGAAAGAGACATGTCTAACGATAATTATAATGATAACGGTGGGATTCTGCCCGGCACCAAGCCTGTGGCGGAGCGTCTGAAAACTTCTCCCGAACAAATAGATTCTGTACTTATTCGCAAGGGAAAAGTAGGACAAGATATTAATATTATTACTGATTTGTGTAAAAAAAATAAAATTCGCTTTACTTTTGTGCAGGAACAGGTGCTTGACAAGCTTTTCAACGGCAACCACCAGGGTGTTGTCGCCAAGATTTTTGATGCGGGTTTTCTTGAAGAAGACACCGTTCTCGAAATGGGCCTTTCCGCCCACCTGCCGCTGGTGCTGGTACTTGATCAGGTTCAGGACCCCGGCAACGCCGGCACTCTGGCCCGCACTCTGTACGGCATAGGCGGTGGCGGCCTGATCGTACCCAAGCACAATGCCTCCTTCCTCGGCGCTGCCGCTGCCAAGGCTTCTGCCGGAGCGCTGGGCAAGCTGCCCGTGGCCAAGGCCACCAATCTTTCCCGTACTCTCGAGCTGGCCAAGGAAATGGGCTACTTCGTTTACGGCGCCTACATGGGCGACAATGCCGAAAGCCTGTACACCGCTAAGCTGCACACGCCCGCCGTGCTGGTCCTCGGTAACGAGGATAAGGGCATCCGCCCCAACGTGGGCAAGCGCATAGACATCTCGCTGACCATTCCCATGCGCAACGACTTCGACTCTCTCAACGTGGCGCAGGCCGGCGCCATGATCATGTCACAGTTTCTGGCAAAGCTCGGCAAGTAGTCTTTCCGGCACACAGAACGCCCGCCCCGGCTATCCGGGACGGGCGTTTTTCCCGACTGCCTTTGGCGAAGTGCATGGTGGCTGACGCTAACGGGATACATGCTATCTGGCGCCAGCGGATACTTGTCACCCGACACTGACAGAGTGCATATTCCCTGACGCCGGCGGCGTGCATGTCACATTGCGCTGGCGGATTACATGTCATCAGACGTTAGAGGTCCTGTGACGAAATGTTGTGCTTCTTGAGGAGCGCATACAGACGGGACTGGGAAACACCGGAGCGCCGTATGACCTCCTTGATGTTCCCCTCCGCACTGACCATAAGCGCCTGCAGGTAGTTCTTCTCAGCCTCATTGATTGCCGCCTCGCGAAATTCTGCCAGCGGCGGCAGCTCCATTCCCGCAAGCTGCATGGCCTGCTGCGGGGCAGCCCCCCCCTGACGGACAGGCCCCCCTGCGGGCACATCCTGCTGCAACGTCATACGGTTGCGCGCCACAGATGCCCGAAGGCTGGGGGGCAGGTGCTTCGAAAACAGCACAGACTCAGAGGCGGAAGCGGCAACGGCATGTTCGATTGTATGAATAAGCTCACGAACATTGCCGGGCCAGTCATTTGCCTCCAGCGTATCAAGGAAGTCGGAGTTCAACCCCTTGAGCTCCATGCCTGCACGGGCGCAGTAAATATCGATGTAGTGCGCCGCCAGCGCGCGGATATCGCCCTTGCGCTCCCTGAGCGGAGGAATATCTATGCGGATGGTCTGCAGCCTGAAGAGCAGATCACTGCGGAAAGCGCCATCGGAAACCATCTGCTCCAGATTGCGGTTGGTGGCCGCCACAAGCCGGAAGTTGCTGTGCACCTCGGCCTTGCTGCCTATGGGCCGCACGGTGCGCTCCTGCAGCACCCGCAGAAATGCCTTCTGCATGTTCAGGGGCAGTTCGCCCACTTCGTCGAGGAACAGGGTGCCGCCGTCCGCCTGAATAACCAGCCCGGTCTGGTCCTGATCCGCTCCGGTGAACGCCCCTTTGCGGTGTCCGAAGAGAATGGATTCCACCAGATTCTCCGGTAGCGCCGCACAGTCCACCACCACAAACGGTCCCTCGGCCCGCGCGCTGTTCTCATGGATGGCTCTGGCGAACAGCTCCTTGCCCGTACCGGTTTCCCCGATAATGAGCACGTTCGAATCTCCCCACGCCGCCTGCGCCACCATGTCGAGCGAACGGCCAAGCCCCACGCTGTCTCCCACTATGCGGTCCCGCCGCAGAGCACGCACAGGCTGGCATGCAGCCGCCCCTGTCCGTTCCCGGCGGTAGTCCAGCGCCCGCTTGAGGGTAAGGGAAATCTTCTGGATGGAGTCCGTTTTCTCTATGTAGTCCCATGCCCCGTTGTTGATGGCCAGCTCTGCCCCGTCCGGATCGCCTTCGCCCGTGATGATGATCACTTCGGGTGCCGAAGGGCACTGGGCAAGATCGGACAGAATGGACAGCCCGTTGCCGTCCGGCAGGTGCACATCCAGAAACACGGCATCAATATTTTCACGCCGCGCAAGGGCAAGGCCTGAGCCGATATCTTCTGCCGTAACGGCATCATGGCCCATGCGCCGCACTGCCCGCGTCAGGGCGTAGCGCATGGATTCGTCATCATCAATAATGAGCACTCGGGTCATCGTCTGTCGCCTCATCGTTCGCAGCCACGGATACGCTCTTATGCTCATCAAGCAACCGGCGCACTGCACTGCACAATTCCACGGTTTCAAAAGGCTTGGTGAAGAAGGAAGAAACCCCCACGGTCTTCCAGTCCTTGGGAATTCTCGGCAGCAGCCCGCTGCCTTCGAACCCGCTGTAGAGGATAACCGGCAGATCCTGCCGTATCTTATGGACTTCGCGGGTCAGTTCAACCCCCGTCAGCGAGGGCATCATGTGGTCCGTCAGCATCAGGTCCACGCCTTCGGGGTCCGAGGCGAAGTAATCCAGCGCTTCGGGACTGCTCGTCTTGCAGACCACATCATAGCCCAGACGCTTGAAAAGCTTGCTCACGGAATAGGCCATATCCTCGTCATCATCCACCAGCAGAATGGTTTCCGTGCCTCTGGGCAGCACGGCAACCTCTTCGTGGCTCTCCCTCTCCTCGGCAATGCCCGTGCAGGGTAACAGCACCGTAAACGTGCTGCCCTTGCCGGGCACTGAGCGCACCGTGATTGCCCCGCCGTGCATCTTGACAATGGAATGCGACATGGAAAGACCAAGCCCCGTTCCGCCGCTCTTCTTGCGGGTGGTGTAGAAGGGTTCGAAGATATGCTTGGCCACAACGGGCTTCATACCCACGCCCGTGTCTGCAACCTCCAGCCGTACATACACTCCGGCAGGCAGAGCCAGCGCGCGGGCGCGCTCAACGGAAAGGTCTTCCACATCCAGCGTGACGGAAAGCACGCCCTTCATGCCGCGCATAGCCTGCTCCGCGTTGGTGCACAGGTTCATGGCCACCTGCAGCAGCTGGTCAGGATCGGCCAGCACCTGCGCGCCGTGGGCGTTGATTTTCACCCGCACGTCGATGGTGGCGGGAATAAAGGTCTGCAGAAGGTGCATGCATTCCTTGATCACGCTCTGCATGTTCACGGCGTGACGGGGGGCGTCCGTCCTGCGGCTGAATGCCTTGATGCGCTTGACCAGATTCTTGCCCCGCTTGGCCGCCTTGAGCACATGCCGCAAGTCTTCATGCACCGGACTGTTTGTCGGTGTATCAGACAGGGCCAGTTCACTGCACGAGGTTATGGCCCCGAGAATATTGTTGAAATCGTGGGCTATGCCCCCCGCGAATATGCCGATGGCTTCCATCTTCTGCGCATGGCGCAGCTCTTTTTCCATCTGCTTCCACGGCTTGAGAATACCGTTCACCATGACAAGGCTGGTGGGCAGCACAATGATGATGAGCACAAGTATGGTACCCGTGCTGACCGTGAGAATGGCGTTGCGCAGATGCGCATCCAGACGGGTGCTCAGGCGCAGCTGTTCCGCCTCGATGGCATCGATATAGATACCGGTGGCCAGCCAGAACGAGGTGCCGGGGATCATTTCGGCATACGCCAGCTTGGGCGCTATGACCGCCTCGTTGGGCTTGTTGAAGAGATAGGTGACATAGCCCCCGCCCTTTGCGGCCTTTTCGCCCAGCGCGGCGATGTAGGGATTGCCTTTGGGGTCTTCGTGCTCGTAGCGGTTGGTGCTCTGAAATTCAGGATGCAGCGGGTGCGCCACGTTCACGCCGTGCTCATCATATATAAAGTAGTAGCCGGAATCTTCGTAGCGGATGCCGCGAATGGCCTCGCGCAGGGCGAGTCTGGGGTCCTGTCCGGTCGCTTTCGCCTCCTGCACCACATCGCCGAGCACGTGGGCGAGGGACTGCACAGACTGCCGCAGCGTACGCTCGTATCCTTCCATCATGGCGGATTTGGCTTCCATGATGGCGTCGGACTCAACCTTGCCCATGAAGTAGGTGTAGGTAACGCCAATGGCCGAGGCAAACACTATCATGAAGAGCAGCAGCAAACCGATGCGGCTGGCAATGGTCACGTTATTCTGCATATGAAGGTCCTGCGGCGGATACACCCCGCGCCGCGATTTCCGTTACCGGGAAAAGCCGCCAGCGGCGGCCGCAGGCAGGCACAAAAAAACGCAGCCGGTAGCGCCCGGCCTGCCGTACGGTACAGACTGACGTAAGACAATAGCCAATAAAAGTACAGACTACCCCGGGAACGGAACAGTCACTCGCCGTGAATAACGGCCAGATGCAATCATTATAATGTCGGACATGCCCTGTTGATGTATGCTTGGGAGCATATGACCAATTCCGCCAAGGGAGGAACCGATCCATGTCAGATATTGCCAACAAACTCGGCAAAGACGCTGAATATCTACTTGCCCACGAATGCAAAACCTTCAAAAAGGATAGCCTGATCCTGCCCGGTCCCGATTTCATCGACCGCGTGTTCGCCCACTCAGACCGCCCCATTCCCGTGCTGCGCAGCCTGCAGCAGCTCTTTGACCATGGCCGTCTGGGCGGAACCGGCTACCTTTCCATTCTGCCCGTGGATCAGGGCATAGAGCATTCCGCGGCCGCATCGTTCGCGCCCAACCCCATCTATTTTGACCCTGAAAACATTGTGAAGCTCGCCCTTGAAGGCGGCTGCAATGCCGTTGCCTCCACTCTCGGCGTTCTGGGCATGGTGGCCAGAAAATACGCGCACAAAATTCCCTTTGTGCTCAAATTCAACCACAACGAACTGCTCACCTACCCCACCTTCGAAGACCAGATCATCTTCGCCTCCATGAAGCAGGCAAGAGACATGGGCTGCGCTGCCGTGGGCGCGACCATCTATTTCGGCCATGCCACCAGCAACAAGCAGATCATCGAAGTGGCACGGGCGTTTGAAGTGGCGCAAGAACTGGGCATGGCCACCATTCTGTGGTGCTATACCCGCAACAATGCCTTCAAGAAGGACGGCGTGGACTACCACGTTTCCGCAGACCTGACGGGTCAGGCAAACCACCTTGGCGTGACCATCAAGGCCGACATCGTGAAGCAGAAGCAGCCGGAGAACAACGGCGGCTACACTGCCGTCAATTTCGGCAAGACCCACCCTGCGGTCTATAAATGCCTGACCACGGACCACCCCATCGACCTTACCCGCTATCAGGTCGCCAACTGCTACATGGGCCGCGCCGGTCTCATCAACTCCGGCGGCGCATCAGGCGGTGCGGACGACATGAACGAAGCCGTGCGCACGGCAGTCATCAACAAGCGGGCAGGCGGCATGGGCCTTATCTCCGGCCGCAAGGCGTTCCAGCGCCCCATGCAGGACGGCGTCGCTCTGCTGAATGCCATTCAGGACGTGTATCTCGACGATACCGTCACCATTGCCTAACGAAACCCCAAGCCCACATAAACGCCACGACCCACGAAAAAGGCCGCCCCAAGGCGGCCTTTTTCCATGTAGCAAATCTATCCGGTGCGATGCCTAGAGTGATTCCGCACCCTTGGTCACGCCTGCACCGCTGAAGGTCGCCATGTCGTTGAAGACATTGCAGGCGGAACGCAGCAGGAACAGCGTAAGCGCGGCACCGGTGCCTTCGCCCAGACGCAGGCCGAGGTCGTGCAGGGGCTTGATGCCGAGCGCGCCCAGGATCTTGCGGTGCCCCTGCTCTGCCGAGGCATGGGAGAAGAAAGCATATTCCTGCACGTGGGGGCAGATGGCCGCAGCCGCAGTGTAGGCGGCAGTGGAAATGAAGCCGTCCACCAGCACCACCTGTTCATTCTTGGCGGCACCAAGGATAAGCCCAGCGAGCGCGGCAATTTCATACCCGCCCAGAGCGGCCAGCACGTTCACGGGATCGCCGGTCTGAATGGCTGCCTTGTTCGCCTGCAGCGCACGGACGATCACGCGGGTCTTGTGCACTATGCCCTTGGCGTCCAGTCCGGTACCCGCACCGGTGATATCCGCCGGATCAATACCGAGGTAGGCGCTATACAGTGCCGTGGCCGGAGTGGTGTTCGAAATGCCCATTTCACCGGTCGCCACAGTGCGGCATCCGTCCGCAGCGGCCAAGTCGGCCAGCTCTATGCCGAGCATAAGGGCCTTGAGGCAATTCTCGCGGCTCATGGCAGGGCCGTTCACGAAGTTGTCGGTGCCCTGTGCCACCTTGCGCTGCAGCAGCTTGGCATGCTCGGGATACTCCCCGCCGCAGCTGCCCGCGTCCACAACCATGAGATCAGCTCCCACGGTCTGGGCGAGCACGTTTATGCCCGCTCCGCCGGAGAGAAAATTAAGCACCATCTGTCGGGTGACTTCCTGCGGAAACAGGGATACGCCTTCGGCGGTCACGCCGTGGTCACCGGCAACGGTATAAATACGCGCGGGGTCTGCGGAAAGCGGACGCACGCCGCGCTGAATGCAATATAATCTGAGGGCAATTTCTTCCAGACGGCCAAGGCTGCCCTTGGGTTTGGTCAAATCATCCAGGTGCGCCTGACCGGCTGCCTCGAAATTTCTGTCTACAGGGGCAATGGCCTGCACGGCACTGGCAAAAAGCTGTTCCATGACTCATGATCTCCGTTGATTCTCTTGGATTTCCAGTGGCCGACACGCTACGCACAATGCCTCTGTATGGCAAGCGGCCGCATGGTATGGTAGAATGTAATGAAAGGGACTGCATCTTTTCTTGAATGCCCACCCCCATGCGTGCTAGCGTCCGAAGATGAAATACAACTCGAGGCCACCGGCCCGACGAGAAAAGGATATTCCATGAGCCGTCCGACTGCATACACGCTTTTCACCATCATGACCGCCTTGCTCGCCTTCTGCGTGCTTCCCGCACACGCCATGAACGCCACTGCCTATGAAGCGCTGGAAGCCAGCCAAAGCCAGCGCATCACGCCGGTTGTCCGGGCAGTGCAGAAGGTGGCCCCCGCCGTTGTCAACATCACCACCCAGCGCATGGTGGAACGACGCGCATCGCCCTTCGGGGACATATTTCAGGATGAATTCTTCCGCGAATTTCTGGGCAGAAGCGGCATTCCCACCCAGCAGATGCAGCAGAGCCTCGGCTCCGGCGTCATTATTGACGGCAAGCAGCAACTGGTGTTGACCAACGCCCATGTCATAGAGGGTGCCACCGCCATTCAGGTTCTGCTGCAGGACGGCCGCTCGTTTGATGCAGATATGGTCGGCTCCGACCCGGACTTCGACCTTGCCGTGCTCCGTCTCAAAAATGCCACCGACCTGCCGGAAGCCCCCATGGCCAGCTCGGCAGATATCATGCCCGGAGAAACCGTCATTGCCATCGGCAACCCTTTCGGATTCGGGCATACGGTAACCACGGGGGTTGTCTCGGCCCTCAACCGTTCCATCAAGACAGAACAGGGCGTCTTCACAGACTTCATCCAGACCGATGCGGCCATCAATCCCGGCAACAGCGGCGGCCCCCTGCTCAATATTGAAGGCCAGCTCATCGGCGTGAACACGGCCATCTTCGCCAAGGCAGAGGGCATAGGCTTTGCCATTCCCATCGACAAGGCAAAGCGCGCCGTGGCCGAACTGCTTGATACGGGCAGCGTTTCCCCCGTCTGGCTCGGCGTTGCAGGCCAGAATATCGATCAGCGCATGGCCTCGTGGCTGCGCATGAAATCCACCCGCGGCATGCTGGTGACGGAAGTGTATGACGATACGCCTGCGGCACGCGCGGGCATTCGCCCGGGCGATGTTCTGCTCAGCCTGAACGGCATAACTGTTGAGGATAACGACCACTACCTGCAGCTGCTGCGCAACCACACCCAAAACGAACTGGTGCGGCTGGGCATGCAGCGCGACGGCAGGGACATGACGCTCAACCTGCGCACCGTGGCCCTTGCGCCCGACCTTGCCCGCAAGCTTGCCGAGCAGCGATGGGGCTTTGTGGCCGTCGCAGCGAAGAACGGGCTCACTGTCCAGTCTATCCGCGCAGGCAGTCCGGCAGCCCAGCTGGGCCTGCAACAAGGTGACATCATAGTCAAAATAGGCGGCATAGCCATGCAGACATACGGAAACTACCTGTATGCCTTCACCAAGCACCGGCTGGATGCCACTGTTCTCATGCTTGTTGCCCGCGAAGGACGCGGTTATTACGTCCGCATGAAAATGCAATAATATATGTGTGTTAATGAATGCTCAGCGTATTTTTTCCGGCACGGCTTTCAAATGTCTTCTGATAATACGCTTCAAGCCTTGACACCCGCTAAGCTGACAGCTATCTGCAAAATCGATGAGTCCAATGTCCCCGATTTCCGAAGCTCTCGGAGCACGGGACCTGAATTTAGAAGATTCCCGTAAGGAATCAAAATAAACCTGGAGGAATACCATGGGTTGGAACGTAACTGTTGATCACGACAAGTGCACCGGCGACGGCGAATGCGTAGACGTATGTCCCGTTGAAGTTTACGAACTGCAGGACGGCAAGGCTGTTCCGGTGAACGAAGAAGAATGTCTGGGCTGCGAATCTTGCATCGAAGTGTGCGAGTCCGACGCCATCACCATTGAAGAAGTTTAAGTATCAGTCGTAATTACCTATTACGCACTTGATCTGAGCCGGGCGGTGGAAATTGCTTTTCCACCGTCCGTTTTCAGTATCTGGCGGCCTGCAGTAAACAGGGCCTTACCCGCGAGAAAGGCTGCATCCCGTCTCTCTCCGACCGTCCGGTCCTTTTCCCGCTTCCGGGATTCTGCCTGTGCCGCCACCGCGGGAAAAGCGCGCTTTTAAACCATTGCCCTTGCCAGCGGCAAAAATCGTCCCTATTCATGTGGCGGTGTTCGGCGTCCGTATCACCCGCGTATGGGGCCGCTTTTCCTGTTCATGATCAGTTGCCGATAGTACTCGCCTGCGGGGCTACGGGTAAGGAGCGTGTGAATGTTACCGGATTTTTCTGATATTTTCGACAGATATGAAGCACTGGTTGCCGAAGTGGATACCGTGTTCGCCAAAGTTGCCGAACAGCATCCCAAATGTGTGACCTGTGAAAAAGGCTGCAGCGACTGCTGCCATGCCCTCTTTGACCTCAGTCTCGTTGAAGCCATGTACCTGAACAAAAGCTTCATAGAGAATTTCGGCGACGGCGAGGGCCGCTCAAACATCATCATCCGAGCCAACGAAGCAGACCGCAAGTCGTACAAGCTCAAGCGGCAGGCCTACCGCGACTCGCAGGCCGGAGTCGACACACAGACCATTCTCGAAAACATGGCCCGCGAACGCCTGCGCTGCCCCCTGCTGGGTACAGGCGAATCCTGCGAGCTGTACCAGCACCGCCCCATCACCTGCCGTCTTTACGGCATTCCCACCGCCATCGGCGGCAAGGCGCACACTTGCGGCAAGGCTGCCTTTGAAAAGGGCAAGCCCTACCCCACCGTGCATATGGACAAGATACAGGACCGTCTGATCGCCCTGAGTCAGGAAATTGCAGACAGGGTCCAGTCCAAATTCAGCGAACTTTCCGGCGTGTTCGTACCCGTTTCCATGGCGCTGCTCACCGTATACGATGAACAGTATCTGGGTGTCCGCACGCCCAAGAAGGACGCAGAGAAATGAGTATTTCCGCCACCATGTACCGCGACGGTTCCGATCGACTCCTCACACCCGAGGAAGAGGAACAGAAGCGTATAATCTATGAGCAGATGAATCCGCGCCGTCGCAAGTATGTCGACCGCATCGGATACGATAAATGGGATCCTTTCCAGAAACCCAACGATCCCATGGAACTGCGCATGGACATCTCCAAGCGCACAACGCAGCAGCTGGTGCGCGAGTTCCTGCAGAACCACAAAGGCCAATACAGCAATGACTATGGACGCGGCGCTCTGGAAACAGCCGTGGGCATAATCAACAGAGACGAGAAGGTTCGAGGCGTCTTCGACTTCTGCGTCTGGTACTACAATCTTCTGATAGACGAGGGGTACACCGACTATGAAAGCTAGCTACGACAACATCGACGAGTATATTGCCGACCTGCGCGCCTCCATCGAACAGAATGCAGAATGCGCCAACCACCACTACAATCTCGGCGTGGCGCTGCTTTCCAAGCGCGACTGGGCAGGTGCCGAAGCTTCTTTCCTCGAAACCCTGCGTAACTCTCCCCGCTTTGCGGAAGCCCTGATTCAGCTCGGCGGCATCTGCCTGCAGCGTGGCGACCTTGACGGCTGCCTGCGCTACAATCAGGAAGCTGCACAGTGTCGCGCAAAATTCCCTGTGCCGTGGGCAAACATGGCCTTTGTGCACCTGCAGCGCGGCGAAGCCGAAGAAGCGCTCAAATGCGCCAAGAAGGCCCTTAAATGGGACGAGAACTTTGTTCAGGCTCAGGCCACCATGGCCAGCGCCCTGTACATGATGGGCGAGCTTGACGAGAGCGAGAAGGTGAGCATGAAGGCCATTGCCATGTATCCCGGATTTGCTCCGGCATACAACAACCTCGCTCTGGTTGCGCTGGAACGCGGCGATTTCGATGCTGCCATCGAAAATGTGGACAAGGCCGTTGAACTGGGCTTTGAAGTGGACCCCCGCTTCCTCGAAGAGCTGGCTCCCCACCGCAAGTAAGCGCATCTGATACAGTACGATTACAAAGGCCGACCGGATAATCCGGTCGGCCTTTTCCATTTGCAGCTTCAGCGCGTGTTGCACAGCGCAAACGCGCCTGTACCTCACTCAGCCTGCCCTCCCCAGCCCACGCTCTCATTTCAGACAGCTCCAGATCGAAACGCTCCTCACCACTCCGACTCTGACCCAATCTCCGACCAACAAAAAAAGGCCCGCCTTACGGCGGGCCTTATCATTCTATCACGAGGGAAGCGGCAGGGATGAAGCTGCGTTGCCCTACTTGATGAAGAGCATTTCCTGATAGGTGGGCAGATTCCACAGGTCGTCTGCAACCACAACTTCAAGAGCGTCTGCGAAGGAACGTACTTCCAGCATCTTGGGCAGAACCTTTTCGCACAGGAAGGTGGCTTCGGCCTGCAGGTCGTCAAAGTGCTGTCCGAGCAGTTCTTCCAGATCGTTGGCAGCCTTCTGCAGACCGCGCAGCTTGGCGGTAAGGTCGTCCAGAGAAGTCATGACGCAGTCCTTGCCGATGGCGCGCAGGTTGGCGCAGGTTTCGGCCAGTTCATTCTGGTAGCGCACAGCACCGGGGAAGATCATGGTGCGGGCCATGCGGATAACCAGCTGCGCTTCGGTCATGACGGTCTTTACATACTGCTCAAGGTAGATGTTCTGGCGGCTGTCCAGCTCGCGCTCGGTGAACACTTCGTACTTGACGAACAGGTCCTTCACTTCCTTGCGGGCCAGCACGGGCAGGGCTTCAGGGGTGGTGCGCAGGTTTTCGAGGCCGTGCTTTTCCACTGCTTCCTTGTGCCATGCTTCGGAGTAGCCGTCGCCGTTGAAGACAACAGCTTCGTGCTTCTTCACGATATCCTGCAGCAGCTTGCTCACACACTCGTTCAGGTTGGAGAGGTCGGGCTTTACGCAATTCTCAAGAGACGTTGCGATGTAGTCCAGCGACTCGGAGAGCATGGAGTTCAGCGCTACCTGAGGACCGGCAATGGACATGTTGGAGCCCACGGCGCGGAATTCGAAGCGGTTGCCGGTGAAGGCAAAGGGGCTGGTACGGTTACGGTCGCCGGCGTCCATGGGCAGAGGCGGCAGGGTGTCTACACCCACGCGCAGGTCGCCCTTGGTCTTGGAGGACTTGGCACCGCCTTTCTTGAGCTGTTCAAAGATGTCCGTCAGCTGTTCGCCAAGGTACACGGACATGATGGCGGGCGGAGCTTCGTTGGCACCCAGACGGTGGTCGTTGCTTGCGGAAGCAACGGTTGCACGCAGCAGTGCGCCGTACTTGTGCACAGCACGGATGGCGGCAGCGCAGAACACGAGGAACTGCATGTTCTCGTGCGGGGTGTCGCCGGGATCGAACAGGCTGCCGAGGGTGGCGTTACCCACGGAGTAGTTCACGTGCTTGCCGGAGCCGTTGATGCCGGCAAAGGGCTTTTCGTGCAGCAGACAAACCATGCCGTAACGCAGAGCCACTTCCTTGAGGGTGGTCATCACCATCTGGTTGTGGTCGGTGGCAAGGTTGGACGTTTCAAAAATGGGGGCGATTTCGAACTGACCGGGAGCCACTTCGTTATGGCGGGTCTTCACAGGCACGCCAAGCTTGTAGAGTTCGCGCTCAACTTCCATCATGAAGGAAAGAACGCGGGGCGGAATGGCGCCGAAGTAGTGGTCTTCCATCTCCTGCCCCTTGGCAGAAGGGGCACCGAACAGGGTGCGGCCGCAGATCTGCAGGTCGGGACGGTTCAGAACGAAGTTGCGGTCGACGAGGAAGTATTCCTGCTCGGGTCCGCAGAAGGAAACAACGCGCTCATCAGAAGCCTTGCCGAAGAACTTGAGCACGCGCTGGGCCTGCTTGTTCAGGGCCTGCTGCGAACGCAGCAGAGGGGTCTTCTTGTCCAGTGCTTCGCCGGTCCAGGAAACGAACGCGGTGGGAATGCACAGGGTGGTGCCGTTGGGGTTTTCAAGAATGTAGGCGGGGTTGGTCACATCCCAGCAGGTGTAGCCGCGGGCTTCAAAGGTGGTGCGCAGGCCGCCGCTGGGGAAGCTGGATGCGTCAGGCTCGCCCTGAATCAGCAGCTTGCCGGAAAACTCCGCAAGAGCGCCGCCCTTGCCGTCGGGAACGAGGAAGCCGTCATGCTTCTCTGCGGTCAGGCCGGTCAGGGGGTAAAATACGTGGGTGTAGTGAGTGGCACCCTTGGAAACCGCCCAGTCCTTCATGGCGCTGGCAACGGTATCGGCAATGGAGGGGTCCATCTTGTCGCCCATGTCGATGGTACGCTTCAGAGACTTGTACACGTTCTTGGGCAGACGTTCCTTCATGACCTTGTCATTGAAGACGTTACAACCGAAGAGATCGGTAGGCTTCTCATCCATGAAGTTCAAGGGCTTGTTGGTAGCCCTGAAGTTGTTGACGGCAGTGGTGGCGTTCAGCCGAGCCTGGGATCCGCTCATGTCTACAGCTCCTTACAAGAAGTTTGATGCAACTCCCGACCACGGGGATTTTCTTTGTATGACCAGCCCAAGCGGGCTTTATCCCGCATAGCACGTACAGTGCCAGTGCATATAAAACAGGACCTTATCAGGCAGAAACGCTTGAGGCCACTCTTTTTTGAGGCTAGTTTTTACAAAATAGTTAAAAAATGAACGTCAATCAAGCTTTAGTTGATAACAATTTTGTGAAATAGACAACAAACCCCTGATGGCGCGACGTCCAATATATGACAATTTTGTAAATCCGCATCGCCTGTTATATTCCATGGGTGGAAGAGTATCAGACTCTAAAGAGTTTTGCACCCGTGACGATATGCTTTAGTGGAACATACACACCCCGCGCCGCGCGCATCTTCGCCGCGAGTTGCGCAGGGGAAAGGCAACGATACACGCGCCCGAGTCCGGCTGCCCCGCAGATCAGGCAGAGGCGAAGGCCGCGCAGGAGCTACGAACCATGAACAGCATCCAGTCAAACGGATACGGATTCGGCAACCTCTTCGAACACGAAGGGGGGCTTGGTCGCATCATGGGCAACGGGCACCTTTCTGCCTCCATTCAGGGAGGCAAAGACACGTCGGCCACGTTTGCGGCCGATGTTGTTTCCCGCATCACGCCACCCAAGCCGGAAGACCTGCAGGACCCCGCAGCCATTGAGCAGCTTCAGCAGCAGTTCGGCGACGACACCGGCGATCTTGCAGGCTCCCTGCAACGCACCGTGGAGTTCGTGCAGGAACGGTATGGCAAACACGCCGCCACCGCCGTCATGGGCATGGTATATAATAGGATAGGCAACGGTGAGGTGACGGAAGAATCACTCGGCGCAGGACTGCTCGACAGCGTGAAGTTCATTGACCGCAATTTCGGCATGGCCGAGGGCGACAATCTCATGAACTTCCTCAACGACGACCTGAATGCCGAGATGAACGACTTCTTCGACAACGGCCTTGAAGAACGCTTCTTCGCCGCAACACCGGGCATGACCTCTTTGTCGCAGTCTTTCTCCACCGCCCTTGGCAAGGTGACGGAAACTGCCGGACAGGATGCCGCCGACAATGTTCTTTCCATCCTTGAAAAAGCCATGGAAGACACCAACAACCCCGAGCAGTCCCTCAAGCTGGCGCTGGAAGAAGCCGACAAGCTTCTTGCGGAACAGGGCAACACCCCGTTTACCGCCATCCTCGCCCAGAACGTGGGACTGGGTGCCTCGGCCGTAGAGCCGCAGGTGGGTACCCTGCTCAACATCACCGTATAGTTTCACGCCATTTCGAATACAATACAAGGCCGGACAGAATCTCTGTCCGGCCTTTGTGCTTTACGTAACCTTACCCCAGACTATGCTGCATTACAAAAGGAACGCAAGACAATTCCTGCCTCGCACTTCCCCCGCAGGCACAGCACATCCGGCTACTGCATCACAGGAAACAGCACCTGCCCCAGCCGTGCGATGGATTCATTGCGTTCGGCCATGGTTGCCTTTGTTTCGGCAATATAGATGGATACAATCCAAGGGGATTTCGCGGGGGGATATACCACCGCGATGATGGAACGGGAACCGTTGCCTCCCGCGCCGGTCTTGTCGGCAATGCTCCAACCGGTTGGCAGCGACTTGCGCAACAGCGCATTTGCAACGGCGTCTCCCTTCATCCACTCCGCAAGAAGCTCTGCAGAATCCTCCGACAGAACCTTTCCGAAGAGCATGGCGTGCAAACTTGCAGCCGCTGCCGAAGGCGTGGTGGTATCCCGCAGATCTCCGGGAATACCCTCATTAATCTCCGGTTCCTTCCGGTCCATACGGGTCACACTATCGCCAAGCGACTGCATGAAGCGATTAAAAGCCGCCACCCCGCCTATTCTGTCAACAACCACATTGGCAGCGGTATTGTCGCTGTAACTCACTGCCGCCTTACACAGCTCGCTGTAGGCAATCGCCCTGGGGGCCAGATATTTTTCTGTAACCGGCGAATAGGTCACGAGGTCGCCTTCATGAATCACGGCGGTATCGGCAAGGGACAGAATACGGCTATCCACCTGCTGCAACAAGGCCCCGCAAAGAAATGCCTTGTGGGTGCTGTTGATGGGGAAACGCTCGCTGCCTTTGTACTCGAAGCCGGAACCGTCGCTTGTATCAAGTACAGCAACGCCTATCCGCGCACCAAGGCGCTTTTCTTCCATCATGACTGCATCACGCAGCGTGCCGGAATCAAAGGCATACGCATTCACCCGCAGCAGAACGAGACACACCGCCACCGCCACGAGACCCGCGTGAAAAATTCGATTCACAACCAACCTCCAACTCGGTTTTGCTCCCGACTTCACCTTTACAGCAGGCAGGGAAAAGAACATGCGCAGTGCGGCAATCTCAGAGACAGTCTCGCCCGGACACAGGGCTCGCCCTACTCCATGCCGTAGCGCTTGAGCTTGTTATGCAGGGTGGCGCGGGTAATGCCGAGACGTCGCGCTGCTTCGCTCTTGTTGTCGGCGCATTCCTTGAGCGTGGCCATTATGGCACGCCGCTCCAGTTCATCCAGCGACAAGCCCGCAAGGGCCGGTTCTCCGTCCGCCGTAATGGGCACATCGTTGATCTGGGCATCAGAAAGATTGCGCGGCAACTCGCGAAGGGTGACGTACTCGCCGGTTGTCATGATCACGGCCCGCTCCATGGCATTTTCCAGCTCACGCACGTTGCCCGGCCAGTCATGCCGCACAAGCGCGTCCATGGCCTGCGGGGTTGCCCCCTTCACGGCCTTGCGGTTCTTTTCCGCAAACCGGCGCAGAAAGAAATCCGCAAGCAGCGGGATATCATCGCGCCGCTCGCGAAGTGCAGGCACGCGCAGCCCGATCACGTTCAGCCTGTAATACAGGTCTTCACGGAACTTGCCCGCCTGCACCTCTTCGTACAGATCGCGGTTTGTGGCCGCAATAACGCGCACATTCACGTGAAGAACCGTGTCGCTGCCCACTCGCTGCACTTCACCCTGCTGCAGAGCACGCAGCAGCTTGGATTGCAGGGCCAGTGGAATCTCGCCTATCTCGTCAAGGAACAGGGTTCCGCCATCAGCCTGCATGAAGCGCCCTTCTCGCCGCTTGTCAGCTCCTGTAAAGGCCCCCTTTTCATGGCCAAAGAGCTCGGATTCGAGCAGCGTCTCAGTAAGGGCCGCACAGTTCACTGCCACAAAGGGCTTGCCCGACCGCTCGCTCCCCACATGAATGGCGTTTGCGACCAGCTCCTTGCCGGTACCGGATTCACCGCTGATAAGCACTGTGGCGTCCGTGGGCGCAACGGTGAGGATCATTTCCGTCAGCTCCAGCATGGGCGCACTCTTGCCTATCATGCCCTGCGCCCCCCGGCCTTCAAGCCGTTCACGCAGGGTGCGGTTTTCCACCGCAAGGCGGGTATGGTCGAGCATCCTGTCCAGCGTGAACCTGAGCACATCAAAGTCCAGCGGCTTGGTCAGATAGTCATATGCTCCGATCTTCAGGGCCTCAACCGCTGTTTCCACAGACGAATAGGCCGTCATTATCAGCACGGGAATGGCCGGATTGAATGCCTTGATCTCGCGAAGCGCTTCAATGCCGCTCATCTTCACCATACGAATGTCCATGAGCACGGCATCATAAGGGGTAAGGCGCACCTTCTCCACGGCGACAGTGCCGTCGTCTGCCTCCTCCACGTTGTAATTCCACCCCTTGATCAGCGTGCGCAGCATGGTGCGGTGCGCGGTATCGTCGTCTACAATCAGAATGGTACTCATGGTCATCCTCAAGCGTCCTGCTGCGCATCGAGCGGCAGCAGTATGGTGAAGGTGGTTCCGCCCTGCGCTCCTGCCGGAGCGCCGTTTGCCTCGTCAGGAGCAGAGCCGGAAGCGGCAGCGCAGGTATCTGCAGTCCGGGAAACAACGCTGATTACGCCGCCGTGCGCTTCAATGATCTTGTGCACAATGGCCAGCCCCAGCCCTGTCCCCTGGCTCTTGGTCGTAAAGTAGGGATCGAATATGCGTGCCAGCGCGTCCGGCGTTATGCCGTGGCCCGTATCTGAAATACGGATGCGCAGATACTCGTCGTCCTCGACATCAATGGCCATGTTCAACTCGCCGCCGTCTGCCATGGCTTCCATCCCGTTCAGACAGATGTTCAGCAACGCCTGCGAGAGCCTGTCAGGATCGACAAACAGGTGGGGCACCCCTTCTGCACAATCGCACGAAACGGCAATGCCCTGTGCGGCAGCGTCCGGCCCGAGCAGACGCACGCAGTGGCGGGCAAGCTCGCAAATATCCGCCTCGATCCGTTTGATGTCCGAGGGCCTTGAAATACCGATAAGGTCCGTGATGACGCGGTTCAGTCTGTCCACCTCCTGCACCATGATGCATGCGGCGGCACGGTCTTCGCTGCCTTCAGGAAAACGGGTGCCGAAATAGGTGGCATAGCCCTTGATGGAACTGAGCGGATTGCGAATCTCATGCGCCACGCCTGCGGCAAGCGAGCCCACCGCAGCCAGCTTTTCCTTGCGGCGCACTTCCTGCTGCAACCGCCGCACCTCGCGCAGGTCGCGCAGAATCAGGATATCAGCCAGATGCTCGGCATCTGCACCGCCTTCATTTCCTTCCTGACCAAACACCCGCGCACCGCTGATGCTCATGGGAATGACGGCACCGCCATTGATGAGGCACTCCGTTTCCGCTTCATGCATGCGTCCTTCCCGCGACAGCACCGAAAGGGCTTCCGTCATGGCGCGGGGCAGCACGTCTTCCGGCCGCTTGCCGCGAACGGTGTCATACGTCACGCCGAGCTGTTCCTCGGCCTTGCCGTTTACAAGCGCCACCCGGCCATCACCATCCACCAGCACAAGCCCTTCCGGCAGGCTGGCGATAATCTCGGCGGAAAAGGCCTGCGAATCACGCAGCATCTGGCGCGAACGCCGCACACTCTGCGCCCATATCAGCGAGATGAGTCCTGCAAGCCCCAGCAGAAGCAGCATACCTGCCATGACCATGGCATGGCGGGCATCCCGGTCTCTGGCCTGTTCAAAAGGGGTGACGTCCATACCAACATATATAATGGGGGGCGGCATGTCGGGGGTGGAGAAGAAACTCATCAGCTCCCGGCTGTGGCCGTCATGACGCATACGGCCCATGCCGCGCCCACGCCCGTTCATCATGGAGGAATGTCCAGAATCCCCGGCCCCGCCCTGCTGCATGGTTCCGCCCTGCTGGTCATCGCCGTGCACCCGTCCCCACCAGCCGTCGCGCCCCTGCAGGGGCATGAACTGCCGGTAGACCACAAAGGCACGGTTGTTCTCCTTGGTCATGATGCGCCAGCTTACACCCTTGGCAGGTTCGAGCTGTGACATATCCTCGGGAGAGAACACCACCTCGCCCTGCTTTTCCGGCTCGCTGTGCGCAAGCACCCTGCCTGTATGGTCCGTCACCATGATAAAGAGGATATCAGGCTGGTCAGCCATTTCCTCAACAAGCACCTGCATGCGCATTTCCGCCCCCTGAGGATTGCGGATGCCGGTACGCGCACCGGCCTCCAGAGCCTTGATGAGCGAGGCTCCCTTTTCTTCCAGGATGGTGGCCATCTGCGTGCCGTCACGGTCGAAGTTCCGCAACGTCATGGCAACTATGATAATGCCAAGAATAACCGCCCCGCTGATAACTAACCACGGAGAGGCAAAAGGCCCGGGCAGGCGTTGTTCTCTATGTAATTTCATTGTCGTCAGTTCCATGATCCGCCCGTCTCCCGTCGAAAAGTATACACATGCTCACTTTTTATACACCCCTCATTCGGGGACTGTACAGCTATTATACACATGTGTGTTTTCTTTCTCTCCGGACTCACAAGCTTCATTATGAATTTTTGCATTTAATTTCAAATTGATGCGTAACACTTTCAACTGTTGGCACACCCATTGCTATATACCAGACAAGCAAAACGTGAACCAACTTCACGTACCAATATAAGTATCAGGAGATATCACAATGAAGTTTTCCAACATCGTTCTCGGCCTTGGCATCCTTGCTTCCCTCGCTCTCGCAACCGCCGCCTTTGCCGGCCCCATGCAGCACGGAACCATGAACAACTCCGGCCAGCACATGATGATGAACAACGGCTGCCCCAACATGAACGAAGACGGCACCATGAAGAATCGTAACGACATGAAGCCGGGCCACAACCGCGACGGCATGAACATGCAGGGCCAGCACAACCGTTCCGGTAACATGCATAACCTGATTAAGGGCAACGACCGTTAGTCAACGCACACAACAGACCGAACAAACGTAACGTGAAACCAATTTCACGAACACATATACCCTCAGGAGATATTACAATGAAGCTTCCCAACATCGTTCTCGGCCTTGGCATCCTTGCTTCCCTCGCTCTCGCAACCGCCGCCTTTGCCGGCCCCATGCAGCACGGAACCATGAACAACTCCGGCCAGCACATGATGATGAACAACGGCTGCCCCAACATGAACGAAGACGGCACCATGAAGAACCGTCACAACATGAAGTCCGGCCACAACCGCGACGGCATGACCATGCAGGGCCAGCACAACCGTTCCGGCAACGCGCATCTCCTGATTGAAGGCAACAACCGTTAATTTCTTACCATTTTACAAGGAGAATATAATGAAAACCCGTAACATCATGATTTCCACCCTCGCTCTTGCAATTCTTGCCATCGCTTCTGTTTCTTTCGCCGGCATGCACGGCGGCGGCCACGGCGGTGGTCACGGTCCGGGTAACGGCCAGGGTATGATGAGCAACTGCGGCGGCATGGGTGGCGGCATGGGCGGCGGTATGGGCCACGGCATGATGGGCAACTACGTGCCTGCCAACCTTACCCCCGAGCAGCAGACCAAGTTCATTGCCCTGCAGGACGCCTACTACAAGAAGACTGAAGCCCTGCGCACCGACATGTGGGCCAAGCACACCGAACTTGAAGCCCTTTCCGGCAACGACAAGGTTGACCCCAAGTACATCACCCAGCTCGTTCAGGACATGAAGGAAATCGGCACCAAGATGCGCGCAGAACGCGAAGCCTTTGAAACCCAGGTTGAAAAGGAAGTAGGCATCAAGGATTTCCGCCGCGGATACGGTCGCAACCCCAATTGCCCTTACGCTGACGGCGTTGCCCCCGCAGCTCCCGCAGCTCCTGCAAATTAACAACGGCATCGGCAGAAACCAGGCCAACGACAAGGTACCTTCACACCTTCCTCATGGCTGCCCCGCTGGACCTCACGGTCCGGCGGGGCGTTTCCTTTTGCAAAGCGCTGCTCACAAAATGCAAGTACCACTTGCTCTCCTCCATCCATTAGGACATAATCCCCTGAAAAGGTTGTTTTAAACTGTCTATTCCGCCTGCAGGAAAGAAGGAGCCGGAGAATCAATGGAAACCGCGCACTCTCCTTTACTTGAAAAGCTGGAAACCATCTTCAGGGCCCTGCGCAGCAGGGGCATAGAGCGCTCCACCGTGATACAGGCAACCCGCACCCTGCTGCTTGCCCGCAGAAACGATCATCCCGGCAGCGATGCAGCAATTCTTGCCTGCTCACGGCAGGAAGAAAACGAATCCCCCATTTCTCTCTCCGCCTGATCCTTTCATTTTTCGCCGCTGTTTTCAGGCTGTTCAGAACAACACAGCTCTCTTCATCTCTTTTCAGAAATCTTTGGCACGGCCCATGCTTTATTAAGAACCGTAAGGAAATCTTTTCCCTACGCTTTCGGGATCGTCTGTTCCTTTCGGGTATGGAACCGGCAGATACGGCAGGAGTCGATCATGGGCCTTACGGCATTATACACAGGCGCCGGCGGCATGAAGACCCTTTCGAGGGGCATGCAGGTTGTGGGTAACAACCTTGCCAACGTCAACACGTTGGGCTTCAAGCAGCAGATGGCGATCTATCAGGATCTCAAATCCGTGGGCGTTGCTTCCGCGTCGGTCAACGGCGGCGGGCGGGCGGACGGTGCCGCAGTGGGCTATGCCCAGCTGGGCATGGGCGTCACCCTTGCAGAAGTGCGAACCATCCACGAGCAGGGGGCCTTTGACCTTGCCAATGAGACAACCGACATAGGCATCGGCGGCGACGGCTTCTTCGGCGTCTCCAAAGACGGCGTGAACCATTACACACGTGCGGGCAACTTCCGCTTCGACAAGAGCGGCTACCTTGTTGATCCGCACGGCTTCCGTCTGCAGGGGCGAGCCTTCTCCAACGACACGGAAAGCTCCACAGCAGGCGACATACAGCTTGCCACAGACGCCAACGGCCTTATCGTAATGCCCCCGCAGGCCACGGAATCCGTGCGCCTGATCACAAACCTCGGCTCCGCCACCGACAATTCCACAGATACGGACAACCCCTTCTTCGCCCTTGCCCAGAAATGGGACGGCACCCAGACCCCGCCGCTTGGAGAAGGAGCCTATTCCTATTCCACCACCATGCGCGTGTATGATGCCAACGGCGGTGCGCACGAACTCAATGTCTATTTCGACGCGGTTCAAGGGGCCAGCAATGCAGGTTCCAAACGCCATTTCGAGTTCATTGTCACGGCACCCCCTTCGCAGGACGGCCGTTCGGTCTCGGGCGCAGGAAAGGGCCTGCTCATGTCAGGCACACTGACCTTCGGTGCCGGGAACGAGCTTGAAAACATGTCTGCATTCGTTCCGGGCAGCGATCCTTCCATGCTCAGCAACTGGACGCCAGCAAGCATCGGAGCAGGGGGGCTTCCCCAGCTCTCCGCCACCTTTACCGGCGCCCCGTCGCAGACCCTCACGCTGGATTTCGGCATCAGCGATTCAGCCGCGGCTTGGAACGGTTCCGCCACCAAGGCAACGGACATCGGCAACAATGCGGCCAACCTTATAGGCATGACCACACCAGCCACGTCAGCCTCGGCCACCACAGCCTATTCGGGTTCCTCTTCGACCCTGCTGATGAAGCAGGACGGCTACTCCGAAGGCTACCTGATGAATCTGGAAATCGGACGCGACGGCATCATTACCGGCAAGTACAGCAACGGAGAAAGCGATGACCTTTTCCGCATCTCCCTGTTCCGGTTCAACAGCGATTTCGGCCTGAAGCGCGAAGGTAACAACCATTTCTCCGCCACCAAGGAATCCAACGTGGCGCAGGAAGGCAAGCCGGATACGGAAAACTATGGCTTTATCGTCTCCAATGCGCTTGAACAGTCCAACGTGGACATGGCCCGCGAGTTCGTCACCATGATAACGACCCAGCGCGGCTTCCAGTCCAACAGCAAAATCATCACCACGCAGGACCAGCTCATCCAGAACGCCATTCAGATGAAACGGTAACTCGTCCGGCCCTGCCGCTGACAACGCTATTCACAAACCGCTGCCTCTCACAGGCGGCGGTTTGTCATTTCCATCATCTGCCCCTCCCCGCTTCAGAACCGTTTCGGCAGGCAGCCGCCTGCCACGGGGCCAGCCCCAACCCCGCCCCCTGCACAACATACGAATCCCCCCCCACCGCGGACAATCTATGGATACCCATTTATTTCAGCGCACTAGAAACCACGCCCTGAAGATGACATTTTCATATTTTCAATCACGTCATTTCCGGCTATAGTCCGTCGATTTCGGGTTAGGTGGCATTTCCGCTGCCTTTTCGCAGCGCCAATGCCCACAGAGTTGCCCTACGGTCACAGACGATTCAGGCCGCAACCGCGCACAGAGCACGGAGTGAGGAACACAACGCGTTCCACGGCGGCGAACACCTTCGGAGGGCGAACACAGATTATGGCAGCAGCCACATTCAACGGTACTCGGCCGTGCGCAACAGAAACGCATAAAGAAGGCATGAGCGATACCGTGCATACTATCCCCTGTTACGGCATCATTCCCGCACGATATGCCTCTTCACGCTTTCCGGGAAAACCGCTTGCGGACATTCTCGGCAAGCCCATGTTCTGGCATGTCTACAACCGCGCCTGCATGTGCCCGCACATTTCGCGCGTTGTGCTGGCCACTGATGACGAACGCATTGCCGCGGCTGCACGTGAGCATGGCGTGGAATACGTCATGACCAGCCCCGACCATGCCAGCGGCACGGACAGGGTCTATGAGGCAGCCTGTGCCATGGGCGTGGAAGAACATGCCGTGGTGGTGAACATTCAGGGAGATGAGCCGGCCCTCAATCCCATGATGCTGACCGAGCTGGTCTCTCCGTTCTTGGACGATGCCGCCGTGCAGGTTTCCACGCTGGCGCAGTCCATAACGGCAGCCGATGCCCTGAGTCCGGACATCGTCAAGGTGGTGCCGTCTGCCAACGGCGACGCCCTGTATTTTTCCCGTGCCGCCATTCCCTTCTGCCGCGACGGCGAACCCGCACGCGGTTACTGCGGCCACATAGGACTGTATGCATTTCGTTTCGGCGCGCTGCGACGATTCACCGGGCTTGCTCCCTCTTCGCTGGAGCAGACGGAAAAGCTGGAGCAACTGCGCCTTCTGGAAAACAACATTCCCATCCGGGTTGTCATGACCGGCCACAAAACGCACGGCGTGGACAGACCCGAAGATATTTCCATAATCCTCAACATGCTACGGGAGACAGCCCGATGAAAGCCATTTTAGCCCTTGAAGACGGCTTCGTACTTGAAGGACGTTCGTTCACCGGTGCCGGTGAGGCGGGCGGCGAAGTTATCTTCAATACCGGCATGACCGGCTATCAGGAAATCCTGACCGACCCCTCGTATACCGGCCAGATGGTCTGCATGACCTATCCGCTCATCGGCAACTACGGCATTACCAAGGAAGACCTCGAATCCGGCAAGGTGCATTGCGCCGCGCTGATCGTGAAGGAGTGCTGCAAAGAGCCCTCCAACTGGCGCTCCGTGGAAAGCCTGCCCGAATACCTCAAGCGGTACGGCGTGCTCGGCATCGAAGGTATCGACACCCGCGCCCTGACCCGCCACATCCGCATCAACGGAGCCATGCGCGGTCTCATCTCCACCGAGGAACTTGATCCTGCCAAGCTCGTGGAGCGCGCGCGCCAGCTGCCTTCCATGGAAGGCCAGAACCTTGTTGACGTTGTGGCCCCCGAAGGCCCCTATGTGTGGGACGGCGAAAAGCCGCAGCCTGTTACGCTGGTCAACGGCGAGCACGCATGGAAGGGCACCGGCCCCAAAATCGTGGTCTATGACTTCGGTATCAAGTGGAACATTCTGCGCCTGCTTGCGGAACAGGGCTTCGACATGCTCGTTGTTCCCCCCAGCTTCACGGCAGAACAGGTTGCCACGGTCAAGGCCGACGGCGTGTTCCTCTCCAACGGCCCCGGCGACCCCGCAACGCTCAAGGATGAAATCGCCCAGATCACCAAGCTGGTCGACATGCTGCCCGTGGCAGGCATATGCCTCGGCCACCAGCTGCTCGGCCATGCGCTTGGCGGCACCACGAGCAAGCTCAAGTTCGGGCACCACGGCTGCAACCACCCCGTAAAGGATCTGCAGACCGGCCGCATCGAAATCTCTTCCCAGAACCACGGCTTCTGTGTGGAACTGAGCGGCGACGATGTGGAAGTCACCCACCTGAACCTGAACGACAACACCGTGGAAGGCATTGCACACAAGACCAAGAAGGTCATTTCCGTGCAGCACCACCCTGAAGCGTGCCCCGGCCCTAACGATAGCCACTATTTCTTCAAGCGCTTCCGTGATATGATGCAGGAGCATACCGGCGCATAGCAGTGCGCCCCGGAACCGCAGCCCTGCTGTGGCTCCTCCGGACAACCAGAATACACCGGAGCATACATGTCCGCCGAACTGACAAGGGCCAGGCAACAGCTTAACCAGATCCGCTCACTGCTCAAGCAGGGCAAGTACCAGCCTGCTGCGCAGGCGTATCATGATGCGCTGCTGACCTTTCTTAAAAATCCGCTGATGAAGGCGGAGAAAGAAGAGTTTCAGCGCCTGCTGGAAGATAACGCGCACCACCTGAATAACGACAAGGAACTGCGCAAGGTCTTTCCGCTCATGATACAATACGCGCCCGGCAAAGAGCGCGATATTCTGGACATCATCAAGGAGCTGCTGCAGGAGCTCATGAACTCTGCTGCCAACGAGGCACAGCTGATCATGAGCATGATGGACAAGCGCAAGCAGGATGAGCTTGAGCGCGGCCAGCAGCTTCTGGATGCACGCCAGTACACCGAGGCCAGCGCCGTCTTCAAGGCTCTGGTTACCGAGTTTTCCAACGACCCTGAATTGAAGGGGAACATCGGTGACAAGTTCATCAAGGCAGGAAGGTATGAAGAAGCTTATGAGTACCTTGCAGCCGCCATTGACGAGAGCCCGGAATCAATACACTTCTACAACCGCATAGGCATTGCCCTGCGCAAGCTCGGCAAGTTTGATGTGGCGGAGAAGTACTTTGCAAGGGCCGTAAAGTTTGCGGGAAGAGACCCCCATCTCTTCTTCAACCTCGGCCGGCTGTATGTGGACTGGAAACGCTGGGACAAGTGTGCCAAGGCCGCCTGCATGGCCATAAAGCTCAGTCCGGACTTTGAGGAAGCCAAAAAAATGCTCCTCTTCGCCAACAAAAAAATGGGAAAGGAATAACCTCCTTTCACACAGAATACAAAACAGCCCCGCAAGGGGCTGTTTCAGGCTGCTGATAACGCCATTTCTGGTATTTTTTTGGGCTCCCCTCGTATTAGCGATGAAAATCCGTTTTTTGGATCTCAGCCCCGGCTTAACGGGAATGAGGTTTTCCTGAAAACGAAGGTTTGTCATTACCCTGAAAACGGCCCCGCAAGGGGCTGTTTTGTTTTGTACGAACGGGTATCCAGCTATTCATTAGCAGTGCAGATAAATCAACAGGGAAATATTAATTTTACAAAAGCAGGCTCCATGCGCACTATATGCTCAAGAATGAACCACAACAGCACGCCCATCATATAAGGAGCACAACCATGTCTGATTACATTTCCCTGCTGGCAACGCGGCACACCACCAAGAAATTCGACCCCACCCGCAGAATCCCCGAAGCCACCATCGCTGCCGTAAAGCAGATACTCCAGCTCAGTCCGTCTTCCACCAACTCCCAGCCGTGGCATTTTGTCATTGCAGGCACGGAAGAAGGCAAGGAGCGCATAGCCCGTTCCGCCCACGGCTTCTACGAGTTCAACGCCCCCAAAATCCGCAACGCCTCGCACGTGGTGGTGCTGTGCACCAAAACCGACATAGACACCGCCTACACCGACGCCATTGTGGAGCAGGAACGCCTTGATGGCCGCTTCCCCTCTGACGAGGTCATGGCCATGAACAAGAAGGGCCGCGAATACTTCACCAACCTGCACAGGACCGAACTGAAGGATGCCCGCCACTGGATGGAAAAGCAGACCTTCATCGCACTGGGCAACCTGCTCATCGGCGCGGCCCATCTCGGCATTCACGCATGCCCCATGGAAGGATTCGACTACGAAGTGCTGAACAGGGAACTGGGCCTGAGCGACAAGGGCTTCTATCCCTCGGTCATCGTCTCGCTGGGCTACGGTGCCGCAGATGATTTCAACGCCATTACCCCGAAATCCCGCTGGCCGCTCGGCACCATCATCACTGAAATGTAGCCTGCGCCAACAAGAGAGGATGCCTTCCTGACGCAAGGTATCCTCTCAGTTTTATGACAACCTCTTGTTTGCAGTAAAACCGCCCCCCGTCAAGCCGAACCTGAAGCCAAATAGGAAAATGATATCGCTTACATAGGGTGCAGGAGGATTATCCCCCTGCCCGCCGGAGGCAGACTAAACTCAAACAAACTTTGTCCGGACGCCTTCCTGACGCAAGGCATCCTCTTTTACAACCTGCACAGCGGCGCAAACTGCTGCTCAAGACAGGCAATAAACAATTCCTTCAATTCCTCTGCCACTCCGCCGGATGAATACACATAGGTGGCAAAGTCCGGCAGGGCGGGGAATCCTGCCTCCGCATCCAGCACCTTCAGCCCCGGTGCAACGGCACTGGCAGGCAGCACGGAAATACCAAGCCCTGCCCGCAGCGCTGCCAGCACACTGGCCATGCCTGTGCCTGTGAACACTACCTCCCAGCCTGCCTGCAAGGCATCCAGCGCCTCCATGGCCGTTATGCGGAACACGCAGGGCTGCGGCAAGGCCACAAGGGGGATTCTCTCTGCACCTGCACACGGCAGGGCAGCCGCATAGTCCTGACCACAGGCCCACACCAGCGCATCGCGCGCCACCAGACGCCCAGTACCGGAGCCATCGTCACCGGAGATGAGCAGATCAAGCTGCCCGTTGTCATAGAGCGGTCGCAGGTCCATGCCCATTCCCGCATGCATTTCAAGGTGCACATCAGGGTAGGTGCGCGAAAACCTGCGGATGGTCTCCGGCAGCACATCCGGCCCGAAATAGTCCACAAATCCCACACGCAATGTTCCCTTCATGCGCGGGGCCTTGAGCCGCTCAAGCGCTTCTTCGTGCAGGTCGGCAATGCGGCGCGCATAGCCTAAAAGTATCTCCCCTTCCGCACTCAGCTCAAAGGCACGGGTGGTGCGCACGAAAAGACGCGCCCCTATCCGCTCTTCCAGCCTGCGTATACGCTGGCTCACGGCAGACTGGCTGAGACCGATGCGGCTGCCCGCATGTGTGAACCCGCCACAGTCCACAACAGCCACAAAACAACGGAGCAGATCTATTTCCAGCATGGCTTCACCACTTCATTTCGTAATAAAATACGTCTGATTAATTCTCTTACCTGATGAATAATCTTCCAAGGGAGCGGAGGCAAGGTGGTTGCAGGCCGGTGCAGCGCCTTTCTCTGTAACAGCCGGTTTCTCTCAGCCTTCTGCTGGACATACTCCGCATACTGACGTAACACTTTGAATATCCACGAACAAACTCCTTCATGCATCCGGAAGGTTAAGAGAATGAGCAACGTTGACTGCGTAATAAACGTATGTGGCAAGCCCGTGCAGACGGCGCTTGCCATCACTTCGCTCATGGAACATTCCGGCCAGCATATCGACCGCATATTCTTCATCGAGGAAAACACCGCTGAGAGCGGGCACGATTTCGGCTCACACGAGTTCATCCTCTCCCGCTACCACGACCGCATCGTGCGGTATGTTCCTCCCCGCTGGTTCTATGTGGGCGCCATAGCCCGCAGACATTGGAAGGACGACACCGCCCGTTTATCCCTGCGCTATCAATATGGATTCGAGCAGTCCGAAAAAGACCTGCTCTTCACCACGCATAACGACTGCCACTACACAGGTGATATCATCGGCCTGCTCAATGAGCATATCGGTCATGACATGGCCGCAGGACACATAGGCATGTGCTGGACCTGCCCCGCACACCGTGCGGGCAAGTGCGATTCCTTCCGCTACTGGAACTACCGCCCGAACTTCGGAGAACTGAAAGCACTGTACGAGCAAGCGGCAAGCAGCCTTGCGGCGCCCCTATCTGACTTCTCTTCGGATTTACGTTCCCGTCCGTGGCCGCTGCCTGTCTGCCGCGTCAATGAATGGTCTGCCCTCATCAATCTGCGCAAGGCGCGGCGGGTGACCATGCCCAACGGCCCTGCCGCCCCGTTCGGGGCATACGACAAGCAGCGCGGCTTCATTACCGATGTGGGGGTTGCCTGGTTCCGCGACATTTCCAACATGGGGTTCCGCTGCCGCCATGTGCCAATATACAGCCATGTGCAACACGGACGAGGTCATGCCGCCATGACTGACGCAAACCTCTACCGCCTGCGTGAAGAAGAAGCGCGGCAGGTGCTGCACGATACGTACGGCATCGCCTATCCGCCCGCCTAGCGGCACGTCTGACCTGCTCAGCTCTGTCCAGTTCTGTACAGGCCACCGTCCCCATAAAAAAAGCCGGAGGCATTGCCTCCGGCTTCTTCATTCTCTTATCAGCAGTTTCTGCTAGCGTGCGATCATCGCCCGCAGCATGTCTGCGCAGTTCTCTGCGTTGTGCGACATTTCGTTCAGGCACTCCACAAAGTGGAGCAGCTGGTAAATGTCCTTGAACTCCATATCCGAATTGTAAATGGCGGATATGAGCTGCTGCTTGTAACGGAACACATCCTTGTGGTGGTAGCGGATGGCGCGGAAGGTGTTTTTCACGCCTTCACGGTCCAGCTTGCCCACACCCTGCACAAGGCCGATGGTTGCTTCAAGGGCGGGTCCGAGCAGTTCAAGGGTCTTGTCCACGGCGTCCATGTAATCGAGGAACTGCTTGTGGAACATTTCCGGCACCTCGACGCGGCGCATGGCCAGCCAGTTCAGGGCATCCTGTCCGGCATCGAGAATGTTGTCCTGACTGCGGGTGTAGTTGAGGAACAGAGTCTTATCCACGGCCATGAACAGACCGCGGGGCAGATGGTTGCGGATATTGCGCTTGATCTTGTCCGCCTTGTCCTCAACCTCGTTCACCTCTTCCTGCAGAGAATTGAACTCGCGGCACTGGCCGCCGGTAATGTAGCATTCCAGCGACTCGCGGATAAGCCCCATTCCCTTACCTATCTGCGCATAGTGTTCCAGCAGGCCGCCCATGGGGCTACGCTCGGAAAGTAAGCCGAAAAACGGTACTTTGAATGTCATAAACGTCCTCCGATACAAAAATATGGTTGGCGTCAGCGCCGTCAGGCAAGGCTACAGCGTGGCCCAGCGCAGAAGCTGAAAAATCACAATGCTGCTGAAGGCCGCAATCGGCACAGTCAGCACCCAATAGATTACTATCTTGAACAGGACGCGGAAGTCTACCGCGCCGAAGCCCCTTGCAAGGCCGACACCCACAATGGAACCCACTGCCGCATGGGTGGTGGAAACCGGCATGCCAAGGTTGGAAGCCATGAGAACCGTGGTCGCGGCACCAAAATCCACTGCGAAACCGCGGGTATTCGTCAGCTGGGTTATTTTTTCACCGACCGTGGCCATAACCTTGTGGCCCAGCAGTGCAATACCCACGGCAATACCCACGCCGCCCATCACCAGCAGCCATATCGGCACTTCCGCACTGGCCATCATCTTATGATCACGCGCGATCATGTAGATGGCAGCAACAGGGCCGATGGCGTTGGCAACATCATTGGCACCCTGTGATATGGCCACATAACAGCTCGTTCCTATCTGCATGGAACGAAACAACCCCTCCACCGCCTCGGGCTGTTCATCCACATCGGGAATAATCCTGCTGATGAACGCACGGGAAATGGCCCAGCTGCCGGCCATGACAGCCAGCGCGAGCCCGACCACACCCATTGTGGACAGATGCAGGCTTTCCCCGAACGGGGTTTTCAGCACAAACGAAAGCATAACCAGCACAATGGTCACGGCAATCCAGAACGGAGCCCACTTGCGCGCCGCCCGGATCATGTCCGACTTGAACAGGATGAACCGGCGTATCTGCCAGAATACCAAATACGCAATGGCCGCACCAAACAAGGGAGAAATGATCCACGAAAGCACCACGAACCCGAGCTGGCTCCAGTTGACCACTTCCGGCCCGCCGGCAACCAGACCGAACCCGAGAATGGAACCGACGATGGAGTGCGTGGAAGAAACGGGCAGAGCCGTGAGCGTAGCCACCAGAACCCACAACGACGCCGAAAGAAGCGCCGCAAACATGCCGATCATGAGCAGCCTGTGGTCTGCTATCATGTCGGGATTGATTATCCCCTTTGAAATCGTTTTGGTAACATGAGCGCCCAGAAAAACGGCACCCACAAAATTCAGGATGCCTGCAATCATCACGGCCTGTTTGCACGTGATAGCCTTGGCGCCTACGGCAGATGCCATGGAGTTGGCAACATCATTGGCCCCCAGGTTGAAGGCCATGAGGAAGCCCGCAACCACTGATAGAGCCAGGAAAACGGTGTACATATCCATGTGTTGTCCGATAGTTCCCGATTTGGTTATGGTGAACAGCCGTGTTGCACGACTAAAGCTGGAGGAGTACTAAATGCAAAAGGCCCTCTATGTCAAAAAACCGAAACAGAGCTACCATACAATTGTAACAGTTCTGTGACAAAGTCGCCACAATGTTACGATCTACTCCAAGCATATGAAAAACTTCTCGATCCGGAACAGACTTCTTATCGGCACCGCGCTGCTGCTTTTGGTCACCCTGCTGCCGCCCTTCTACTATTTCGACAACACCCTTCGCGGCGACATCATGAACGACGCAGAGGACAGGGCGGTAAAAGGGCTTGATACTGTTGAACATATTCTCAAGGAATATGCCCTGCCAGCAGACAGCAACGAACTGGATGCACGCCTTACACGCCTTGGCGAACGCATGGGCATGCGCATCACCTACATTGTCGACGGCATCGTCGTTGCCGACTCCAATGTTCCTATCGAAGATATTCCCTCGCTCGACCCGCACGGTGGCAGGCCGGAAGTACGGCAGGCACTGGATGGAGAAACCGGCCTTGAAATCCGCTACTCCACCACCCTCAAGAAGTATCTTATTTATGTTGCCCGCACGGTGCATGGGGCAAACGGCCTGCAGGATGGCGTGCTGCGCGTGGCCATTCCCGTTTCCGTGGCCAAGGAGCGGCTCGACAGGCTGGAATCAGGCATGACATGGATGTTCCTCGTCGTCATTCTGGCCAGTTCGCTCATCGCCTATTTTTCCACAAGGCCGCTGCTTCGTTCCATAATAGAACTGGCGAGCACGGCCCAGAGCATCGGGCAGGGACACTACAACAGGCGCATACGCGAATACCCCGGCACCGAGTTCAAGCCGCTTGTGGACGCCATCAACGGCATGGCGCACAATATTGAGCAGCACCTTTCCATGCTCGTTGACCAGAAAGGCAGGCTGGAAGCCGTATTCAACGGCATGAACGAAGGCGTCATGGTGTTCGATTCGGCGGGGCGCATACATTCCTTCAACAAGGCGCTGACCACCATCTTTCCCGGCATCGAGCAGAAAATCGGCGCAACGCCGATTGAGGCGACCATGAAGCCCGAACTGCACCGCATGGTCATAGACCTTATCGAACAGGGCGAAGACGAATCCGGCGTGCGCACGCAGATGGAACTTTCCGACAGCCGGTTCTTTGAAGTGAACCTTGTTCCCTTCAAGGACCCCGCAGGCGCACGACGCGTTGTGGCCGTGTTTTATGACATAAGCGAGCGCGAACGGCTCGAGAAGGTTCGCCGCGATTTCGTGGCCAACGTTTCGCATGAACTGAAAACGCCCCTCACCAGCATAAAAGGCTTTGCGGAAACCCTTATCGAATCTCCGCCTGCCAAGCCGGAACAGACCGCCACGTTCCTCAAGACCATTCTCAAAAACGCCAACCACATGACCAAGATGGTCAACTCGCTGCTGGTGCTCGCCAGAACCCAGCACAAGGGCGAAATGACCGACCTTGCGCCCGTTGATGCGCATGAGGTTATACGGCAGTCGCTGCGTGACCTTTCGCACACGGCGCAGGCCAAGAACATCACACTTGAGGACATGCTGCCCGAAGGCCCGCTTTCCGTACTCGGTGATCGGGACGGACTTATGGAGGTCTTCCGCAACCTGCTGGATAACGCCATAAAATACAGTCCGGCCGGATCATCGGTCAGCGTTACCGCACGGCCGCATGAAGGCAAGATGGCCCTGTGCGTTCGCGATCAGGGACCCGGCATACCGGAAAAAGCAAAAGATCGCATATTCGAACGCTTCTACCGCATAGAACATCCGTCCGAACCTGCCGCCAAGAACGGGAGCGCCGGACTCGGCCTTGCCATATGCCGCCGCATCATCAAATCCCATGGCGGTGACATATGGGTAGAATCCCCCCTTGATCCCGCAACAGGCACCGGAGCAGCCTTCTTTGCAACGCTGCAGACGGCCGAACGGCAGAATGCAGACAAGCCGGAGTAGCCGCAGCGCAGCCATTATTTGCCGCGCATGCTGAGACCTGCGCACCGTGCCGGACAGCTGACAGGCCGCGGACAAGCTGATTACCTTGCTGTTTCCCCCAAATTCATATCCAGATACCAGGCAACACATTCAAGCATAGCATTTCACAGAATCGTCAGGGCGGGCCGGTGATCGGCCCGCCCTATTTCTATGCTTGCCGCACTCCCCTTCAAACAGGTGCGTGCATGCAACCTTACAGCTTTTCTTGAACGAGCCATGTTTATAGAAAATTACTTTCATTTATAATAACGTTGCCGTTATAATAGAAAATAGCTAGAGAATTACACATCTATTGAGTGAGCACGCACACTTGTAACTAAAAGAGAAACAGGCAGATGAAACTTACAATCGGTCAAAAACTGTTGGCACTGGTTCTGGGCAGCACCATTGTCGTAACAGCCTCTATTTTCTTCACAATCCAGACATATATGCATAGAGGGTTTGAAGAAGAGGCGGTCAAGAACATTGGTATAATGAAAAAGGTGGTTGACCACACCATCAACGAATCTCTTGATACAACGCTGCAAGAAGCACAGTTGATTGCAAAGGAAGAAGTTCTCATTAACGCAATCGAAAATGGCTCTCACGATACAACGCTGGCACTTCTGCGTGACTTCATGAAGGATGTCGGCGCTGATTTTGCCACCCTCACCGATGCAAACGGCATTGTCCTCGCCCGCGGGCATTCGGACAAATCCGGAGACTCCGCCGCGGGGCAGGATACCGTGCGCAGCGCCCTTAAGGGCGAAAGCTCCGTCGGCATCATAGAGGGCAACGTCATCCCCTTCACCATGCGGGGAACAGCTCCCGTTATGCATCAAGGCAGGGTCATAGGAACCATATCCATAGGCGAATCGCTTGCCTCTGAGCACTTTGTGGACAACATCAAGAAGTTTACCGACCTTGAAGTCACCGTCTTCAAGGGCAACACCCGCTTCATGACCACCATCAGCCAGAACGGCAGACGGGCCATCGGCACCCCCATGGATAACCCCAAGGTGCTGCACACCGTATTCGACAACGGCGAGCTGTATCTTGATCAGCTCAATGTTCTCGGAACACAGTATCAGGGTGCCTACTGGCCCATTCTCAACACCAAGGGCGACACCATCGGCATGTGGGCCATTGCCGCGCCCATGAACGTAATCATCGCCACGGAGCAGTCCGTGACCAGCTCGTCGCTCATCGTCATCGGCATCCTTGTGCCCCTTGTGCTGCTTCTGGGCTGGATCATGGCGCGCAGCATATCCAGGCCGCTTACCGCCACCACCTCGTTCGCCTCGGCCGTTGCGGAAGGCGACCTGAGCAAAACCCTTGATGTACGCACCAACGACGAAATTGGCACCCTTGCGGAAGCCCTGCGCACAATGGTGGTAGCGCTCAAGTCCAAGATACAGGAGGCGCAGGAAGAATCGCGCCATGCGGAAGAGGAAACCCAGAAGGCACACCTTGCCATGCAGAAGGCCGAAGAAGCACAGCGTCAGGCCGATATGGCCAAGCGCGAAGGCATGCTGCAGGCAGCAGGCAACCTTGAGGGCATAGCGGTTTCGCTTTCGTCCGCATCCGAACAGCTTTCTGCCCAGATAGAGCAGTCGTCAAACGGCAGCAGAATACAGAGCCAGCGCACAGGCGAAACCGCCGCAGCCATGGAGCAAATGAACGCATCCGTGCTGGAGGTGGCCCGCAGCGCAGGTCAGGCGGCCAGCACAGCCAAGGAAGCGCGAGAGAACGCCCTGAGCGGCACGCAGGCCATGGATTCCGTGCTTAAGGCCATTGCCGAGGTGCGCGCCCAGTCGCAGGAACTGGAAGCAGGCATGAATGTGCTCGGCACCAGTGCGGAGAAAATCGGCGCCATCATGGACGTGATCTCCGACATTGCCGACCAGACCAACCTGCTCGCCCTGAACGCCGCCATTGAAGCGGCCCGCGCAGGCGATGCCGGTCGCGGATTCGCCGTGGTTGCGGACGAAGTGCGCAAGCTGGCGGAAAAGACCATGCACGCCACCAAGGAAGTGGGACAGACCATTTCCGGCATCCAGCAGGGAACCCGCCACAACATGGCCCAGCTTTCCGACACCGTGGTGCAGTTCGGCAACGTGGCGGACAAGGCCCAGAACGCCGGAGCCGCCCTTTCCACCATTGTCTCGCTTGTGGACAATGTCTCCGATCAGGTGAACGGCATTGCCACCGCCTGCGAAGAACAGTCTGCCGCATCCGAGCAGATCAACCGCGCAGTGGAAGAGGTGAACACCATCTCCGGCGAAACCAACAGCGCCATGAACCAGTCCGCTCAGGCCGTTGTGGAGCTTGCCTCGCAGGCACAGCACCTCAAGGGCATCATCGAGCAGATACAGCAGGAAAACAGCTAGCAGCGGCGCTGCTTGCCATGAATACAAAAAGGCCGGAAGCATGCGCTTCCGGCCTTTTTGACGTCGAGGGAGCCTCCGGCGGGGAGGGCTCTGCCCTCCACCCGGCAGGGGGATAATCCCCCTGCACCCGTGTAAGCGAGTAACTCTCGTTTTAAAACAACAGCCTCGGCTTACTGTGACACTTGATACGACATAACTAAGGCCGGAAGCTCACGCTTCCGGCCTTATACTTTCGATATATCCCCGCAGCATTATACCACACCCTTTCAGGGTTTCCAAAGGGGGTTACCCCCTTTGGCCTGCGGAGCATTCTTACTCTTCTCTTTCTTCCCTCTCCACAACTCAGCCTACATGCCGTTGTAGCAGACGCGATCGTCATATTCCATCTGCTTGCCCTTGTTCCACTGAGAAACGGGGCGGTAGTAGCCCACGATTCGGGTGTATACTTCCGCTTCGTTGCCGCAGGTGGGGCATTTTTCCTGCTCGCCCTGCAGGTACCCGTGGTCCTTGCAGATGGAGAAGGTGGGCGTGATGGAGATGTAGGGCATCTTGGTCTTGGAGAAGGCCTTTACGATGAACTTTTTCAGCGCCTTGTGGTCTGCCACGGCTTCGCCGAGATAGGTGTGGAACACGGTGCCGCCGGTATAAAGTGGCTGCAGCTTGTCCTGATGTTCCAGCGCGGAGAACACGTCGTTGGTGTTACCCACGGGCAGCGCGGTGGAGTTGGTGTAATAGGGCGTGCCGTTACCGGAAGCCTTGATGTCCTCGTAGAGTTTCTTGTCGATGCGGGCAAGGCGGTAGCTGGTGCCTTCCGCAGGCGTGGCTTCGAGGTTGTAGAGGTTGCCGGTTTCTTCCTGATAGCGGGAAGTGAGGTCGCGCAGATGGTTCAGCATGCGCTGCATGAGGCGGATGCCGGACTCGGTGTCTATGCCCTTGCCCAGCAGGTTGAGACAGGCTTCGTGCCCGCCCACAAGACCTATGGTGGAGAAGTGGGCGCGGAAGCCGTTCTTCAGGTAGCGGGCAGACCACGGGAACATGCCGCGATCAAGGTTTTCCTGAATCATCTTGCGCTTGAACTCCAAGGATTCCTTGGCAAGTTCAGCGTATTCGGTGATCAAATCAAGGAAGTCCTCTTCCCCTTCGGAAAGATAGGCCAGCTTGGGCAGGTTGAGCGTGACCACGCCTATGGAGCCGGTCAGGTCACCCGCGCCGAACAGGCCGCCGGTCTTCTTGCGCAGCTCGCGCAGGTCCATCTGCAGTCGGCAGCACATGGAACGCACATCTTCCGGATTAAGGTCGGAGTTGATGAAGTTCTGGAAGTAGGGAACCCCGTACTTTGCGGTGAGCTGCATGAGCAGGTCGCCAATCTCCGAATCCCACGGAAAATCCTTGGTCACGTTGTACGTAGGAATGGGGAAGGAGAATATGCGGCCGTCATGGTCACCCGCCAGCATCACTTCGAGGAAGGCCTTGTTGATCATGGCCATTTCTTCGCCGTATTCGCCGTAGGTAGAATCCAGATACTTGCCGCCTATGATGACGGGTTCGGTGGCGATATGCTTGGGCGCAACAAGGTCCAGCGTCAGGTTGGTGAAGGGACTCTGCCCGCCCCAGCGCGACGTGGTGTTCAGGTTGAAGATGAACTTCTGAATGGCCTGACGCACCTGCTTGTAGTTGAGGCCGTCGTTGCGCACAAAGGGGGCAAGGTAGGTATCCACGTTATTGAACGCCTGAGCACCGGCCCATTCGTTCTGCAGCGTACCAAGGAAGTTTATCATCTGCCCCAGCGCGGTATCCATGTGCTTGGCAGGCCCGGCGCTTGCGCGTCCGTCAAGATTGAAGCCTTCAAGCAGCAGGTCGCGCAGGCTCCAGCCGGCACAATACCCGGCCAGACCGAAGGAAAGGTCGTGGATGTGGAAATAGCCGTGCTCGTGCGCCTGGCGGATTTCCACAGGGTACTTTTCAAGGGCGTACTTGGCCTGCAGGGTGCCGGAAAGGTGCAGCATCAACCCCTGGAAGGAATGCGTCATGTTCGCGTTCTCGTGAACGCGCCAGTCGGCCTTGTCCAGGTAGTTGTCGATGGTTTCCCTGATATCGAGATAGGCGGCGGTCTGCTCGCGCAGCTGGCGGCGCTGTTCACGGTATATGATATACCGCTTGGCCACATGGTAGAGGCGGGACTCCATGAGCACCTGTTCTACCATGTCCTGCACCTGTTCCTGCGGTGCTATTTCCGTGTCTGCAAGCTTCTGCTCCACCTTGCGGGCCATGCGGCGGGCAAGGAGCGGATCCTTAATGCCGCTGGCCTTCAGGGCTTTCAGAATGGCTTGCGAAATCCGGTCTATGGACCAGGTTTCCAGACACCCGTCCCGTTTCAATATCTGTTTCGGCATGGGATCTCCTCGGTGGTACGTAGCTCTGCAACTTCAAAGTAAACCCTTCGGGCACATAGCTTCTCGCCTCTTCCACGTCCTCGTCCGTAAGGATCGGTACGCGGGTAAGACGGAACAAAAACGCCTGTGGATGCTCCTTTGCCATGGCAAAGATGGCCTCCAGATTGCGTTTTGCCTCATCCGGTTGCGTGGTGCCGCCGGTAAGCTGGGGATATTTGCGATAGGGCCCCTTCACGTCCACCGCGAAGAGGTCCACAAGATTCTGTGCGAGCAGCGACTCCACCACCTCGGGGTGCATACCGTTGGTGTCGAGTTTGACGGGCATGTTCAAGGCGCTCAGGTCACGGATAAGACCGTCGAGACCGGCAACGGTGGTAGCCTCGCCACCGGTAATGACAACGCCGTCAATCCAGCGTTGGCGTGCCTTGAGGTACCCCTCGATATCCTTGCGGGGATACACGGGCATGGATTCGGAATGCCAGGCGAGCATGTAGTTGTGGCAGGTGGGGCAGCGCATGTTGCAGCCGCCGAGGAAAATCACACTGGAGTTCATGCCGGGCCAGTCGCAAAGACTCACTCGTTCAAAGCCGAAAATAGAATCCCATGCAGATGCCGACACAGTGTTTTCCTTGTTGCCTGAATGGGTTGCGGGCGCATTTCAATAACAGGGCCGACTTGTTACAGCCGGCTACACGCTCTATCAACCCTTTTGAATTACTGGCGATTTTTTCTTAGATATTATCTAGCAAAAATTTAAATTCCCAAATCCCACTAGCAATGGACTCTAGCCAATGGAGTATTTTTTGTACAGTCCCAGTCTGACAACATTGCCTTCTTGACACCCGCGGAGGGCCGGAACACCAGAAGAAACATCAGGAAAAAAAATTCCCGCAGCGATGCCTGAATGCCCTTTTGCCTCCTTTTCACAGGGAAAAAACTGTGGAAAACTCCCCAACCTCCCATGCACTGGCGCCCTATGGCAAAAGTGGCTTTTGTGATAAAATAAAACAATTAAAATTCAGCGAGATACACTGTGCAAAACAGCAGTGGGCAAAATTCTTTTTCGTAAATGCGCTGTGGAATAGTCTGTGCTTTTTTACACAAGCTGTAAGCCTTCTGTGCGGCAGGCAGAGTTTGTCAAACGCCTTTGCACAGGGTACACAGAAAAACGGCATCAGGGGTCCCTGCCTGTGCAGTCTTTCCCCATTAACGGATAGTGCCGCACAGATCCGAACCTTCGGGAACCGGACCGGATAACGACAGAATGGAGTCGCCATGCGCACATATATATTTCTGCCCCCGCTCAAGAGCATGACCGGCGGCGTAGCTGTTCTGCATCAGGTGGCACGGCATCTCTTTTCCGGCGGCTTTGACGTGCAGGTTGTCCCCCGCGAGGCAGCCACACCTTTGCCGGATGGGGTACCCGTCTGTCAGTGGCAGGACCTTGCCCTGACACAGGACGATGTGTGGATGGTGCCGGAAGGCTGGGTCAACGCGCTCATGCCCGGATTGCAGGCCAAGGCCCGCAACGTGGTGTATGTGCAGAACTGGTCGTATCTGCTCTCTGCCCTGCCGGAAGGTGTGCACTGGCCGCAGCTTGATGTCTCCTTTCTCAATGTCTCCGAACCGGTGGCGTGGTTCACGCAGCAGGTTACGGGCCGCAGCGGCCCTGTGCTGCGCCCCGGCATTGATACCACCCTGTTTACCCCGAATGAGGGGAACGAAGCAGGAATAACGCCCGTGCCGACCATTGCGTGGATGCCCCGCAAGAACAAGGCGCTGGCGGTGCGCATACGCGAGACATTCGAGGCCCGCAGAGCCCTGCTCGGCAAGCAGCCCGCCCGCTGGGTGGAAATTCACGGCATGTCGCCGCAGCAGGTTGCCGAAGCCCTTCGCAATGCCCATATATTTCTTGCGACCGGCTTTCCCGAAGGCTGCCCCCTGCCCCCGCTTGAGGCACTTGCCTCCGGCTGCATAGTGACCGGATTCTCCGGCATGGGCGGCTGGGATTACATGCGGCAGGCCATGCCCGCAGAGCTTGGGGGCCATGCCCCGTGGTGGCCGCAACGCGAGGTGCCGTGGCAGGGCAATTCGCTGGTCGTAGCCGATGCCGATGTACCCGCCGCAGCCAACGCGCTGGAGCTTGCAGCCGCATGGCTTGAGACCGGCTCCCCCGAGCTGGCAGCGCTGCGGAAGAACAGTGCCGCAACGGTTGCGGAGTATACTGTGGAAAAGCAGCGGGAGGCGGTGATGGCGTTGTGGCGGGAGATTGAGAGGGGGACGATATTTTAGGGATGAAGGATAGAACTTGGCATAATGACGAGTTCTATCTTGGGCGGCCGTCCATCGGACCATATTACGTGCTTGCTTGGTTTACCCGTTGCTGCCTCCGGCGGCCAGAGAGGCCTCAGCCGGGGCGTGCCGCCCCTCAGCAAGGCCCCTCTGGACTCCCCTGCCTCGCCCCTGCTTACCGCTACATGACGGTTTGATCCTGCCGTGAATGCGAAGCGCATTCAATCGGCCTCAAGAGAGTATCAGTTGAGGTTTCCCCTGCATCCTACACTTTGCTGAAAGAAATCTTCGAGGAAATCAGGTAATTACGCACCACAAGTTTGTTTACAAAACATGGAGTTCGAAGACTCACTTAACGGCTAAAGGTCCGGAAGCGGCAACGGGCCGAACTAATTAGAACGCAATGTAGTCGGTGACGATTCTACCAAGCAAATAACCAACCATCTTACTCTGACTCACAACCTATACAACCATGTCCAAAAAAAAGAACACTACTCCGGCTCCGGAACCTGAATCCCTTAACCTGCCACACACCGGCGTGGAATCCCACGCGCACCTTGATCTGGACGCCTACGCCGAAGACCTGCAGCAGGTGCTTGACCGCGCCCGCAGATCAGGCCTGCGTCACATGGGCAACGTGTTCCTCGGGCCGGAAGCCTATTACGCCAAGCGCGACCTGTTTACGGGCAGCGATGACGTATTCTTTCTGCTCGGCCTGCACCCCTGTGATGCGGACAAATGCACGCCCGATGCCGTAGCCGCCATGAAGGAAGCCTTTCTGAACGACCCGCGCCTCAAGGCCGTGGGCGAAATCGGCCTCGACTATTATTGGGACGATCATCCGCGCGAACTGCAGCAGCACACCTTCTGCATGCAGCTTTCCATGGCCCGCGAGCTGGAACGCCCCGTGGTCATCCATTCCCGCGATTCCAATGACGATGTCATCCGCATCCTGGAAGAACGCGGCTTCAAGGGCTATCCCCTGCTGTGGCACTGCTTCGGCGCAGATATGGGCCTTGCCGAACGCATTATCGCCAACGGCTGGCACATCTCCATCCCCGGCCCCGTGAGCTACCCCAAAAACGTAGAACTGCGCGAGGCACTTTCCGTCATTCCTGAAGACCGCCTGCTGCTGGAAACGGACTGCCCCTATCTCTCGCCCCAGCCGTATCGCGGCAAGCGCAACGAACCGGCCTACATCGTCTTCACGGCGCAGACCGTTGCGCAGGAACTGGGCCTGCCCGTGGAAGAACTCTGGACTCGCTGCGGGGAAAACGCCGCGCGCTTTTTCGGGCTCTAACCAGCCCGTCGTCCCCGCACGCAGGGAGCACCCATGACTGCCGCAGGCCGCACAGCAAAACATGCACACCTTTCCGCCCCACTTTCGGAGGCGGAAAGGCATTTGCTGACGGATGAAGGAATACGCCTGTGGAACCAAGGCGCGTGGTTTGCCTGCCATGAAGCATTTGAAGCCCTGTGGATGGCGGAAACCGAACAGCACAGGGACGTGTACAAGGCTCTGATACAGATGGCAGCCGCAATGCACCACGCAGAGCGCGGCAACAACACCGGCGCGGCACGACTCTTCAACAGGGCATGTCACCTGCTGCAAATGCGCACGACGAGTGCCGATGCGGCCATCGGCATTGACCTTGTTCCGGCCCTGCACTGGCTGCAGAGCGTCGTCCACATCGTAAATGAAGCCAATACGACGACGTCTCCCCCGCCTTTCAGACTGAAACGCCTGTAGCGAACGTGCACCCTGCTGCGTTTGCCCGAACCGCCAGCCACACGCCCGCGCAGCAATGCCCCACTGAAAAAACAGCAAAACATATCAGGCGATCAGCAAGTTATAATTAGCTGCACACTGCAGACGTGTTATATATGGAATACATCGCTCGAATTCGCTTATTCTTACGCGGGAGAAGATAATGAAGAGAATATTCATCGCTGAAGACGATATTGTCACGCGCACACTTATATCTGAGCAGGTGAAATCATTCGGCTATGCTGTCACGTCTTTTGAAGACGGCATTTCTGTCTTCGAGGCGCTCAGCAACAACCCCGAAGGCGCTGACCTGCTCATCACGGACGTGCGCATGCCCGGTATGGACGGCATTGAGCTCATCGCCAGACTGCGTAAAATGGAGCAGTTTTCCGGTTTTCCCATAATCATCATGTCCGGGGTGGTGGGCGTGAAGGACATCTCGGAACTGCTCAAAAACGGCGCAAGCCGCTTTCTTGCCAAGCCCATTGACCCCGATGACCTGAGCGAGAACATCAGGAAGGCACTCTCTGTGCCGCATTTCGTCTGAAATCGACCGACGTAAATCACCCGGCGTAAATCAACTGGCGAAAATCAACTGGCTGCCAGTTCTTTCAGCCTTCTGATGCGCTCCACAACCGGCGGGTGTGAATAGTGCAGAAACACCGCAAACGGATGCGGCGTGAGATTGGAAAGATTGGATACGGAAAGACGCTTCAGGGCGGAGGCCAGAGCTTCCGCCTTTTTCGTGGTCTGCGCGGCAAAGGCGTCCGCCTCAAATTCATAGGCCCGCGAACGTACGTTGGCCCACAGCCCCATCAGCAGAGAGACGGGCGTATACAGAAAACCGAAGAACACAATGCCCGCATGCGTGCTCATTCTGTCCATGCCGAAGGCATCGAACATGGGGCCGTAGCCAAGCACGAAGGAAAGCAGCAGAAAGGTCACGCCGGTACGGAGTATGCCCGCCACCATCATGCGGTGCACATGGCGCAGCTTGCAATGCCCCACCTCGTGTGCCACCACGCCCACGATCTCTTCTTCCGTCATGGAATCCACAAGCGTGTCGAACAGAGCAATGCGCTTCTTTTTGCCAAAGCCCGTGAAAAAGGCATTGCCCTTGCCGGAGCGCTTGGAACCGTCCATCACAAACAGGCCGGATACGGCAAAGCCCGCCGAACGCACATATTCTTCAATGGCGCTGCGCAGCGAACCCTCCGGCAGCGGAGTGAACTTGTTGAACAGCGGCAGAATGAGCACGGGGGCCACATACTGCACCACCAGCATAACAGCCACGGTAAACACCCAGGCAGTGAGCCATGCCCAGCTGCCCAGCGCGCCGAAGAACCACAGAACTCCGGCCAGCAGCGGCGCGCCAATGCACACGGCAAGCACGGCACCCTTTATCCTGTCACGGATGAACAGGGCGGGTGTGGTGCGGTTGAAACCGAAGCGCTCTTCAAGCACAAAGGTCCGGTATACCGCTGCAGGCATGGAAACAAGGGAATTGACCAGCCCGAGCAGGCCGAAGAACACCAGCCCCTGCAGTATGGGATGCTCCGTAACACGCATGGCTGCAACATCCAGCCAGTTGAAGGCGCCGGCAAGAATGGCTGCGACAAGCACCACGGCACCCGCTGTTTCCGTTATCATGTCAAAGCGGACATTGGCGCGGGTATATGCCTGCGACCGTGCATAGGCTTCTTCATCGGCCACCCCCTTGAATTCCGCAGGCAACGCGGCAGCCGGAGAGTTCAGCTTGCGCAGGGTAAGCAGCGAGGCAACCGCCTCAAGCCCCCACGCCAGCAACAGGAACACCAACACAAGAATCAGGCATATATTCATCGGTTGAACCACCTTGTCATTCCGGTACAATAAATAGCAGCAGGAGCTGCATCGCCGCATCTTCCCGCCAACACTTGCGATTCTGCCACAGACACCGGCAGGATGCCAGCTCCGTACGAATACGGAATGAAATCAGAAGAGTCGCGGCTTGCCCATAATGCTTTTTTTTCTTATGTCTGATCACTCAGTTCAAAGAAATAATTATTACCGCGCAGCAGACAGGGATACCCACACATTCCCTCTGCATCAAACTCCAGCGATACGAGGATAGTTCATGAAACCCGTAGAAATCAAAAAAAATATTTTCTGGGTGGGAGCCGTAGACTACGTCAGCCGCGACTTCCACGGCTACTCCCTTTCCCCCCAGGGAACCACCTACAACGCCTATGTGGTCAAGGACGAAAAGACCGTTCTTTTCGACAACGTGAAAGAAGGCTTCCTTTCCACCCTGCTGTGCCGCCTGTCTCAGGTGGTCGAGCCCGAGAAGATTGACTACATCGTCTGCAACCACCTTGAACCTGACCATGCAGGCTGCCTGCCCGAGCTCATCAAGCTGTGCAAGCCCGAAAAGATTTACTGCTCGCCCATGGGCAAGCGTTCCATGGAAGCCCACTTCGATATCGAAGGCTGGCCCGTGGAAGTGGTGAAGACCGGTGATTCCATCAACATCGGCTCCCGCGACATCCACTTTGTGGAAACCCGCATGCTGCACTGGCCGGATTCCATGGTCTCCTACATTCCGCAGGACAAGCTGCTCATCTGCAACGATGCCTTCGGCCAGAACATCGCCTCCACCGAACGCTATGCCGACGAAGTGGACCGCGCCGTGCTTGAGCACGCCATGACCGAATACTACCACAACATCGTGCTGCCCTTCTCGCCCATCGTCATCAAGACGCTGGACCTGATTGCAGAGATGAAGCTCGACATCGACATGCTCGCTCCCGACCACGGCCTCATTTTCCGCGGCGACGACGTGCAGTGGTGCCTGAACAAGTACCGCGAATTCGCCGAGCAGGGCTGGAAGAAGCGTGCCGTAATCGTATATGACACCATGTGGCATTCCACCGAAAAGATGGCTTATGCCGTTGCAAGCGGTCTGGAATCCGAAGGCGTGCCCTGCCGCATCATGTGGCTGAAGTCCGACCACCACAGCGCCGTGATGACCGAACTTTCCCGCTGCGGCGCAGTGATCTTCGGCTCGCCCACCCACAACAACGGCCTGCTGCCCAACGTGGCAAAGATGCTCACCTACATGAAGGGCCTGCGTCCCCAGAACAAGATCGGCGGCGCGTTCGGCTCGTTCGGCTGGTCCGGCGAGTGCGTTAAGCAGCTCACTGAGTGGATCGGCGACATGGGCTTTGAAATGCCTGTTGAAGGCGTGAAGGTGAAGCACGTGCCCAAGCATGACACCTATCAGGACTGCTACAACATGGGCGTTGAAATCGCCAAGGCCCTGAAGGAAAAGTGCGGCGAATAAGCCACACCATCCGAATGAAATACAAGCGCCCCCGCCTGCCAGTGCAGACGGGGGCGTTTTTATTGCCATCTCATAAAAAACCGGAAGCACCTTCGCGCTTCCGGTTCTGAACACAAACTTGCGGCGCTTACGCCTTCCAACCCACGGGCATGACCATCATGGGGTGGTGATCAGGGGGCAGATCGAGCATATCCATGAGCTCTTCTTCCTTGAAACCGCCCACGCAGGTGGTGCCAAGGCCGAGCGCCTCGCACTGCAGGTAGCAGTTCTGTGACATATGTCCAGCCTCGAAAAAGGCATAGGCCACGCCGCGATCGCCAAATTTCTGCTGAATACGTTCAAAGCTGGCCGTGATGACCAGCATCGCCGGTGCAGACTCCATCCAGTCCTGTTCCAGACATATTTCCGCCACTTCCGCGCGGGCATCGCCTTCCTGCACCTCTTCCAGCGAATGGCTGAGGGGCTGGTAGTGATACACGCCCGGCTCAAGCCCTTCCACATCGCCTGCCACCACATAGATTTCCATGGGGTAAATGGCAGCGTGCGAAGGCACGGTGCGGCGGTTCCACGGGCCTTCTTCACTCACGCCGTACACGGCCCAGAGAAGCTGCCCGAGGGAATCGGGGGTAAGCGGTTCCTCCGCGTATTCACGCACGGAACGACGGTTTGCCAAGGCTGTTTCAACGGAAAGCGGACCTTCCGTCATCGGTTCTGGAAACTGCATGCTATCCTTCCTTGAAGGGAATAAAATACAAAGAAGTTGATACGACACCCGGACGAGCAGGTTCAACCCGCTGTCGAGGGGTGGAGGGGAGATCACCTCCCCTCCCCGCCGGAGGCATCTTCAAATACTGTTATTACTTGCGGCCGCGAATCTTTTCCAGCAGCGCGGTGGTGGAGAATCCGCCCAGCAGGGGCAGACTCAGCACGGTGCCGCCATCCGATTCCACAATATCACGTCCCACAATTCTGTCCACGGACCAGTCGCCGCCCTTTACCAGCACCTGCGGGCGCACGGCCTTGATCAGTTCAAAGGGCGTGGGCTCGTCGAACTCAGCCACAAAATCCACGCTGGCAAGATGGGCCAGCACATAGGCCCGGACCGGAAAAGGATTCACCGGCCTGTCGTCGCCTTTGCCCAGACTGCGAACGGAGGCATCGCTGTTCAGCCCCAGAACGAGAATATCGCCCTGCGCACGGGCGCGTGCGAGCAGGTCCACATGGCCGGGATGCAGAATATCGTAACAGCCGTTGGTGAACACGATGCGTCTGCCACGATGCGGAGCCAGCGCGTCCAGCAGCCCGTTCCAGCTGTCGGCGCGGAACACGGCAGGGTGCGCGGGCACGCCGTTGTTCATTTCGGGCGAAGGGGTCATGCCGTTGCCGGACATGGATTACTCCTTGATGGTGAGGCGGTCGTTCGTGCCGTAGAGCACCAGCTCTATCCAGTCGAAAGCGAATTCAAGGCGGGCGGTTTCGTCATCCAGCACGCGCTGCTTTTCTTCTTCCGTCATGACGAGGCGGTCCATCACCCCTACACTCTGCAGGAATCCGTCAAAACGGTCCAGTTGATAGAACGCCAGCGTACACAGGGTGGCGTGCTTCTGGGCAAGGGGGTAGCCCGTGCGCTGCTGCTTGGCCATGAGGTGCATGTAGCGGTCGCTCAGGCGGTTGTATTCGATCAGTTCCTGATCCTGCAGCCATGTGTCTGTGGTCCAGTCCTTGTTCTCGCTGAAGCCCAGACAGTGCGGCTCCTGCACGAGAAAATACTGTTCCAGCAGCGCGCCGTTGTCGTCTTCGCGGGTGGCACGGCCGAGCGGATAGGTGCGGCAGGCAGCGGAGCGGCCGGGATACACGGAACAACCGGCGGGAGAAAGGAACGGACAGGTACGCTCGGGGCCGTTGTCCATCTTCAGATACAGCACGGGGTAGCCGTTGGGATACTGGCCCACCTTGGTGTGAAAGCCGATGAAATCTTCGCTGCTCATGCCCAGTTCATGCCGCAGGCGCAGCACATCATAGGGAGCCAGCGGCATGTTCAGGTCGCGGCAGCAGGCATTGAAGCAGGCCACACGGGGATGACACGCAAAGCGGAAGCTCTGTCCGGGCTTTATTTCCGGCAGGCTGTCCAAAAAGGCCTGCGTTTCTTCGGCGGCCGGATCCACGGGGGTATCTGTTTCAATGCGCTTGATCATATGCTCTCCGGCATCACGAACGGCACCCTCCGCTCTTTCAGGGCGGGGCATCCGCGAAGGATTGATTGTGTGCGTAGGCATCGGCAGCCCTCCGGCATCTGTGCCGGCATGTGCGGCGGCATATTTGCCGGATGGCAGCGGAATGCGTTGGTGAAACAACAGCTCTGGCCGTGTTTTCCCACCGCCGCGCCGCGTTGCGCAAGGGTTTCCGACACGCTGCGGAAAGGCTAGGCATTACCTGATGCCCCCTGAAAGATCAATCGCGGGTCTGTCACCCACGAAACCGCGCCAGCCATTCCGGCCCCCTGCCCTGCTCGTGATGCCAACCCCGTCCCGCATGGACAAAGGCTTCGGGAAAACGTATCCAGATTTCCTTGAACCCCGATTCCTTGCAAAAGAACATCGGGTTACGACATCCATCACCCCACCCCGTTCAGGAGGCTCCATGAGCGTGTTCCGTATTGCCGCCGCACAAACAGGCTCTGTCAAAGGTGACATTCCGGCCAATGTGGCCACCCATGCCGCCATGGCGGAACTGGCTGGCAGGCGGGGCGTTACCTACCTGCTCTTTCCCGAACTGGGCCTGACGGGATACGAGCCGGAGCTTGCCGCAGAGCTGGCCATGATGCCGGACGACACACGCCTCGCCCCGCTCAGGAATACCGCACAAAAGCACGGCATGCTCATCGTGGCGGGTGCTCCGCTGCGCGTGGAGGATACGTTGTCGAGAGAGGATACGTCGTCGAGTGAGGATACGTCGCCGAGGGCGGATGAAGCGACACCGGAAAGGGACGGCGCAGCAGGCAAGCCCCGCATCGCCTCCTTCATCTTCCGGCCCGACGGCAGCATAGGGGTCTATGCCAAGATCCATCTGCATTCCACGGAAGAAGCACATTTTTCTGCCGGCTCCGAGCACGTGCTGGAACCCTGCCACGGTGAGCAGGTGGGTGTGACCATCTGTGCGGATCTGTCCAACCCCGCCCACGCTGCAACCTACAAGGGCATGGGGGCCACCGTATACGCTGCCAGCGTGCTTGTTTCAGAAAACGGCTATGCGGCCGATGCCGCCATCCTGGCTGACCGCGCCAAGGAACACGGCCTGCTGGTGCTCATGTCCAACCACAACAAGCCGAGCGGCGGCTGGAATTCCGGTGGCCGCACCGCCATCTGGACACCTGACGGGCAGTATCATGCCGCAGGTGCCAAGGAAGATGCGTTGGTGGTGGCGGAAAGGGATGGGGATGGGTGGAAAATTACAGTTGAAGTAATGGCGCCACTGCCTTAGGAAATCCACCCATCAATTCGATATTACACTACATTTTTCTGGAGAGTGCACAATGAGAGGGGAAATCATTTCATATATTGAGATGTGCCAGAATGAAGGCCTAAGCCTGCAAAAAGGCATGAACTTTGACGTTTGTAGCAACCACCCCGTCATTCTCATGTCAGTCAGAAAAAATGCACCGTATCGCGATCAAATTTCCGAAGATGGTACCGAGCTTATTTATGAAGGGCATGATGTACCCAAACGGGCAAACGAACCTGACCCTAAACGTGTAGATCAGATGCTAACCAATCCTTCTGGTAGCCACACTGAAAATGGAAAATTTTACGCTGCTGCAGAAGCATATAAAGAAGGAAGGACAGAGCCCGCCCGCATTCAAGTTTATGAAAAAATAAAGCCTGGTATTTGGTCCGACAACGGACTGTTCTCTTTGGTTGATGCATGGAAAGAGTTCGATGGAACCCGCTCTGTTTATAAGTTTAAACTCAGAGCTCTATCAGACTACAAAGCCACAAAAGCCGCCTCGGCCCTTCGAGAACATGACACTCCCAATCGTATTATTCCATCTTCTGTAAAACTCGAAGTCTGGAGAAGAGATGGAGGAAAATGTGTGATGTGTGGGGCTACAAGCGAACTACATTTCGACCACATTGTCCCCTTTTCAAAGGGGGGAACCTCAGTAAAAGCTGATAATATTCAGTTACTCTGCGCGCGACACAATTTAGAAAAAAGCAACAAGATAGAATAATCTTATCTCTTCACTTCCAACACTGCCCTTTTGGTCATCTCCACCAATATCTGCGGGGTAAGGCGGAATACGGAATTGGGCGTGCCTGCCATCTGGACACCTGACGGGCAGTACCATGCCGCAGGTGCCAAGGAAGATGCGTTGGTAATGGCGGAAAGGGATGGGGATGGGTGGAAAATTACAGTTGAAGTAATGGCGCTGTAGGTTCAAGGCACACCCCCAACGGATAGGCCCTCCTAATTTTTACAACAACCGGATTGCAACCGTATCAAGGTGACACCATGAAGATGCAGAACATTCCTTTCGGCGTAACGGATTGGGACTCGGCTGAACGTACTGAACACAAGGGAGACACCGGCGTTGCTTATTGGCGCACCCGTCTCTTCGGCGAACAGGGCAACGAAATCCGCGTTCGCATGGTGGAGTATTCTGCGGGGTATCGTGCTGACCATTGGTGCAGCAAGGGGCATATTCTGCTCTGTCTGGAAGGCGAGCTTGAAACCACGCTGGACGACGGCCGTGTTTTCATCCTGAAATCCGGCATGAGCTATCAGGTGGCAGATCAGGCTGAAGCGCACCAATCCTATACGGAGAAGGGTGCAAAGCTGTTCATTGTGGATTGATACAACAAAAGGCAGCCGTCACCGGCTGCCCTTTCAGACTGCTTACAAAGTCATTTCTGGTATAATTTGGCCCCGCCGGGCAGGAACCTAACGTTCCTGCACCTCGTATAAGCGATGAAAATCCGTTTTTGAACTTCAGCTCCGGCTTAACGGAAATTTGGTTTTACTGAAAACAAAGCTTCGTCATTAACCTGAGGCTGCCCTTTGATTTTAGCTACTTCTTCACTTCCAGCACTGCCCCTTTGGTCATCTCCACCAATATCTGCGGGGTAAGGCGGAATACGGAATTGGGCGTACCTGCCGCAGCCCATATTTCCTCATACTGCAATAAATCTTCATCCACGATGGTGGTAATGGCCGTGGCATGCCCCACAGGCGGAATGCCGCCAATGGCGTAGCCGGTGTGTTCCAGCACGAACGCTGCATCGGCCTTTTCCAGCTTCTCGCCCAGATGCGCCTTCACAGCCTTTTCATTCACCCTGTTCGCTCCGCTGGCAATGACCAGAATGGGCGACTGTGAATCCTTGCCTTTGAAGATCAGCGACTTGGCAATCTGCCCCACAGTGCAGCCGATGGCGTCTGCGGCCTCCTGCGAGGTGCGGGTGGATTCGGAAAATTCCTTTACGCGCAGCTCAAACCCGAAGGCATCCAGTGCCTGCTGCACCTTCTGGGCGCTCTTTTTCAGATCGGATGACATGACGCAACTCCTGTACGAAAGAGAGGTGGCGAAAATCGACCCGCCCTAGCCCCGCAATGTAACGGCGGTCTTCAGGAAGGCGATGACTGCGGGAACGGTACCCTGATTCTTGAGCAGGATGTCGATATCCGGCAGGGCGATGAGGCGGTGTCCCAGAAACTGGGTGAAGGTGTAGGGGGCAAGGCCGAGATCAGGCGCAAAGGTGCGCAGGGCCTTGGACCCGAACGTGATGCAGTAGCGGGGGCGCACGCGGCGCAGACCCGCAAGAAAGATTTCCGGCGCGGCAATGAGTTCACTGCCTGCGTCCGATTCGGCAGTGGCCGCGACTTCGGGCAGAGATACAGGCCAGAATGCGCTGGAACCGGCAGGCAACTGCAGCGAACCGATGATCTTGCGCAGCAGTGCGCCGCGTTCAGCGTTGGCTCTGCCGCTCAGGTCGTCGCCGAGACTCCAGTAAGTCCAGACCACGGCACTGGGCGACTTCACCTTGCCCCACATGGCCTGCCACTGGGCTGGCCACTGTTCCGGAGGCTGCGAGGTGGGATGCACGGCAAGCCCGCTGGTGCCCATGGCCCGCACATTGCCTGCGGGCTGCTGCCCACGTGCGGCAGCCTGACCGCCCTGCGCGGGGGCCGACTGGGTTCGCGGAGCCTGATTCTGTGCGGCCTTCTGGCGTGCGGCATAGGCCTGCGCATGCGAAGGCTGCGCCTGTGACGAATATTGCGCGGGTGGCTGACCATAGGCCTGCCCCGACTGCTGGCCGGACATTGGGCCGGACGTTTGGCCGGAAGGCTGGCCGGAGGGCTGATAAGACGGGCGTCCCTGCTGAACCTGTTGAGCTGGCTGAGCAGGCTGAGCCGCTTCGTGTTCAGACGCAGCAGCAAAAAGTCCGTGTTCATCGAACACGAACTCAAGCCCTGCGTTCCGCCACGGACGCAGCGATTCAGCTATTGTTACAACTGCAGGAGCCAATCGAGCACTCTCCAAGCCACTTCGGTTTTGGGCTGCACAGGCCATTCTTCCTGCCGCCCGTTACGGTCGGTGACAAATACCTCGTTCGTGGGCGATTGAAAACCGGAATCCGCACGGCCGACAATATTCCCCACAACCATGTCCGCATTCTTGGCGCGCAGCTTCTTCAGCGCGTTTTCCTGCATGGAGCTGGTCTCGGCGGCAAAGCCGACAATACGCTGCCCTTCCTTCTTTGCCGCGCCAAGGGTCTTGAGAATATCCGTGGTGGAGGCAAAACGCACCACCAGTTCCTCCGCCCCCTTCTTGAACTTCTCGTCACCGAAGGGAATGGGAGAAAAGTCCGCCACGGCCGCCGTGAACACGCCGATATCCATCGTCGGCCACAGCCCTTCCGCCGCTTCGAACATCTCTTTGGCAGAGGTTACGTCGTATCTGCTGATCATGGAGGGCAGCCACGGCGTGCCGGGACCGGTCACCGCATGCACGGTGGCTCCGCGCAGCCATGCGGCAACGGCAAAGCAGGCGCCCATGGTACCCGATGACGGGTTGGACCAGAAGCGCACCCCGTCCCACTTCTCACGGGTGGGTCCAAGGGTGATCATCACGGTCTGGCCCGCCATGTCCTGCGGCGTAAGCGCGCGCAGGCCATAGAGGAAAATCTCGTTCAGATCGGCAAGTCTGCCCCTGCCCTCTTCCATGCAGGCGGTGCGTCCGCAGCCCGGCTCTATGCACACATGTCCACGGGCCTTCAGAGTTTCCCAGTTGGCCTGCGTGGCGGCATTGTGCCACATGCGCGGGTTCATGGCCGGCGCAATGACCAGCGGCTTGGGAAAGGCCAGCGCCTGACAGCTGAGCATGTCATCGGCAAGGCCGTTGGCAAGACGCGCAAGCGTGGATGCGGTAGCCGGTGCAATGAGCATGGCGTGTGCCGCCTCACCGGGGGTGAGATGCCCGAAGACATCATCACCAACCGGATACATGGCGGAAAACACGGGAGAGGCCCCCAGCGCTTCAAAGCTCAGGGGCGTCACGAATTGACGGGCAGAGTCGGTCAGGGTTGCGCCCACATCCGTGCCTGTGTCACGGAACATGCGGACCAGATCAAGCGCCTTGTAGGCGGCAATGGAGCCGCACACGCCAAGCTGCAGACGCCTGCCGAGAAAGCCTTTGAACGAGAGGTGGGTAAGCACTACTGGCTTAATCCTTCTTCTTTGAGAGGTGCAGATTCGCCTGACGGACGGCTCGGGGCCACATTGATGCCACCGCCGCTGCCCATGGAAGGCTGAATCACGGGACGGAACGTCCGCTCCTGCCCGTTAATGGGATACACGTCAACAGACAGTGCCGTCTTGGTGGTACCGTCTTCAATCTTCATGACACAGAAACGGGTCGCCTTGCTGAAGATAAGCACACTGCGGGGAGAAGAAACAAAGTTGAAGTTCAGAGTCCAGCCGTCGTTGCCCATGTTGGCAATAAGGGTGGTCGCAAGCGAGCGGAACTCAACGCGGCCGGTAAAGTACATCAGTCCCAGCTTATCAGAGCCGGTGCCGATGAAAAAGGACTCATCGTTTTTGAGGGTCATCTCATTGGGAATGAAGATGTCGTCATAGTCAACATAGCGGAATTTCTGCGCGGCAGAACCGGACACAGTACCTTCCACGGGATCGGAACCGGAACCAGAAGAGAACGTCGAGCCGGTACAACCGGTGACAGCGATGCCCAACACCATAAGCAGGGCGAGAAGTTTGGTTCGCATTCGTAACTCCTTTATTATTGAGTCTTGAACGAATCGGGTGTACGCACGGCCTTGCCGAAGGTACAGCATCATCGCTAGCCCTTACTAACGGATTGCGGAGCAAACTGCAAATTCCCAACTTGTTTTTTTACAACACTTTTCAATGTTATTACTCACGAATACCATGGCACAAGACACCAGCAACACACCCACTGCAGAGAGTGCGGCGAATATTCCGCCCGATTTTGCTCTCGCTTCATACACCTATGAACTGCCGGAAAACCAGATAGCACAGCACCCTGCGGACAAGCGGGGAGCATCGCGGCTGTTTGTGGTCAACCGCGCTTCGGGCCGCAACACGGCAGCCATGTTTGCCGATCTGGCCGACTATCTGCCGGAAAACGCCCTGCTGGTGGTCAACAATTCAAAGGTGTTGCCTGCGCGCATCTTCGGCTCGCGCCCTTCCGGCGGCAGGGTGGAATTTCTCATGCTCTCCCCGCTTCCGCTCATCGAGCCGCAACCGGCTCCCGCACAGGACTCCGGTTGGCAGACCGCTGTTGTGGAAGGCCTGCTGCGCATGTCCAAACGGGTAAAGCCGGGCGGCGAAGTGACCTTCAACGACGACTTCCGGCTGGAAGTGGCGGAACCCGGCGAGTTCGGCAAATGCGTTGTGCGGCTTTTCTGGCGTGGCGACCTGAAGCAGCATTTTCTTTCGCAGGGTCACCTGCCCCTGCCCCCCTACATCAAGCGCGAAGACGACGCAGCCGACAAAGACCGCTACCAGACTGTCTACGCCAAAGAAGAACAGCTCGGCTCCGTGGCGGCCCCCACTGCGGGCCTGCATTTCACGGATGACCTGCGCACCCGCCTAGCCGAACGCGGCTTCCGCTGGGCAGAGGTCACGCTCTACGTGGGCTACGGCACCTTCAGCCCCGTGCGCTGCCCCGACATCCGTGAGCATTCCATGCACAAGGAATTCATAGAGATCACACCGGAGGCCGCAGCCACCATTGCCGCTGCCAAAGCCGAAGGCCGCCCCGTGGTGACCGTGGGCACAACCTCCACCCGCGTGCTGGAAGGAGCCTTTGCGCAAACCGGCAAAATTGCCCCGTTCAGAGGGTGGACTGACATCTTTATTTATCCCGGATTTGCGTTTAAGGTGGCGGACCACGTGATCACAAACTTTCATCTGCCGGAGTCATCCCTCCTCATGATGATAAGCGCGTTCGCCGGTCGCGAGCGGGTGCTCAAGGCATATGCCGAGGCACTGAGCAAGGGCTTCAGGGTCTTCAGCTACGGCGATTCCATGCTGCTTCTGTAGACAGATGCCGGGGCAACCGCCAAATCTAAGACGGATGCTTTGTTGCTGATAGTGTGGCACAGACAGTGCTCACACTGATGCGGGGCACGCCCCGCAGCCGCACGGCCAAGGCAGCGACGACGGATGCGCGATCAACGGGAACTGGCCCATCGGGATTCCAGTAACAACACGCCGTGCGCAGGGCGGGCTTAGGCGATTGAATCAGGCACGGTTACGGTGTAGAACCGTACGGCCTGAATATGCCGCAACTCGCGGTATCGCCCGCCTGCAGGGCAAGGCAACATCCTTAACCCAGAGGTGTTACGAATGGCACGGGTAGAGTTTAGAGATGAGAGGTGCAAGGGGTGCCTTCTCTGTACGACCGTATGCCCCAAGGAGATCATCTGCCAGTCGGCCCGCTTCAACAAGCAGGGCTACAAGGTGGCAGAGGTCAAGGAAGAGGACATGGAAAAATGTACGGGCTGTACGTCCTGTGCGTTGATATGCCCTGATCTTGCGATCAAAGTGTACCGCGAGAAGAAGGAGAAGAAATAGCCATGGCCGATAACAAGCGTATTTTCATCAAGGGGAACGAGGCCATATCCCGAGGTGCTCTGGCCGCCGGTCTGAAGTGCTACTTCGGCTATCCCATCACCCCCCAGAACGATATTCCCGAATTCCTGTCTACCGAACTTCCCGCCGTGGGCGGTGAGTTTGTGCAGGCAGAATCCGAAGTGGCTTCCGCCAACATGCTGCTCGGTGCCGCTTCCGGCGGTGTCCGCGCCATGACCACCTCTTCCTCGCCGGGCATTTCGCTCATGCAGGAAGCCATTTCCTACATGGCAGGCTCCGACCTTCCCGGTGTCATCGTGAACATCAACCGCGGCGGCCCCGGTCTCGGCGACATCGGCTCCTCGCAGGGCGACTATTTCCAGTCCACCCGCGGGGGCGGTCATGGCGACTACCGCACCATCGTGCTTGCCCCCGGCACCTGCCAGGAAGGGTACGACATGATGATCGAAGCCTTTGACCTTGCCTTCAAATACCGCAACCCCGTTCTGGTGCTCGGCGATGCCATTGTCGGCCAGATGAAGGAACCGGTCACCCCCTGGACTCCTGAAAACATCAACAACTACGGCGTGGAAGACTGGTGCCTCAGCGGTGCTGTCAACCGTGAAAAGCGCCTGCTGAAGTCCCTGTTCCTTGAAGACGGCGCCCTTGCCGAGCAGAACATCCGCCTGCAGCAGAAGTACGAAGCTCTGCAGTCAGAAGCCCGCGCCGACGTGTTCGCCTGCGATGATGCCGAACTGGTCGTGGTGGCCTATGGCTCCATCGGCCGTATCGTGAAGTCCTCCATCCGCAGACTGCGTGCAGAAGGCCACAAGGTGGGTCTTGTTCGTCCCCTCACCCTGTACCCCTTCCCCGCCAAGGTACTGGAAGATCTCGCCAAAGCTGGCAAGAAGTTCCTTACCATCGAGCACAACTGCGGCCAGATGGTGGAAGATGTCCGCCTGTCCATCCGCAAGTACGGCGACTCGGACTTCCACGGCCACATGCCGGGCAACCTGCCCGGTTCCGACGACTTCGTAGAGCCCATCCTGGCGCGTCTGGGGAGGTAAGCCATGTCAGCAGAACAAATCGCATTCGAAGCTCCCGAAATAATGATCGACCGGCCTACGCATTACTGCCCCGGCTGTCATCACGGCATTGCACACCGCCTTGTGGGCGAAGTGCTCACCGAAATGGGCCTTGTGGACGAAACGCTGTGCGTAGGCTCCATCGGCTGTTCGGTGTTCATCTACAACTACCTGAACGTGGACGCCGTTGAAGCGCCCCATGGCCGCGCCCCAGCGGTTGCCACCGGCCTCAAGCGTGCACGCAAGGACAAGTTCGTATTCACCTATCAGGGTGACGGCGACCTTGCCTCCATCGGCATGGCCGAAATCGTGCACGCCGCCAACCGCGGCGAGCGCATCTCCGTGGTCTTCGTGAACAACACCGTATACGGCATGACCGGCGGCCAGATGGCCCCCACCACGCTTATCGGCCAGAAGACCACCACCTGCCCCGGCGGCCGCTGCGCCGACCGTGAAGGCTCGCCCATCCGCATGAGCGAGATCATCGGCGGCCTTGGCGGCACCGCATACTGCGAACGCGCCTCTCTGGACAGCGTGAAGAACATCCGCCGCGCCAAAAAGGCCATCCGCAAGGCGTTTGAAGTGCAGCAGCAGGGTATCGGCTTCGGTTTCGTGGAACTGCTTTCCGGCTGCCCCACCAACTGGCGCATGGATGCCGTTGCCGCCAACAAGCGCATCACCGACGAAATGATCCCCTACTTCCCGCTCGGCGTATACAAAGACGTAACCGCTGAAGGCGGCTGCGAATGCTCCGAGAGCAAGGAGGACAAATAATGAGCCTCTATCAGGACGTCATCATCGCCGGTTTCGGCGGACAGGGTGTCATGCTGATCGGTAACCTGCTGGCATACGCAGGCATGGAAGCCGGTCTGGAAGTGACCTACATCCCCGTATACGGACCGGAAATGCGCGGCGGCACCGCCAACTGCACCGTGGTTATCTCTTCCGAGGACATCGGTTCGCCCATCATCCAGCGCCCCAAGTCGCTGATCGTGATGAACCAGCCCTCCATGGACAAGTTCCAGCCCCGCATGCAGGACGGCGGCGTGCAGATCATCAACTCCTCGCTGGTGGACGCATCCCTTGCCGAAGCCCGCGTGAAGACCTTTGCCGTGCCCGCCAACGAAATCGCCGACAAGCTCGGCAACACCCGCATGGCCAACATGGTCGCCCTCGGCGGCTACGTGCAGGCCACGGGCGCGGTGCCGCTGGACGTGGTGAAGAAATCCCTCACCTCCGTCATCAGCTCGCACTACAGCCACCTCATCCCCAAGAACGCGGACGCACTGCAGGCCGGTGCCGACCACGTTGCCGCCCAGATGAAGTAGCACGAAGCAGCCGTTGCGAAAGGGCCGTGTCAGACCGCAAAACCTGACCGACCGACGCACAAAAAACGCTTTCAGCCCCCGCGAGTATCACTCGCGGGGGTTTTGCATTCAATATCCCATGATTGTTTCCATTTCTTCAATCGCGGAGGAGGCACCCCTCCGGCAGGCTATACATACCAGCTCTTATTCACCAATACCCCCATAGGTAATGCCTATTGCCGCACCTGTATAAGTATAGTAAGAGCGCTCATCGCCGCAGCCCGGAATGGGGGGGCTTTTTCCGGTGCCGCGACCGCAGGACCGGCCCGTTTCCGGTGTCTGCAAAAGTCGCCTTATCGCTGGAGCTGCCATGTTTCACATTCTTGCTGACGTCCGCATACGACCCAAGCTGGTCTTTCTTTTTGTTGCGACCGGACTCATACCTCTCATCGTCGTCGGACTGTTCGGAACCAAGCTCACCAGGGATTCCCTGCTGGAAAAATCCTTTGACCAGCTGGAAACCATACAGACCATCCGAAAAGGCCAGATCGAGGACTTCTTCCACGAACGGGTAGCCGACACGCAGGTACTTGCCGACTCCGAACGCGTCCGCCAGCTTCAGGCACTTTTGAATGACTTTGACAGGAGCGATCATACAAAAGCTCTCGGCACCGCCGAACGCTCGCTCAGATACCGGGCAATAGTCTCGCCCTATAGCAGGAATCTCGAAAACCATATCCGGGCCTACGGCTACCAGAATCTCTATCTTGTTGATGCGGAACACGGTCATATTCTGCTGGCATTGAACGGCGAACTTGAACCGGGTGACGATCTTTCCGTGGGTTCCTACAAGAAGTCCGGCCTTGCAGAGGCATGGCAGGGAGCACTGTCCTCCCGCACAACATTCATCACCGACTTTGCGCCCTACGGCCCCCGCAGAGGGGCGGAAGCCGCCTTTATCGCCCACCCCATCACCGACAATGACGGCAAACAGCTCGGCGTGCTCGCCTTGCAGCTTTCACCCGAACTCGTCACCCGCATTGTCGATTCCAGACAGGGCATGGGCGAAACGGGCGAATCCTATCTGCTCGGTGTAAATGCTCAAACCGGCAATTATGAACTGCGCAGCAATCTCAAAACCATGGGAGACGGCCGCTACGTTGTGGGCTACTCCCTCACCACTCCGCTTGAATACTGGCGTCACGCACACAGCGCCGGCGAATCCGGCGGCAAGGGCGTGTTCAAGGACAGCGTAGGCAAGTCCGTACTCGTGGCCTACAACAAGCTCTCGCTTGCAGGGCTCGACTGGTATCTCATCTCCAAGATTGACGAATACGAAGTCACGGGGCCCGTGCGTGCCATTTACTGGACCATCGGCAGCATCGCCGCAGCGCTTGCCCTGTCCATAGGCGGGGGCGCCATATTCTTCTCCCGCACGCTTACCCGCCCCATCATCGCGGGGGTACATTTCGCCAAGGCCATATCGGAAGGCGACCTGCACACCTCCCTCGCTCTGGACCAGAAAGACGAACTGGGCGAATTGTCCAAAGCCCTGAACGCCATGGCGCAGAACCTGCGCGACATGGACTGGCTGCAGTCGGGCAAGGAAGGGCTGGATGACGAGATGCGCGGCGAGCACGAAACCGACGATCTCGCCCGGCTGGCCATTACCTATTTCACTTCGCATCTTGATGCCCACCTCGGCGCCATATACCTGCTCGAAGACGACAGGCTCAAGCTGCGCGCCAGCTACGCCTTTACCGACCGCAACGGCAATTTCAACAGCTTCGCCCTTGGTGAAGGCATGGTCGGTCAGGCCGCCCTTGAGCAGAAAACCATTGCCTTCTCCAACGTGGTGCCTGACAAAGCAAACCCCGTTCCCGGCATCAACTACGGTGCAGGCGAGGCGACTCCCACCGACTTTATGGCCATTCCCGTGGTCTTTGAAGACATGCTCCTCGGTGTTGTTCTCATCGGCTCGCTGCAGCCGTTTACCCCTCTGCAACGCCAGTTTGTGGAGCAGAATATTGCCAACGTGGCCATCATGCTCAACGCGGCACGCTCCCGCCAGCTCATCCGCGAACTGTTTGAACAGGCGCAGCGCCAGCAGGAAGAACTGCGCATTGCCAACGTAGAGCTGGAAGAACAGACGCATGCCCTGCAGGAATCACAGTCCGAGCTGCAGGCACAGCAGGAAGAGCTGCGCGTTACCAACGAGGAACTGGAAGAGCAGACCAAGGCCCTGCGCGAATCCGAAGCCGAACTGCAGGCGCAGCAGGAAGAACTGCGCGTTACCAACGAAGAGCTGGAAGAACGCACCAAGGCCCTGCAGGAGCAGAAGGACGCCATCCGTACCAAGAATACCGAGCTGGTCAAGGCGCAGGATGTGGTGCGGCAGAAGGCTAAAGATCTGGAAATCGCCAGCAAGTACAAATCCGAATTTCTTGCCAACATGTCGCACGAGCTGCGCACGCCGCTGAACAGCATTCTCATTCTCTCGCAGCTGTTCGCCAATAACAGAGACGGCAACCTGAGCGAACGCCAGATAGACTCTGCCAAGGCCATTCATTCCGCCGGTTCCGACCTGCTCACCCTGATCAACGAGATTCTCGACCTTTCCAAGATCGAGGCCGGCAAGGTTGAGCTGATGGTGGAAAACGTGCCCGTGGACCACATTGTAGGCGATCTGCAACGCCTGTTTACCAATGTGGCCGAAGACAAGGGGCTGGATTTCCGTATCAGCGTTTCCGGCAACGCCCCGCAGAACATCACCACGGATTCGCAACGCCTGCAGCAGGTGCTGCGCAATCTGCTGACCAATGCCTTCAAGTTCACCCACAAGGGGTCCGTTTCGCTCGATATCATGCGCCCCGCACCTGCAGGCGAAGGCTCTGACGAACAGCGCATTGCCTTTATTGTCAGGGACGAAGGCATCGGTATTGCCCGCGAAAAGCAGGAAGCCATTTTTCAGGCATTCCAGCAGGCAGATGGCGGCACCAGCCGCAAGTACGGTGGTACGGGACTTGGCCTTTCCATCTCCCGCGAACTGGTAAAGCTGCTCGGCGGCACCATTTCGCTGCACAGTGAAGAGGGCAAGGGCAGTACATTCACGGTTATTCTGCCGGAAACGTACCGCGAGCAGGCCGAAGACGGATTCTCCGAGATGGCTGCCTCCATCGCAGCCACGCCCCCTGCTACGGCCTCCGCACCGGCAACCGCTGCCAAGGATGCAGGCAAGGACACGGCTGCGCCCCAGCAGCGAGCTGTGGCCTCCCAGTCCCTTGAATGCAACCCCTCGCTCAATCTAATCGCCGTCAGCGGCCCCGGAAAGCCGGTGCCGGACAAGCACGTCATGCCCCCCTGCGAAAGCGGGTATCTGGAAGATGACCGCAAGGACATCAAGCCCGAAGCACGCAGCCTGCTCATCATCGAAGATAATCTGGAATTTGCGCGCATCATGCGCGACTTTGCGCGTGAGCGCGGCTTCAAGTGCCTTGTGGCGGGCGACGGCGAAACCGGCCTGCATTATGCGGATTATTACAAGCCCAGCGCCATAATTCTCGACATCGGCCTGCCCGGCATAGACGGCTGGACCGTCATGGAGCGCCTCAAGGACAACCCTGACCTGCGCCACATTCCCGTGCACTTCATGTCTGCGGCAGACAGCTCTCTCGACGCCATGCGCATGGGGGCCATAGGCTACCTGACCAAGCCCGTGAGCATGGAAAAGATTGAAGAGACCTTCGCCAAGCTTGAGCATGTCATCTCCAAACCCGTGAGCAAGCTTCTGCTGGTGGAAGACGATCCCATCCAGCGCAAGAGCATTCAGGAACTCATAGGCAACGGCGACGTGCACACAACGGCCGTATCCACCGGGGCAGAAGCCTTCCGCGAACTGGAAAACGGCGGATACGACTGCATGATTCTGGACCTCGGCCTTGAGGACATGTCCGGCTTCGACCTGCTCGAACAGATCAGGCAGAGCGAAACATCCGTGCGTGTTCCCGTCATCATCTACACGGGCCGCGACCTGACCCGCGAAGAAGAAAAGCAGCTCAACCGCTACGCCGAGACCATCATCATCAAGGGCGTAAAATCGCCAGAGCGCCTTCTTGACGAATCCGCCCTCTTCCTCCACCGGGTTGAAGCCAACCTGCCGGAAGAAAAACGGCGCATGCTCAAGCAGGTGCACGACAAAGAAGCCGTTCTGACCAACAAGACCGTTCTGCTGGTGGACGACGACATGCGCAACGTCTTTGCCCTTTCCAGCCTGCTGGAAGAAAAGCAGATGCAGGTGGTCATTGCCCGCAACGGGCAGGAGTGTCTGGATAAGCTCAAGGAAGGACTGCGCCCCAATGTCGTGCTCATGGACATCATGATGCCCGTCATGGACGGCTATGAAGCCATGCGTGAAATCCGCAAACAGCGCGCGTTTGCCAAACTGCCCATCATTGCGCTTACCGCCAAGGCCATGAAGGGTGACAGAAGCAAATGCATAGAGGCGGGAGCCAGCGACTATCTGGCCAAACCCGTGGATACGGAAAAGCTGCTCTCCATGCTGAGAGTCTGGTTGTACTGATATGAGCACCCCGGAACGGATAGACAACGAACGGCTGGAAATCGAACTTCTGCTTGAAGCCATTTACCGCAAGTACGGGTACGACTTCAGAAACTATGCTTGCGCACACACCAAGCGCCGGCTTGAGCACAGGCGCGCCCTTGAAGGGCTGAGCAGCTATGCGCAGATGATGCACCACATCATCTATGATGAATCCTTTTTCGAAACAGTGTTGCTCGACCTTTCCATCAATGTGACGGAAATGTTCCGCGACCCGTGGTTCTACAAGAAAGTGCGCCAATCCGTTGTGCCCCACCTGCACACATACCCCTTCATCAAGGTATGGCATGCCGGCTGTTCCGCAGGACAGGAAGTCTATTCCATGGGCATTCTGCTGGAAGAGGAAGGCATGCGCGAGCGCGTGCAGATCTACGCTACGGATTTCAACGAAATTGTGCTGCAAAAAGCCAAGGACGGCATCTACCCTGTCGACCTCGTCCGCGAGTACACCTCGAACTACCAGAAGGCGGGCGGCACACAGTCCTTTTCCGACTACTACACCGCCGATTACAGCAGTGTGGTCATGAAGCGTTCGCTGCGCGATCAGGTGCTTTTTTCTTCCCACAACCTGGTCACAGACGGCGTCTTCGGCGAGATGAACGTTATCTTCTGCCGCAACGTGCTTATCTATTTCAATCGGGAACTGCAGAACAAGGTTCTCAAACTTTTCTACGACAGTCTCTGTCCCGGCGGCTTCCTGTGTCTTGGCTCCAAAGAAACTCTGATGTTCTCAGAAATCGCAGACAAATTCGAGGTCATAGCAGACAGAGAAAAGATATACCGCAAAAAACGGTTATAATGGTGATGCAAACATGCCCCAAACCCCAAAACAATACGAGGCCGTTGTCATAGGCGTTTCCGCCGGCGGCCTTGCGGCGCTGGAGGCCGTTCTTTCCGCACTGGGCGACTCATTCTCCCTGCCGATTCTCATTGTTCAGCACATCAGTCCCGATTCGGAAAGCTACCTGCCCTATCACTTCACCCCCCGCTGCTCCCTGACGGTGAAAGAGGCGGACGACAAGGAAGACATTGCACCCCGCACGGTCTACTTTGCGCCTCCTGATTACCATATGATGGTTGAGCTTGACCGCACCATCTCCCTGTCCGTAGAAAGCCGCGTCAACTTTTCGCGCCCATCAGTGGACGTACTCTTTGAAACCGCGGCGGAAGCATATGGAGAAGGACTCATCGGGGTCATTCTCACCGGCGCAAACAACGACGGCGCTGCCGGACTTGCCAAAATTAAACAGCTCGGCGGACTTGCCATAGTGCAGACGCCCGAAACAGCCCAAGCCGATGCCATGCCCCGCGCTGCGCTGGAAGCAACGCACGCGGACCATCTTCTTGATCTCAAGGACATTGGAAAGTGCATCAATCTGCTGGGGAGTGCATCATGAATAAGCCTAAAATACTCATTGTGGATGACAGACCGGCAAACCTGCTGGCACTGGGCGGTTTGCTGAATGACCTTGACGTAGAACTCGTTGAGGCAAACTCCGGTGCCGAGGCCCTTGCACATACTCTTGATCACGACTTCGCCCTTGTGCTGCTTGATGTGCAGATGCCGGACATGGATGGCTACGAAGTGGCTGAACTCATGCGCGGCAACAGCAAGACCCGCCATATTCCCATCATTTTCGTCACTGCGGCCTACAAACGCGAAACCCAGATATTCAAGGGATATGAATCCGGCGCCGTGGACTATCTCTTCAAACCCCTTGAGCCGCTTGTTTTCAAAAGCAAGGTGGGGGTGTTTCTCGACCTGTACCGCCATAAGGAAGAACTGGACGAGAAACGCCGCGAGCTGGACAGAAAGCTCGTCGAGCTGGAAGAACTGCAGCAGCAGCTGGAAGAAACCAACGAACAGCTGCTCTATCTTTCCGTCACGGACGGCCTGACCGGGCTGAGCAACAAACGCCATTTCGAAGAAGTCTATCACGAAGAGTGGGCCCGCAACATGCGCAACAACACCCCGCTCTCCCTGCTGCTGCTCGATATCGACCACTTCAAGGCGTATAACGACACCTACGGTCACGGCGCGGGTGATGACTGCCTGCGGCACATATCGCTCACCCTCTCCGAGATCATCCAGCGCGATGTGGACAAGCTGGCGCGCATAGGCGGCGAGGAATTCGCCATCCTTCTGCCGGGAACGGATACTCCCGGTGCGGAACATGTCGCCCGCAAGCTGCTGCTTGCCGTTTCCACCAAGGACCTGCCCCACTGCGCATCCTGCACGGCGGACTTTGTGACGGTCTCCATCGGCATTGCCTCTACCATACCGGACAAGTCTCTCTCGCCGCGCTCCATGTTCGACGCGGCAGACAAGGCCCTGTATTGTGCCAAGGAAGAAGGCCGCAACCGCGTCTGCATTTCCTCCCAGTTCTCCGTGGACACAGGCACCCACATTCCCGAAGAACTTTCCCGGACGGCTTAGACGACGGCCTGCCCAAGCGCCCTTTATCGGCGCAGCTATGGCGGACGGTTCATCCCGGCCGTTATACGATCCGATAAAAAAATCCCCTTCCGGTACTCCGGAAGGGGATTTTTTCTTCATGATACAACGAAGTCCGGCGCCCTGCACCAGCCGGAACGGCTGACGGTGACAGGCGTACGGAGAATCTGGCCACACGCGGAAGGCTGCGCAGCATTCGTCAATGCACGCGGAACGGCATAGCGAACCTCAGCACAATCAGGACGTGTGCCTGCTACCGGTCGGAAACCGCCAGTTTCAACCCCAGCCCCACAAGTACACCGCCGAGGGTGCGGTCCAGCCACAGGCGCAGCGTGCGGCTCTCGCGCAGGCGCCCTGTCAGGCGGTCGCCCACCAGAATGAGCGGAGGTTCCACTAAGGCCGCCACCACGATGATAAGCGTGCCGTGCAGCAGAAGCTGCATCCACACCGGCCCTGCTCCCGGCTCAACGAACTGGGGCAGAAAAGCCAGAAAGAACGTGGCCACCTTGGGGTTAAGCAGATCAACGAGAACACCCTGACGATACACGGAGAACAAGCCTTCCTGCGCGCCGGTTTCACCCATGTCCAGATCCGAGCCCTGCGAGCGGAGCGCCTGCCAGCCAAGCCACAGCAGGTAGCAGACCCCAACCCACTTCACTACGCCAAACACGGTTGCCGAAGCGGCAATAATGGCAGAAAGCCCCAGCGCAGCCAGCAGCACATGCCCGAAGGCTCCGGTCCATATGCCCAGCATGGCCGCTGTTCCCGCCCGTTTGCCACCCTTGACCGTATGGCTCAGGATGAACGCGAAATCCGGTCCCGGCGCAACATTCAACAAAAAAGCCGCCGTGAAAAAGGACAACCAGTGCGCAAGATCATATGTGGGCATAGACACTCCTTGATGGCAAAATGGAAAGACAGTGTCCTACCACCGGCTGCCGGACGCAGCAAGTCCGTAGTCTCGGGACCACATCCGATATCAGACACGATGTCGCGACATGCTCCGGCCTCGGATTGCGGCTTAAGGCGCCGGTGTGCCTTCCCGGCTATGCTGGTGTGATGAGAATAGCCCTCTATTCTCATTATTTTTTGATGAGAATAGAGAGTGTAATCGCCTCATGAAGACAGTAAGGCCGCCCATCAGCCTGTCCCCTGCCCATGCCATACAAAAAAGCCGCCCTTTCGGGCGGCTCGTTCTTGGTCTTTATACGGGCTACCAGACCATGCGCATCTTCGCGCCCATGGCGCTTATTTGCCGTTTCAGGTCCGGAATGGTGTATTCTCCGTAATGCACAATGGAGGCGATAAGCGCGGCGGTGGCCTTGCCCTCGGTCAGCGCATCGTACATATGCCTGGGATTGCCCGCACCGCCGGAGGCGATGACGGGAATGGAAACCGCTTCGGAAATCATGCGGGTCAGGGTCAGCTCGTAGCCGTCCTTGGTGCCGTCTGCGTCAATGGAGTTCACGCAGATTTCTCCGGCACCGAGGGCTTCCGCGGTCTTGGCCCATTCAATGGCGTCCATGCCCATGTGCTTGCGGCCGCCGTGAATGACGATCTCGTAGCCGGAGGGAATGTCCTCGGACTTCTCGACCTGCTTCACGTCCATGCCCAGCACAATGGCCTGCGAGCCGAAACGTACTGCGCCTTCGCTGATGATGTCCGGGTTCTTCACCGCGCCGGAGTTCACGGAAATCTTTTCCGCACCGGCATTCAGCGCATCGCGCATGTCATCCACGGAATTGATGCCGCCGCCCACGGAGAACGGGATGAAGATGGTGGAGGCCACCTTTTCCACAACATCAAGGAAGATGCCACGGCCTTCATGCGAGGCGGTAATGTCGTAAAAAACAATCTCGTCCGCGCCTTCTTCGTAATACTTCTTGGCCGTGAGCACAGGGTCGCCGATATCCACGTTGCCCTGAAACTTCACGCCCTTGGTGAGAACGCCGTTACGCACGTCGAGACAGGGAATGATGCGTTTACTGAGCATTTTCAGCCTCCCGACAGTATGCGTAGAAGTTCTGCAGGAATTTCAGGCCGGGCCTGCCGCTTTTTTCAGGATGGAACTGCACCGCCCACAGGCCGGGACCGCCATGAATGGCACAAATCTCATATCCGTAGTGGGTGGTGGCGAGCACATATTCCGGCTTGGGGTCAGGATAATAGCTGTGCACGAAATAGAATTCCGCATCGGAGTCTATGCCCCGCATCAGTTCGCAGCTCTTGCGGGGGGTCACCTTGTTCCAGCCCATGTGCGGAACACGGATGGGGGTGCCGTCCTCTTCTTCCCACGCGGGATTAAAGAGGTTGCACTGGCCGGGAATGATGCCCAGTGCCTTGGTGTCGTTTTCCTGGCTATAGTCCAGCATGATCTGGCAGCCCACGCAGATGCCGAGCAGCGGCTTGCCCGCCTCCACAGCCTGCTTGAGCACCTGATCGAGTCCGGTGGCCACCAGTTCGTCCATGGCCTGACCGGCAGCGCCTACTCCGGGGAAGATGATTCCCTGTGCGGCCATTATTTCGTCGGGGTCCGCAGTGATCGTATTCGGAATGCCGAGGTGATCAAGGGCGCGACGAACGCTGGTCTGATTGCCCGCCTTGTACTTCAGGATCGCGAGCATACACATCCTCCTCTTGATAGGCTTATGACAAATCCCGCCACACTACGGTCTCAGGATTTTTGCACTGTACGGGGACGTACCAAGCACCGCGCGTAAGGGCAAGCATTTCATGCGGATTATCATGAGACCACCCGCCCCTGCCTGACCATGTGGCGCAAACTGCGGGCTACGAGAGCATTATCTCTATCTGCCCGCCCCAGAGCACCTGCACCATGCCGCCGAAAGAAAGAAACGGCCCGAAGGGAATCATGGCATGCAGCGCGTATCTGCCCCCGAGCAGGCTGACCAGAGCGTGCACCAGCAGAGCGGCCACGGCCGCCACGGTTATGAGCACGGGCAATCCCGCCAGACCGCTCATGGCACCGAGCATGAGCATGAGCTTCACATCGCCGGTGCCAATGCCCACGGTACCCGTAATCATCCGGTAGCCCCGCTGCAGCAGCCAGAACAGGCCGCCCCCGACAGCACTGCCGCCCAGCACCTGCACCGGTGACATGCCCATGACCAGCATGGAGGCGGCAATGGCCACGCCTGCGCCCGGCAGGGTGAGCATATCCGGCAGCAGATAGCGTTCCACATCTATGGAGGAGGCGACAATGAGAATACCCCCTTCCGCCATAAGCACAATCCACTGCGGCGAGGGGCCGAACTGCACAGCAACGCTGGCCGCCCACAGGCAGGAAGCCAGCTCCAGCAGAGGATAGCGTATGCCTATGGGCCTGCGGCAATGGCGGCAGCGTCCGCGCAGCAACAGATAGCCGAGAACGGGAATGGCATCGCCACGGCGCAGCGGATGGGAACACTGAGGACAGACGGAATGGACAAGCGAGGATAAAGACATAGGTTCACCGGTGAGATACCGGTGCACGCAGACAGTATACAGGCTGCCGAGCAGCAGCCCGAAAAAACCGGCCAGCCATGGAAAAAGAACGGTCATCGTAAGGGTCATCGGTTCCGGCGCCCCCATCTGCACACGATCATGTACGGTTGCAACGACTTAGCAGCAACTTGCAGGAAAGAACCTATCGCATGCGATTTTCCTGCTGGCAAGAGGCCGTTTACACCCTTGCCAAAGCGCCCTCTCGTAGTATAAAGAGTGGGGGTTTCAGGCGGGGGCGCTATCCAGCCAGCGCCATCCCCCATAGTGAAGGGCGTGCCCCATCTTCCCTAAGAGGAAACACGGCCGTTCGCGCGCACCACGTTGCGGGCGGCACTGGCAGACAGACCCACCAACAGATCCTAACCAGGGACCAGTCATGGTCACACAGGGAATCATTGAGACATGCCAAAGAGGACTGACTTAAAGCGCATCATGGTCATCGGTTCCGGCCCCATTGTCATCGGACAGGCCTGTGAATTCGACTACTCCGGAACCCAGGCCATCAAGGCCCTGAAGGAAGAAGGATACGAAGTGGTGTTGGTGAACTCCAACCCCGCAAGTATCATGACCGATCCCGAGCTTGCAGACCGCACCTACATCGAACCCATCGAACCGGAAACCGTAGCCGCCATCATCCGCAAGGAACGTCCCTGTGCGGTGCTGCCCACGCTGGGCGGCCAGACCGGTCTGAATACCGCGCTGGCGGTTGCCAAGATGGGCGTTCTGGAAGAGTGCGGCGTTGAGCTCATCGGCGCCACCGAATCGGTCATCGAAAAGGCGGAAAGCCGCGAACTGTTCCGTCAGGCCATGGATAACATCGGCCTCAAGGTACCCCAATCCTCCATTGCCCGCACCATGGACGACGTTCGCCGCATCGGCGAAGAGATGGCCTTCCCCATCATCATCCGTCCCGCATTCACCCTCGGCGGCAAGGGCGGCGGTATTGCCTACAACATGGAAGACCTTGAACAGATCGCATCGCAGGGTCTTGCCGCATCCATTTCTTCCGAAATCCTTCTGGAACAGTCTGTACTGGGCTGGAAAGAATATGAAATGGAAGTCATGCGCGACAAGGCAGACAACTGTGTCATCATCTGCTCCATTGAAAACTTTGATCCCATGGGCGTGCACACCGGCGACTCCATCACCGTTGCCCCCGCGCAGACCCTGACCGATCTTGAATACCAGAAGATGCGCGATGCCTCCATCGCCATCATGCGCGAAATCGGCGTGGAAACCGGCGGCTCCAACGTGCAGTTCGGCGTGAACCCCGAGAACGGCGACCTTGTGGTCATTGAAATGAACCCCCGCGTCAGCCGCTCTTCCGCCCTTGCTTCCAAGGCAACGGGCTTCCCCATCGCCAAGATCGCCGCAAAGCTTGCCGTGGGCTACACGCTGGACGAGATTCCCAACGACATCACCCGCGAGACCATGGCCTCTTTCGAGCCGACCATCGACTACGTGGTGACCAAGCTGCCCCGCTTCACCTTTGAAAAATTCCCCGGTTCCAAGGACGAACTGAACACCGCCATGAAGAGCGTGGGCGAAGCCATGTCCATAGGCCGCACCTTCAAGGAATCGCTGCAAAAGGGTCTGCGCTCGCTGGAAATCGGCGCATTCGGCCTTGGCCGCGACTTCCGCGGCAAGCAGCCCGACCGTGAAGAAGTTATCGCCAAGCTGCGCACCCCCAACTCGCGCCGCATGTTCTACGTGCGCAACGCCATGCTGCAGGGCATGAGCAACGAGGAAATATTCGACCTCACCAAGATCGACCCGTGGTTCCTGCACCAGATCAGAGACATTCTCAAAGTTGAGGACGAACTGCGCGACTTCGGCCTTGCCAACTCGCTCACGCCGGACAACGCCGACCTCGTGGACCTTATGCGCCGCGCCAAGGAATACGGCTTTTCCGACCGCCAGCTCGCCGAGATGTGGAAGCAGCCCGAACTGGCCATCCGCCAGCTGCGCAAGGAAATGGGCATTATGCCCACATATTACCTTGTGGATACCTGCGCTTCCGAATTCGAGGCATACACCCCCTATTTCTACTCCACCTATGAAACGGGCAAGGAAATCGTCGTGGAAGACCGCAAAAAGGTCATCATCCTCGGCGGCGGCCCCAACCGTATCGGTCAGGGCATCGAGTTCGACTACTGCTGCTGTCATGCCTCCTTCGCACTGCGGGACATGGGCGTGCAGTCCATCATGGTCAACTCCAACCCGGAAACCGTCTCCACCGACTATGACACTTCCGACCGTCTCTACTTTGAGCCGCTCACCTATGAAGATGTCATGAACATCGTGGAAACGGAAAAGCCCGACGGCGTTATCATTCAGTTTGGCGGCCAGACCCCGCTGAACCTTGCCGTGCCGCTGCTGCGCTCCGGCGTGCCGATTCTGGGTACCCACCCCGACTCCATCGACCGCGCAGAAGACCGCGAGCGCTTCCAGGCCCTTATCCAGAAGCTCAAGCTCACCCAGCCCGACAACGCCACCGTCATGACGCTGGAAGAAGCCCGCAAGGTGGCCGAGAGAATCACCTATCCGCTGGTGGTGCGCCCCTCCTACGTGCTGGGCGGCCGGGCCATGGAAATCGTGTATGATGACGAACAGCTCGCCACCTACTTCCGCGACGTGGTAGGCACCGCAGCGCCGGAGCACCCCATTCTGCTCGACAAGTTCCTTGAAAGCGCTATTGAAGTGGATGTGGACGCCCTTGCCGACGGCACCGACGTATATGTGGCAGGTATCATGGAGCACATTGAAGAAGCCGGCATCCATTCCGGCGACTCTGCCTGCTCGCTGCCTCCCTTCTCGCTGCCCCAGAGCATCGTGGACGAGATCACCCGCCAGACCATCGCCCTTGCCAAGGAGCTGAAGGTTATCGGCCTCATGAACATCCAGTTCGCGGTGAAGGACGGCACCATCTTCATCCTTGAAGTGAACCCCCGCGCATCGCGTACCGCCCCGTTCGTTTCCAAAGCAACGGGTGTGCCGCTGCCGCGCCTTGCCACGCAGGTGATGATGGGCAAGACCATCAAGGAACTGAACCCCGCATCCATGCGCAAGTCCGGCTACATCTCGGTGAAGGAATCCGTGTTCCCGTTCAGCCGTTTCCCCGGCGTGGACATTCTGCTCGGACCCGAAATGCGCTCCACCGGCGAGGTAATGGGCATTGCAGACACCTTCGAGGAAGCCTTCATGAAGGGTCAGCTTGCCTGCGGCCAGCGCCTGCCCCAGTCCGGCAAGGTCTTCATCTCGGTGAATGATCGCGACAAGTCCAATATTCTCGATGTGGCCCGCAAGTTCCACGAGCTGGGTTTTGAAATCCTTGCCACTACCGGCACCTCGCAACTCTTTGTCGAGAACGGCGTGCCCGCCACCCGTGTTGCCAAGGTGTATGAAGGACGCCCCAACATCGTTGACTTCATCAAGAACGGCGAAGTAGCTCTGCTGCTGAACACCGCATCCGGCAAGCGCACGGTGGAAGATTCCAAGTCCATCCGTCAGGCTACGCTGCTCTACGGCGTTCCCTACTCCACCACCGTCTCCGGTGCCCGCGCCATCGCCATGGCGATTGCGGAACAGCGCCGCTGCGGTCTGAATGTGAAGAGCATTCAGGAATACTACGCGGGCGACAAAACCGAACCCGCCTGCAAGGGGTAATCATGAAACGCGAATATTGTGGCGTCTTCGGCATATACAACCATCCCGAAGCAGCCCGCCTGACATACTTCGGCCTCTATGCCCAGCAGCATCGCGGGCAGGAAAGTGCCGGCATCGTCACCTGGGACGGCAAGGTCATCCGCGAGGAACGCGGCATGGGCCTTGTGCCCGAAGTGTTCAACGAGCGGCATCTGGGCAAGGAACTCAAGGGCAACATAGCCATGGGCCATGTGCGGTATTCCACCACCGGCGCATCGCTCATCCGTAACGCCCAGCCCTTCCTTGCGCGGCACAAGAACCTGCATCTGGCCATTGCGCACAACGGCAACCTCGTGAACACGATGGAGCTGCGCAACCAGCTGGAAGAATCCGGCTCCATCTTCCAGACCACCATAGACAGCGAGGTGTTCGTTCACCTCATCGTCAAATACCTGAACGGCGGCACGGTTGAAGAAGCCGTGCTCAAGGCCTGCAAGGAAGTAAAGGGCGCGTATTCCGTGCTCATTATGGCCAACGACAAGCTCATTGCCATACGCGACCCGCACGGCATCCGCCCGCTGCAGATGGGCCGCGTGGGCAGCTCGCATGTGTTCGCCTCTGAAACCTGCGCCTTCGACCTGCTGGAAGCGGAGCTCATCCGCTCCGTTGAGCCGGGCGAAATGGTCGTGGTGGAAGGCACCAGCGTGAAGAGCTACAAGATGGACATTCCGCCGCAGCCCACCAAGCACTGCATCTTCGAACTCATCTACTTTGCGCGCCCCGACTCCACCGTGTTCGGTGAAAACGTGTACCTGTGCCGCAAGGAAATGGGCCGCCAGATGGCGCTTGAATCGCATGTGGATGCTGACTACGTCATGCCGTTCCCCGATTCGGGCATCTACAGCGCTGTGGGTTATGCCCAGCAGTCCGGCCTGCCCTACGAGCATGCGATGATTCGTAACCACTATGTGGGCCGTACCTTCATCCAGCCCTCGCAGGACATGCGCGACTTCTCCACCCGCGTGAAGATCAACCCCGTCAAGGAGATGATCAAGGGCAAGCGCATCCTCATTGTGGACGACTCCATCGTGCGCGGCACCACTATCCGCTCCCGCGTGAAGAAGCTGCGCGAACTTGGCGCAAGCGAGATTCACTTCCGCGTGAGCTGCCCGCCCATCAAGTTCCCCTGCTTCTACGGCATCGACTTCTCGTCCAAGGGTGAACTCATTGCGGCGAACCATACCGTTGAAGAGATCGAACGCTTCATCGGGCTGGACAGCCTGCACTACATCTCCATCGAAGGCCTGCTCAAGGCCGTGAAGCATCCCGAAAACTACTGCCTTGCCTGCTTCACCGGTGATTATCCCATTCCCTGCGAAGGCGGCGGGAAGATGTGTACCGAGTGCGGTTGCGGAACCGTGCCGGAGAAGTAGCGCCAGACGGACATATGAACAAAAAGAGCCCGGAGTCGAAAGACTCCGGGCTTTTCTCGTTTCCCCCCACCCAACACGTACCGGATTATAACAGGCAGATTGCCCCTAACATGGTAATACCCTATGATGATTGCATTCCCCATCCCCTCCACGTGACCGGCAGCAACGTCGAGCCGGTATCGCTCAGGAAAGCAGGGAAATACCACACAACCCTCCGGCACGAGAGAGAGGACACCATGCGCTGGATTATCGCCATGACCCTTGTGCTCAGTTTATACGCGACCGCCCACGCGGACACCATACGCTTCAGCTATGACGACTGGTGCCCCTATTCCTGCCTGAATGATGACCACACAGCCATTGCCGCAGAGTATCCCGGCTATTACGCAGAGGTGCTGCGCGCCATATATGAACCGCTGGGATACAGCGTAGAATTCTCCATACGCCCATGGGAAAGAGCGCTGGAAGAAGCAGCGGACGGCAGGCTTGACGCAGTCCTTTCGCCCGCAAAGTCAGAAGCCCCGAACCTGATATTCCCTGATGAATCCATTGCCGAACTCGGCTGGTGCTTCTACACCCGCAGCGACAGCACATGGCGCTATACCGGCCTGTCCTCTCTGCAGGGGCAGATTCTGGGCGTGCTGCGCGGCAACAACTTCGGCGATGCCATCACCGAATACATTGCGGCCAACAGCAAGGATGCGGCCAAGGTGCAGGAAGTAAGCGGTCTCGATTTCATTGACAAAAACATTCGGAAACTACAGGGAAAACGTATATCAGTCATGCTGGATGAACCTGCAACAACCGATTATTTCATCATGCAGAACAATCTTGCACACGATATTGTCAAAGCGGGCTGCCTGCCGAGCCAAAAAATGTATCCGGCATTTTCTCCGGCAAACCCCGCATCTGCCACCTATGCCAGAGAATTTACGGAAGGCATACGCAGACTCAGAGAATCGGGCCGGCTCAAGGCCATTCTTGCCCGCTACGGCCTGACAGACTGGAAGAATCAACCTGCAAGCGAGTAAATCACGCCATGCCTCTTAACGAACAGCCCCCTTTCTTCGACAGGCTCGCCATACGACAAGGCATAATCATTCTTGCCATTGCGCTTGTTCTGGGCCTGTTCTCCTCTGTCTACATCGTTGCCAAAGAGGCTGATTCCGCCAGCACGCGCCTGATTGAAGAGGTAGACACACTGCTTCATGTGCTGTCGCCCTCTGCAGCGCAGGCATCATACAACTACGACTTTGCAGAAGCCGGAATCATTGTGAAGTCGCTGCTGGAATTCCCCATCATCCGTTCGGCCAGCATATCCAACGAAATAGGCGAACAGCTCGCCAAGGCGGAAAAACCCGAATCCGCCGTCCCCATATCGGGCTTTTCCCGCTACCTGCTGGACCAGCTTTTCATGCCCGTGACCGATCAAACCATCCATCTGCGGTATGGTGAGAACAATGAAAACATGGGCACGCTGCACATCACCACCGACCTTACGCCGCTCGCAGAAGGGCTTGTCCGCCAGCATGCCCTGCTTTTTGTCTATGAGCTTTCGCGTGCCGTGGTGCTTGCATTGCTGCTGGGGTTGTTCTTCTACCACCGCATGACCAAGCCGCTGCTTGGCATCGCCGCGCACGTAACCAATGTTGACCCGCAGCTTCCGGCCATTTCTCCGGTACCCATTCCCGCTGCCCACCAGCACGACGAACTGGGCAACATGGTGCGCAACATAAACCAATTGTTTGCCATTTTCTCGGAAACCCTGCTCAGCAAAGGCAAGCTGGAACATAGCCTGCTGCAGATGAACACGGAGCTTGAGCAACGGGTCAGGGAACGTACGCAGGAGTTGCAAAGCCAGTCAGAGGCGCTGCGTAACGAGGTTATCAGCCGAGCACTGGCCGAATCCAACCTGCGCGCGCACCACAACCTGCTGGACAACATGTTTGAAAAGATGAAGGCCGCCATCGTCATTTTCAACCCCGTGGACCTTGAGATAATCGAGATAAACTCCGTGGCTGAGCAAATGCTGCATGTGGACACGAACTCGTCCTGCCACAAGGGTGACACTCTGGACGAGAACCTGACCTTCACCTTTTCATCCGGCACCCGAAAACTGTGCGAATACGCATCTGGCATTCCGTCGTACGAGGAAGGCGCTGTGCGGCTGCCAAATGGCAAGTCCATCCCTTCCGCCAAATACACGTTCAACATGTCCATCAACGGCCAGCCGCATGTGGCCCTCATCCTCATAGACATAACCGAGAAAAAAATTCTCGAACACCAGCTCGGCATCGCGCAGCGGCTGGAATCCATAGGGCTGCTTGCCTCCGGCATTGCCCACGAAATAAACACCCCCATTCAGTACATCCACGACAACCTGGTGTTCCTCAAAGAGGTGCACACGGGCCAGATGCGCCTGAACGACCTGAATGCCCAACTCTGTGAAAAAGCCGCAAAACTGGCAGAACTAAAGGATCTGTGCGGACAGATACAGGCGGCATCGGAAGAGATGGACCTCGACTTTGCAAAACAGGAACTGCCGCGTGTGTTTGAAATGGTCTTCGAAGGCATTGAGCGGGTCGTTGCCATCGTATCTGCCATGAAGCGCTTTGCCCATTCAGGCCCGCAGGGCATGGTGGGTACCGACCTGAACGCAGCCCTGCTCACCACCGTGCAGGTGGCAAAAAACGAATGGAAGTATGTGGCAGACGTGAAAACAGACTTTGATCCCGGCCTGCCCCCTGTCGAGTGCATTCCCGGCGAAGTGAATCAGGTATTTCTGAACATCCTCATCAATGCTGCCCACGCCGTGAAGGATGTGGTCGGCGAGTCCGGCAGCAAAGGAAGCATCACCATCTCCACCCGCCGCGATGAAGGCAGAGTCATCATCGCCTTCAGCGACTCGGGGGGCGGTATTCCGGACAGCATACGCGACAAGATATTCGACCAGTTCTTCACCACCAAGGACCCCGGCAGAGGTACCGGACAAGGCCTTGCCATTGTCCACAACATCGTGGTGAAGAATCACAACGGGGAAATCAAGGTCGATTCCACCGTGGGTAAAGGCACGACCTTCACCATTATCCTGCCGCTCACCCAGCCAAGACAAGCGGCGAACACCACGGCCTCATCCGGCACGGCGTAACGCCTGCCGCCCGGCACATACCCGCATACCTGCCCACGGACGGTCAACCTGCTGCGGGGCTCATTTCCATAGTTTGCGCGCCACATTCCGGCCCGCACCCATGGGGTGCATTCCCCGTTGCCCTGCGCCGGTTACGGTACTATACTCGCCGCGTCTTATCGATTCCGGTGCCATTCTACGCCACATGGCGACACCCTATGGACGACGCCGGATGGCGGACACGTGCTCACCCAGCCGATAACGACCATGACGCCCGATGCGCCTTTGCATCGGGGCGGCGTCCGCTCAACCTGAAGCAGGAACAGACGAACCTGATGCAAAATAATCAATGCACCCCGCGCACCGACTGGCTGGAACTTGGTCAGGAAGTGCTGAATATTGAAATAGAAGGCCTGCAGGCGGTACGCGACCGTCTGAACGGCCCCTTTGTGGACGCGGTGACCCTGCTGGCCGAATGCAAGGGCCGCGTCGTGGTCACCGGCCTCGGCAAATCCGGCCTTGTGGGACGTAAACTCGCGGCCACGTTCTCTTCCACCGGAACGCCCTCCTTCTTCCTGCACCCCGTTGAAGGGGCGCACGGCGATCTGGGCATGATCCGCAGCGAAGACGTGGTGCTCGCCATTTCCAACAGCGGCGAGACCGACGAACTGAACGCCGTGCTCCCCACCATGCGCTCGCTGGGCGTTTCCATTGTGTGCATGACGGGCAAGCCGGAATCCACCATGGGCAAACTCTCCGATGTGGTGCTGAACACGGCTGTCCCCCGCGAGGCATGCCCGCTGGATCTTGCTCCCACGGCATCCACCACGGCGGTGCTGGCGGTGGGCGATGCGCTGGCCGTGTGCCTTATCCACTGGAAGTCTTTTACTGCGGACGATTTTCGCAAATACCACCCCGGCGGCGCGCTGGGGCAGCGTCTTTCCCTGCGCGTGAACAGCCTCATGCACACCGGAGTGCCGCATGATGAAGACACCGTTACCATCCGGCAGGCGCTGGAAACGCTGGACAAAGGCACGCTCGGTGCGGTGGTGCTGACAGACAGCGGCAAGAAACTCACCGGCATCATCACCGACGGCGATGTGCGCCGCATGGTGTGCAGAGGCACCATGGACATGGAGGCCCCTGCGCACACGCTGATGGTGCGCAACCCGCTCCATGCCACGCCCGCTCAGTCCGTGGCCGAACTGCTGGACGTGATGGAAGCCAAGGGCATCACCGTTCTGCCTGTGGTGCACGACGACATGACCCTGTGCGGCGTCATTCACCTGCACGACCTGCTCGGCAAGGGCGGCGTAAAGTTCAGCGGCCGGTAATCGCCGCAGACAGCCCGTTCATCTAAGCTATGAAGCAAAACAGCCCGCCGGAAACGACGGGCTGTTTTGCGTTCGCCTGACAACGTCATTTTGAGTTGTATTCGCCTCCGGCGGGCAGGAACCTAACGTACCTGCACCTCGTAAATGCGATGAAAATTCGTTGTTGGCCCTCAATCACGGCTTAACGGGAATATGGTGTTACTGAAAACAAAGGGGGGGCATTCCCCTGAACCGTTCACCGGCAATCTCCCGTTCTGCCCGATATGTCTGACATGCCCGGCATGCCCGAACAACCAGACAGGCCTGACAATCTTATCGGGCGAAAACAAACACGCTGCCTGTCTAACTTCCAAACGAGCTACCAAACGAGCTACCGGACGAGCTTTCGGACGAGCTTTCGGGCGAACGCCCGAACACGCTACCTGACAAGCTTTCAGACAGGCCCTGCTCCGGCTCTTCATAATTCTGATAATCCAGTTTCGAAAACAAGCTGTGCATCCCCATCAGCGTTCTGTCCAGCACCCTGCCCATGGCGTAAGAAGCGGCATGGCCGTCCCTGTCCGCCTCGTACAGCGGGGCATTTATGGTATCATCCACATGCCGGCGGGTGAGCCCAGTATTCTTCCAGCCGGACGCATGCGTCCGGATAACATCCGCACCATGCGCATCTTCCCTAATGTATTCATTGAAATTCAACTCGGCGTGCACGTTCAGCATGCCGTTCCGGTAGCTTTCTTCCACATGGTTCGAGCTGTGCACCGTCTGCGGGCGGGCATCTTCGGTCAGGCCGCCGCCCGTACGGAAGCCTGAGTGCTCTCTTGCCGGATTGAGCACGGCGCGTTCCTCATCCACCTTTCTGGCGGCGAGTTTGCCGTCCACATAATTTTCCGTGGTCCATGTGAGGCTGTAGGGATTCTGGTTCTCACCGAATGCCGCAATTCTGCGGGCTGCGTTGTACGCATCTGCCTGTGCCGAATTGTTGAAGGCATAGCCGAAGTGGTCCGCCTCAGTCGCAAAGCCCACGCTCTCAGTGGCCAGCAGTTGCGAGGCCGATTGCGGCACGGTGGAGGCATACTCCTCCTGCGAGGTCGCCAGTGTGTCCAGAATGGAAGGACGCCGCCCGAAGCTGCCGCCCTTGCCTTCTTTCATGGCAAAATCACCCGTGCTTCGCTCCACAATAGTGCCTTCATTATAGCGGGCCAGCGTGTAATGCTGCTTCATTTCGCCATCGCCGCTTTCATTGCTGTTATGCTCCGACTCGCGGAGGGATTCTTCCTGCAGCACCCGCCCCTGCTTGTCATAGTCCGTCACCGACAGGGAAAGTTCCGTTGCATGGGCCTGCTCGGCTGTGGAGAAAGCGCCCATCCCTTCCTGCTCATCTTCGGTTCTGTTGGTCAGATTGAGATAGTCTCCACGCATGGAGAGCGCGACACTTTTGCGCAGCATCCCTTCTTCATACTGATAGAGCACGGCGGAATACTTGCTCATGTGGGAATCGAAGGTCATCTGATTCCGCAGGTCGTTCAGGGTAAGGTCGAACTGATCGGACTGGGTGTCACCAACGGCGGCCGGATCAAGCGAGTTGCTTCCAATGTTCGCCATGAGCTCTTTGTACGAAGTATAGCTGGAGCGCAATTCCATGGAATCCTTCATCTCCCTTGCCACGTTGCCATCGTTACCGAACCACCGGATATCCCTCTTCACCTTTCCGGTGGTGGTCCATGCGGTCTTGTCCTCAAGTCCGGTCAGCGTTGCATCCACGGTCTGTGCCAGATCGCCCCTTGCATTGTATATCTCCGTGCTGGTGGTAACCTTGTCGCCGTAAAAGGTGCCGGCTATTTTCTTGCGCAGCTTGCCGTCCTGATACTCCAGCACTTCGATATCATTTCCGCTCAGGGTAATCGTTCGCGAAACGCCCTGCTGGGCGGGCTCACGATCGTAACTGAAATAGGTATTCCAGAATTGCGTCGCCTCTGTGGTCTGATTCTTTTCGTCCACCCACTTCTTGAGAGCATCACCGGAGATCTCTACAAAATCCTTGCGGATCTCTTCGGACTTATCCCGCAAGGAGCTGTCATCATATTCCTTGATGCGCCCGTTCGCAGAAGAGGTCGCAGAAGAGGTCGCAGAAGAGGCCCCAGAAGGGGTTACAGAAGGGGTAACCCGCATCTTGCCAGTGGCATCCGTTATGTTCATGTGGCACCTCAGCATGCAGCAGCGTTTATGCAACCACCTGCCGGAAAGCACGACGGATAAACCACCAATCCATCCGAGATTGATCACTCACATACGGCAGGTGCCTTTTAATCGGCACCCTCCTTACAATTCTTTATGCACCTACCTATAATTATCTATATTTGTGCCTCGTGCGCCGCGTCTGCTCCGCGAGCACCAGCGGCCGCCGGAGTGTCTGCAACCGGCAGGCCGGACTACACTCCGGCGATGCTCCGCAGCACAAACAGGGCATTGCGGGGATTTTCACCAATGCGCCGCACACTGTAGGGCCACCAGCTCTGCCCGAAGGGACAGTACAGCCGCAGCGCCGTACCCTGCCGGACAAGCCGCTGCTGCACCGCAGGGCGCACGCCGAGCAGCATTTCCACCTCCCAGCCGTCGGAGGCCCATCCCCCCACCTGCGCAAGCGAAGCCCCAAAGCGCATCATGCGCTCATCATGCGTGCCCAGCACAGGGTATACTCCTGTCTCACGGGCCGCGCTGCTAAAAAGCATGGTCATGTGCAGGCGATAGGCATCATCCACATCCGCCCTGCGCACATGCGCACGTGAAGCAGGCTCCGCAAAGGCTCCCTTCACCAGCCGCACGGCTGCCCCCTTTGCCACCAACGCTGCCAGATCGTCCGTTGTCCGGTGCAGGTAGCTCTGCACGGTCACCGCTACGGGTAGGGAGGCGTCATGCAGTGCATGATACAGATCCAGCGTGGGCTGCGTGACGGAACTGTCTTCCATATCCAGCATGAGCATGGAACGGGAAACTTCTTGCCGGTCACGGGAAGCATCAGGCCAGCCAAAGGAAGCAGAAGGGGCAGCATCCTGCACGCTGTCCCTGATTGCCTCTGCCAGCCGCTGCGCATTTTCGCGGCACAGCTCCCACGAGAGCATGGAGCCTATCTGGGTGGGGTCGACAGAAACATGCACATCCAGCCCGCTTGACGCCAGCAGGGGAATGCCCGCCAGCAGGGCCTGCACAGTGGCTTCCACCTCCTGCGCACTCTCCACATATTCACCGAGGTAGAACAGAGACCCGCGCCTGCCTTCCGCACGAAGCTGCACCATGCGCTCAACGGCCCCTCTGCAGTCTTCCGCCGCGACGAACTGCCGTGAAAACCGTGTCATAAAGGAACTGCCGTGCACGGCCGCAGTCAGCCCGCCGTGCCGTGCACAAAAAATCATGGCCCGCTGCCAGTATCGCATACTCGCCTCCCGTTTGTTGTCATGGGGAAAACGACTGCATACTGCACCAGCGGGCCACGGTCTGGTAGAATATTGCGACGGGCTATAGCACCTCGGCACCGTCCTCCGTCACGAGCACCATGTATTCCCAGCGTATGCCACCCCATTCGGGATAGTAGAGGCCGGGTTCCACGGTGATAATCATGCCGGGTTTGAGCTCAACTTCCACTCTGGGGCTCACACCGGGGGCTTCGTGCGTTTCAAGCCCCACACCGTGACCGAGGGAATGGGTGAAGAACTGCGCAACGCCGGCTTCTTCAAACACCTTGCGTGCACAGGCGTATACGTCTGACACCTTCATGCCCGGACGTATGACGCGTATGGCGGCATCCTGCGCGGCCCTGACCTGCGCCATGGTCTGCGAAAATTCCGGAGTGGGCCTGTCTCCCACCCATATGGTGCGCGTCTGGTCGGAGCAGTAATCGTCCACACGGCAGCCCACATCGATGAGCACGGGGCAGTTTTCCGTAATCACGTCCGCACCGGGAATGGCATGCGGCAGGGCAGCATTGGGGCCCACCGCAACAATGGAATCAAAGGCCAGACCGCTTGCGCCGTTTTCGCGGAAGAACTTTTCAATGTCCCACGCCACAGCCGCTTCGGTGCGCCCGGGGCAGCAGAAAGAGGGAACCGCCTGCATAAGCCTGTGGTTGAGCGCACAGGAACGGCGCATGCGCTCCACCTCTTCCGGCTCCTTGATCGCGCGCAGCTTTTCCACCAGCCCGTCGGCCCGCTCCATGCTCAGGTCTTCGGACAACAGCTCGAAAAAAGAAACGCTGAGAGATTTTGCCTCGAATCCGATCTTGCCGAGGCGCAGCTTGCGCATGAGCCCGTTCATCTCAGAGGCGGAACGGCTGGTGTAGATGAACACCCGGTCAACATCCCACAGCCGTGCAGCAGCGTCCTTGTAGCGGGAATCGGTGCACAGCCAGTCTCTGCCGTCTGCGCAGATGATAAGATAGCCGCTGCTCTCGTTCTTCTGCGGATCGTGCAGTTCGAAACCGGAAAGATAGAACCGGTTAGCCTCGTGGCTTATGAACAGGGCATCCAGCTGCTTTTCGTGCATCAGTGCACGCAGTTTTTCCCTGCGTTCGGCGAAACGTGCGGTATTCATGAAGTCTCCGATATATGCAGAGCGTTCCCGCTCCGGAATGTGTTTCAGGCTTCAGGACAACAGATCTGCCAATACCTTCAAGCATCTCGGAGGATATGGCAAGAGGGATGGACCTGCCATGTAATTCACGGTATGCATCAGACAGCAATGTGCACACTCACTCAAGACTGAGACCGACCGGACACGTCTGCACAGAGACACGGGCGGACTCGACGGAGTGCTCCATGGCCGAACTCAGTTGGTACCTCATACCCATTACCTTCATCATGGCGGCCCTCGTGGCCGGTCATGCCCTGCTGCATAAGCGCGACCCGCGTGCCGCGCTGGGCTGGGTTGCCGTGTGCCTCACCTTTCCCGTTGCCGGACCCATTCTCTATTACATCTTCGGCATCAACCGCGTACGCCGCAGTGCGCTGCGCCTGCGTGAAGAAGCGCTGGCCCAGCAGCCCCACGGGCGCGGCTGGCTGCACGGCGGCACGGAGCGCTTCACCCCCGTGGGGGCGCTGGATGTGGATTTTATTCCCCCCCGCTACCGCGAATTTGAACGCATAGGGCGCGCAGCCACGGGCATGCCCCTGTGCGGCGGCAACTGCATAGAGCCGCTGCATAACGGCGAGGGAGCCTATCCGCGCATGCTGGAGGCCATCAACAACGCCGTTGCCACCGTATATCTTTCCACCTACATCATGGAAACCGGTCCGCTGGGCCGCGCCTTTGTGGATGCACTTTCTGCAGCAGTGAAACGCGGCGTGGACGTGCGCGTACTCGTTGACGGCGTGGGCGAAAAATACAGCTGGCCCCGGGCCTCCTCCCTGCTGAAAAAGGCCGGTGTGCCGGTTGCAGTGTTTCTGCCGCCCAAGCTTTTTCCTCCCCAGCTCAGCATAAACCTGCGCAACCACCGCAAGGTGCTGGTCACAGACGGCATAACAGGCTTTACGGGTGGCATGAACATAGGCAGACGGCATATGGCAGAATCGGATAATCCGCGCCGTGTGACCGACCTGCACTTCCGCTTCATGGGGCCTGTGGTGGCCCAGCTGCAGGGCGCGTTTCTGGAAGACTGGGGATTCGCCACCGGCAAATACGATGCGCCGCTCACCGTGCATGAACAGTGCGAAGGCGACTGCCTGTGCCGCGTTATCACGGACGGCCCCGACAACGAATTCGACCCGCTGGCCTCGGTGCTCATTGCAGCCGTTTCCACGGCCCGCCGTTCTGTACGGATAATGACCCCGTATTTCCTGCCCTCACGCGATTTCATCAGTGCGCTGCAATCTGCCGTGCTGCGGGGGGTGGACGTGCGCATCATTCTGCCCGCCAAGAACAATCTGCCCTTTGTGCACTGGGCCACCCGCAACCTGCTGTGGGAACTGCTGCAGGCGGGAGTGCGTGTTTTCTACCAGCCTCCCCCGTTCTGCCACACCAAGCTGATGGTCGCAGACGGCATGTATGTGCATGTGGGGTCCGCCAACATCGACCCCCGCAGCCTGCGGCTCAATTTCGAACTCACCGCCGAGGTGCTGGACATGAACCTCGGACGGCAGATGAGCCGTCATTTCGAGCGCATACAGCGGGCATCGCAGGAGGTCACCCTTGAGGAAGTGGACGGGCGTCCCCTTCCGGCCAGACTGCGCGATGCTTTTTTCTGGCTTTTTTCTCCCTACATGTAGCCGCGCTAACATGCCGCCCGCACAGCGGAATATTTTTGCATTATCTGTAACAGTCCGACGTTATTAGTCCGCACGTCTTCCCGCATCTTCTTGACACACACGCAAAGGCGATTACTATCTCTCCCGCGTGCGGTTCCCGTCTGGTCTCTCCTCTGCCGGTTTCACCTGTCTCACGGAACATGTTCCGGCACGCGCGCATAATCTTTTCATCCCGGGACCACTCAGCCGCATGACATTCAGCCTTCATTCCTTCAGGCGCCTTGCCTCTCTGTGTGCAGTTGCTGTTGCCGTACTGGCCCTGCTGCCCGACCATGCCTTTGCGTGGGGTCCCGGAATACACATTGCCACGGCCAACTGGGTGTTTGCCAATGTCGCCCTGCTGCCCGCCCTTGCCGCGCGCCATATCGTCGCGCACAAGGACGCCTTTACCTATGGCTGCCTTTCCGCAGACATATTCATAGGCAAGGGTTGCGCCGTGCGCCCCGGACACAGCCACAACTGGGAAACCGGCCTGAAGCTGCTGGACAGCGTGCACGGCCCGCGCCTCAAGGCCTACGCCCTTGGCTACCTTTCGCACCTTGCGGCAGATATTGTGGCGCACAACAACTACGTACCCGCCATGATGAGCACCACGCCGGGTTCCGGCAAACTGAGCCATGTGTATATTGAAGCACAGGCAGACCGCCTTGTGCGCTGGGATTCCCGCAATGCCGTGCGCCTGTTCACCTCACGCCACGCCCACGACGCGGACACGTCTCTGTGCACCGCCACCCGTGCGGGCAAGATGCCCTTTCAGCTCAAGAAACAGGTTTTCAAGAGCAGCATGGCCCTGTGCGGCGGCTCGACATGGCGTACATCGCTTTCCGTGTGCGGGTTTGTCACACCGCAGACACGGGATGCCGCCTCCCTCGCCCCCATGCTCAATGCCAGCCTGCGGGCTGTGGTGGACGTGCTGAGCGACCCGTTCGGTTCCCGCATAACCACGCTGGACCCCATAGGCGAGCATCCGCTATCCGATGCCAAGGCCCTGTGCCGCGGGCGCGCCCCGCTGGCCTTCCGCAATCCCTTCCCGCTGCAGTTTCCCCTGCACCCCTTTGTAGCGGACCTGCCTGAACTGCCTGCATCCGCAGCGCAGTGCTGTGAGCTGCACACAAGACCCGCACCCTTTGCCGAGGCCGTTTAGGCGGCTTTGGCGGCTCGATATCACCCCTGAGTTCCTGCGAACCTGCCTGAGCAATTGTCAGGTGCGGGCCACCCGCCCAGCTGAACAGCTGTTCGACGATTTTGCCTTCTAGCCCGCCGCCGTGTACAGACGTGCCTTGGTCACCTCGGCCGTGGGCAGGGTGAAGCTGACCCGCGTACCCTTGCCCTGTTCGCTTTCCAGCCAGACTTCACCGCCGTGCGCCTCCACATAATATTTCACGATGGGCAACCCCAGACCTGTTCCCTGAATGCCGCCATCCGTGTTGGCGCGGAAGAACTTTTCAAAGGCCCTGTTCTGCTGCTCCCTGCTCATACCCATGCCGTGATCCTGCACCGAAACTCTTGCGAGTACGGCATCAGCCTCCACGCGCACCGTTATGACACCGCCCTGCGGGGAATACTTCACGGAGTTGCCTATGAGATTCTCAAGAATCTGCTGGCATTTGATACTGTCTCCGTGAACCAGCACGCCTGAATCCGGTCCTTCGTAATTGATGACGTGGCCCACACTGCTTAATCTGCCGCCGACACTTCCGGTCCGCCACAATTCCACATGCGTCCGCGTCAGTTCCGCAAAATCAAAGGTCTCATAATTCATCGTAAAGCTACGCCCCGATTCAATCCGCGAAATATCAAGCAGGTCGGAAACAATACCGGAAAGGGTCTGGGCGTTCTGATTGACTATGTCCAGAAAACGGCTGCGCTCTTCTTCCGAAAAGTCACTACGGTTCCTGAGCAAGTCGGAGTATCCCTGAATGGTCGTAAGCGGGGTGCGTAATTCATGCGCCGCCATGGAAAGAAATTCCGACTTCATGACGTCCAGTTCCCGTTCCTTTGATACATCGTGCATGATGGTCACAACACCTGCGGGAAGGTCATGCTTATCCAGCACCTGCGATGCAACGGCGCGGATGTAACGGTCCTGAACGCCACCCGGAGTGACGGTTGCAAATTCGAACTGTTGCACAGCGCCGTTGCGGGTTCGGGCCACATGCTCTTCCACGGACATTCTGAACGGCTTCTGCCCAAGCGCCTGCCCCACCTGCATGCCTACTGCATCCTGCAGCGCCACGCCGAGAAACAGTTCCGCATTGCTGTTCATGAGCGTTATGCGGTTATGCATGTCCGTCACCAGCAGGCCGTCCGCAATGGAACGAAGGATCATGTCTATCCGGTCTCGTGTTGTTTCCGCAAAGACAAGGGCGTTCTGCAGCTCCACAGTGCGATCCAGCACCATCTTTTCCAGCCTGTCACGATGCCCCTCAAGCTGGCGGTAGGCCTCTCTCTTCGCGCTTACATCGGTCACCGTCATGAGCAGGCGTATCTCGCCCGCCCCTCCGAGCCGGACAAGAGACACGCCCGCAACAAACTCGCCATCATCCCGCAGGTGTTCCATCTCCAGTTCCAGCGGCGCGCCGCCCACATGCATGACCTGCGTTATGGCGTCTTCCAGCACGTGGCGTCTGTCCGGACGTACAAGACTGAAAGCAGAAGTAGTTTTGTAGTGATCATTCATCCCGTACAGGGACCGGAAGGCAGGATTGACCGTCAGCAGATCGCCATGAAAATTCAATATGGCAAGCCCCATGGGGGCAGCCTGCATGATGCTGCGGTGCAATGAGAACTCCCGCTCCTTGTCTGCAAGCTGATTACGCAGCAGCACGCATTCCCACGCCGCCGCAAGAATGGCCTTCAGCCGTCCGGCATCCTTTTCTGTAAAGCGGGAAGGGCCGTTCGCAACGCCCAGAACAGCCACGGGGGCGCGACCCGCCATCATGACCACTGCAAGATGTCGCGTAATGGCATCCTGTTCCAGCGGATATGCGCACCCAATCCACTCCGAGCCGGTTTCGGCAAGCGCGTAGGCATCGCCATCCAGCAACCCGCTCCAGAACTCGCGCGATTCAAGAGGTACCTCCCTCTCTGCGCCTGTCTCTCCGGTCCGGCCTCTTTCCGCTGTCCGCCCTGCCCCTTCAGCCCCGACCACTATGCCGCTTTCATCCGCATGGCAGACAATGACCGGTTCCGGCACAAAGAGCGCCAGATACGCCAACGGTGCACCGGTCACCTCCATGGCGAAACGGACCAGGGTCGGGCGCAGCAGGACATCGTCCTTTCCGGCCAAGGAAGGCAACGCATGGCAGGCTTCTATAACCACGGCATTCCGACGCACCTCGTCCAGACGTGGACGGGCATAACGATGCCAGAGCAGCATCGCGCACAACGGCACCAGCACCAGCAGAGCCGTCATGGCCAGCGTTCCCCCGAACCAGTCAAAAAAGCCCGCTCCGGCCATGCCCGGGGCGCCATGCGCAGGCACCGCCAGCAGGCAAAAAGCCGCAACCCGAAGCCACGCCGCAAGCGGCATGCACCGGATTGCATGCTCACGGCGCCCTGCCTCGGGGCGCAAACGGGATAGGATCTTTTTTTCCAATGTGTTCACCTCGGTCAGTGACAACCGGAACCGGCTGCCATGCTACACAATACAGCCCCCCACTTCCCGAACCATGATATTTTCCCTCATGAACGCGGGTTTTGCTGCGCATTTCAACGGAGTGCCATATTCGCGTCCGGTTTTCCCTTTTTGTAAAAACTGCTTGATCTCCAACTCGCACATTGGGTATGCAAAGCCAACGGCGGAGAACGTAAGGCTCCTGCCGACGCGGCTCATACTCACCCTTTTTCCAGCAAGCGGGAGTTTGCAATGAAAGCACTGCGCACGGGCATTGCGGCCCTTTCCATGATTCTCACGGTTATGGCCTTCGCGGTTACCGGAGCCAGCGCTTCCGGCATCAATCTGAAGTATGCGAACTTTCCCCCCGCCCCCACTTTTCCCTGTGTACAAATGGAACGCTGGGTCAAGGAAGTTGCAGCCCGCACCAACGGTGCCGTAACTGTCACCACCTACCCCGGCTCCACCCTGCTGGATGCCAAGAACATGATGCGCGGCGTGATGACCGGACAGGCAGACATTGGCTGCATCAGCCTTGCCTACCACCCCGGTGTGTTCCCGCTGATGAGTGTCATGGAGCTGCCGCAGGGCTTCACCTCAGCAGAAGGTGCCTCCCGCGCGCTGTGGGATCTGTATGCCAAGCATCAGCCTGCCGAGTTGTCCAAATTCAAGGTGCTGACCATGTTCAGCTCCGCCCCTTCGCAGTTCATGGCCAAAAAGCCCATCCGCACCCTCGACGACCTGAAGGGCGTTGAACTGCGCGGTGCAGGCTCCCTTTCCGCCGTGCTGGAAAAGCTCGGCGCGGTGCCGGTTTCCATGCCCATGCCCGAAGTGCCGGAAGCCGTGCAGAAAGGCATCATTCAGGGGCTGCTGACCTCCTTCGACGTGCTCAAGGACATGAAGTTCGCCGAGATGTGCAAGTATGAAACCGTGGCCAACCTTTCCGTCTACCCCTTCGCCGTCATCATGAACAAGAAGAAGTGGGACAGCCTGCCCGACGACGTGAAGAAGGTGCTGGACGACCTTTCCGCCGAACAGGCCCAGTGGACGGGACAGTACATGGACAACCACGTGAAGGAATCGCTTGAGTGGTCAAAAGCCACCTATCAGGTCGAAGTATACAGCTTTGATGCCGCAGTGCAGGCCGAGATTGCCAGGCTGACCGCTCCGCTCTTCGACAGCTGGAAAGAGACCGCCACCAAGGCAGGCGTGGACACGCAGGCTGTGCTGGACGATGTGGCCGCCCTGAAGGCCAAGTACGACCGGTAACGTTAACTGAAATACATTTCGTCCGCCCTGTCAGGAACTGCTGTTCCACGGGGCGGACCCTTTTTTTACCAGGAAAGGGCCATGGCCCGGCCAGCCTTTTCCCGCACGGAGCGGATGAACCTGATGAGGCACTCCTCGCTGCTATTTCTGGACAAGGTAGGCGCGCACATTTCCTTTGTGCTGGCCGTATTCGCCGGAATAACCCTGACAGCCATGATGCTGCTGGCCTGCTGGAACATGGTGGGCAGAGCCATCGGCTATCCGCTCAAGGGGACCTTCGAGCTCATGGGCTTCATGGGCGCGGTGGTCGCCGCCTTTTCACTGGCCTATGCTCAGCAGTCGCGCAGCCATATCTTCGTGGCGTTCTTCATCGCACGGTTCAAGCGCCCCGTGCGTCTGGCCCTTGATGCGGCCGTGCATCTGGCCTCTGCCGCATTCTTCATCCACGCGGGGCTGGAGCTGGAAAAGCTCGCCGCCTTCATCGTGGAGCTGGGCGAGCTTTCCGAGACCCTGCAGATCATCTACCACCCCTTTGTCTGGGCCGTGTGCGTGGGCTGCTTTGCCATGGGCTTTGTGCTGTTCATCTCCTTCCTCAAAACTGTGCTGCTTGCGGAGGAGGTATAGCCATGGAACCGGTATACGCAGGGCTTCTTTCCGTTCTTGTTCTTCTCGGGGCCATTCTCATTTCCCGCATACCCGTGGGCTTTGCCATGGCGGTTATCGGCCTTGCCGGATACGGCATCGTGGTCGGGCCGGAACCGGCACTCAGCATGCTCGGCGGCGAGGTGTGGAGCGTGTTCTCCAGCTACGGCCTTACGGTTATTCCCTTCTTCATCCTCATGGGCCAGATCTGCTTTTACTCCGGCGTGAACGAGCGCCTTTACAAGGCCGTGTACGCATGGTTCGGTCATATCGAGGGCGGCATAGCCATTGCCACCGTGCTGGCCTGTGCGGGCTTTTCGGCCATCTGCGGTTCCAACACCGCAACCGCGGCCACCATGTCCACCGTGGCCCTGCCGGAGATGCGCAAATACGGCTACAATTCCATTCTTTCCACCGGCACCGTGGCTGCGGGCGCGACGCTGGGCGTGCTCATTCCCCCCAGTGTGGTGCTCATCGTCATCGGCCTGCAGACGGGCGAATCCATCGGCAAGCTCTTCATGGGCGGCCTCATCCCCGGTCTGCTGCTCATGGGCCTGTTTGTGGGCACTATCATGTGGCTGTGCAGGCGGCATCCCGAATGGGGTCCCACCGGTCCCAAGACGGGCTGGAAGGAACGCTTTGCCTCCCTGCCGGGGTCCATTGAAATCGTCATTCTGTTCGCCCTTGTCATGGGCGGGCTGTTCTTCGGCTTCTTCACCCCCACAGAGGCAGGTGCCGCAGGCGCGGCCATTGCCCTGATGATCAGCATTGCCACCGGCCACATGAGCGTGCGCAAGTTCATTAGTTCCGTAAGTGACACCCTGCGCATTTCCTCCATGATCATGGTGATTCTGCTGGGCGCGGTGATCTACGGCAAGTTCCTCGCCATAACGCAGCTGCCCTTTGTGGCTGCAGACTGGATCACCAGCCTTTCGCTGCCGCCCCTGATCATCATTCTGCTTATCTGCGGCATATACGCCATAGGCGGCATGATCATGGACGCCCTTGCCCTGCTGCTGGTGACCATTCCCATCTTCTTTCCGGTGGTGCAGGCCATGAACTACGATCCCATCTGGTTCAGCGTGCTCATTACCGTGGTGACCACCATGGGTGCCATCACCCCGCCGGTGGGGGTTACCGCCTTTGTGGTGGCATCCGCCGCAACGGATGTGCCTATCGAAAAGGTGTTCAAGGGCGTCGGCTACTTCATCGGTGCCTACCTTGTCTGTTGTGCGCTGCTGCTGATGTTCCCGCAGCTGGCGACCTATCTGCCCTCGCTGATGTAGGTTGATGCAGGGAGCTAGGCAGGGGGGAGAAGAATGGAATGGCGGAATGCGCCGCACTTCTCCCTCCGCATGTAGTTTGATGCGTTCCCCGCAGGGTATAGCCTCCGGACCTTCAGCCGTTACCCAACGGCTGAAGGCGCTATGAATGATGATTTGTTTCCACCGCCCATTGTATCATCCCTCCATCGTTGTTATTCTTAGAGTACCCCTCCCCGGATGAAATGCCGCTGCCTCCATGTGAGGCAACCTCCGGGAACATTCGAGCAAACCCCTCAACAATATCAAACGGAGGTGCTCATCATGGAATTCAAAAAGATACTTGTGCCGGTGGACGGCTCCACGCATTCCCAGCTCGCCAAACGCAAAGCCATGGGCATGGCGACTGCCATGGGTGCCGAGATCATTCTGCTCTTTGCCATGGGCAAAATTCCCAACCTGATCGGTGGACTGGCGCGCGAAGAACTGCTCTCTGAACTGGTGCGGGAAGGCAAATCCCTGCTGGAACCCTACCGCAAGGTTCTGGAAGATAAAGGTGTGAAGTATTCCGAAATCATTGAAGCCGGAGAACCCGGCGATACCATATGCGCCGTGGCGGAACGCGAGAAGTGCGACCTTATCGTCATGGGTTCGCGCGGGCTGAGTGATTTTGAGGGCATGGTACTCGGCAGTGTAACCCACCGAGTGCTCCACCTATCCAAGCTGCCGGTGCTCATTGCCCGCTAACTGACGGACAGGCTTTAACCAAGGCAATAATGAGGCCGGACAGCATACGCTGCCCGGCCTTTCTTTTTCTATAAGCAACAGCGGCTAAGCCCCCTCCGCCGCAGTCTGCAGTTCTATTGGGCGGAAACACCACTGCGGGCTTCCGCGCGTTCCATGCCCCAATAGCGAAGACCGGAGCACAAACCGAAAAACATAACTGACAGAATCAGGTACAGAAACGGCAATTCTTTTGCCAGCTTATCATAGGGCACTTCGCGCACCACGGAAAAGAAGAATAATGCAACCGTGCTCACCGAAGCGACAAGCAAACCCAGCATCCTTCTGGCCCGTGATTTGGCATTATTCTTCATCCATACGTACAGCGCCCCGCCAAACTCCTTGGAGAAGAGCATGTACGCTCCTGCCACGACAATGGATGCACAGATATATCCACGCATGATCAACGAGAACATCTGATCATCCACTCCCCAGTAGGGATGGAAAATCGTGAAAACAAAGGGGGCCATGTAATTGGCGATAATGAAAGACGGCACAACCGCTCCTCCACCCTGAATACCTGTCTCTTCAGTTTTGGATTTCTTGAAACCGCAATACAGGAACCATGCGCATCCGGCAGCAAGCACTGCCAGACTCAACAATTCATTATGGAACAGCACATCAAACATACGGCCCTTTCTTGATGATGCCTCCCCCTTTAAGAGCCACGCCGTACGGAAAAACCAAAAACTCATTGCAAATGCAATTGCCTGACTGAGTGTCTCATACAACTTTCTCATGTTGTTCCCTTGTAATTTGCAAATTACCCCCCAAAGGCATTTGGCAGCAGATATCGCCCCCTCATTCCGCACCGCACCTTCCTATAAACACCGCGCCCCCCAGCGCAGCGACTGTCTAGCGTACAGAACTATTTCTTGCAAGATTATTCATAGTGCAACTAATCGCTACCACATACATCCATTGTACTTCATAAAAAACCCCGGCCACATTGGTGACCGGGGTTTGTATTTTCCACAGCAGCATGCCTTACAGCAGCGGCAGATCCCAGTTGAAGGGAGATGTACGCTTGGCTTCCGGCACGTCCTGCGGAGGCATTTCCAGCATCTTCACGAACATGGTGTACCCTGCCGCGAGAAGCTGATCGCGCTTGGATTCGATATCCAGCGGCCAGCCGGGGTAAATCCACGTGTTCTGGCCGTACTTGCGCATCCAGAACACTTCGCCCTTGGGCGAGGAGAACGGCTCGTTAAGCTTTACGCCGTCGTGTGGCAGGCGGGATATACCCATGGGCCAGAAGCCGGAAAGCACAATGCCGAGCGGCAGGCAGCTTTCCTTGGGCAACGCCAGCACATCTTCGGAAGACATTTCCGGCGAGATAATGGCACCGCGGAAGCCAAGTTCCTTCAGGGCAGCAATGGCCGCAGGGTTTGCGGGGTTGCAGAAGGGACCGGCCACAAGGTCGGCCTTGGCATCTTCAAACAGGGACACCTGCCACGGCGAACCGAGCACGAAATGCCGTGCACCGTTACGCAGGGCCTGATGCACCATGCGCTGCCATGCCTGTTCTTCGTTGGGCCAGATAACCGGCGGCAGCCACCACGACATGCGCGAGAACAGGGTGCGGCCCACGGTCTGCAGGGTTTTGGGGCCAAGCCAGAGACCGTTCACGTTGGCCGTGAACTTGCCTGCCTTGCCTTCCTTGCCATGGGGCAGGCCGGGACGCAGAATCACGTTCACCACCGGCAGACGCTTGCCTGCCTTGGGGTATTCCGGCGTAAATTCAACAGCTTCACCCTTGCGGCCCTTGCAGCGCTTCAGGCGCGCTTCCCACTCATCCAGCAGACGCACAAGCTCGGGCTCGCGGCGGTCGATGAGGAAAATCGGGGTGCCGGACTTGGGGTCCTTGCGTGCGGGGGCGCGCAGCATGTAGGTGCCACCCTTGGGAACACGCTTCACCACGCGGTCGGTAAAGTGCCACGGCTCATCTTCGTACCCGATGCGCAGATAGTCATGCTGCAGCAACTCGAAACGGGGCTTGAAATAATACTTGGGGTAGGTGCGCTCACCCTTCTTTGCTTTGGCAGCGGGCTCCATGACCACTTTGCCCGCCAGCAGGCCGGAACTGGTCTGCTCACTGGGCTGGGTGGGCGAATAAGGACGCTGCGGCAGGAAGATGGAATGCGTGGAAGGACGGCCAAGCGCCTGCTCCAGCAACTGCTCTGCCTGCTTGCGTGCGGAAGGATCTTCAGGATTATCCCGCAGCAACTTGTAGGCAGCCGTGGTGTAGAACACGTAATGCGGGCCTTTCTTGCGGCCTTCAATCTTCCACGACTTGAGATTATCCAAAGGCAGCAGGGTCTTTGCCAGCACGTCCAGAGAAAGGTCCATGCAGGAGAAGAAACGCCCCTTGCGCTTGTTCTGCTGATACACGCGACGGCACGGCTGCACACAGCGGCCGCGCAAACCGGACTTGCCGCCCATGTAGCTGGACCAGTAGCAGCGGCCGGAAACGCAGTAGCAGAGCGCGCCGTGCACGAAGAGCTCAAGGGTCATGCCCTCGGGGCAGGCGTCGTTGCACATGCGCACTTCATCAAGATTGAGTTCGCGGGGAAGAATGACGCGCGAAACACCAAGGCTCTGTGCCACCTTGAGGGCACCGGGGTGCGTGACGTTGGCAAGGGTGGAAAGGTGCAGTTCACCTTCAAAGCCCACCTGGTGGGCCATCTCCACCGCGCCGAGATCCTGCACGATCAGGGCATCGGGCTGCACGTCGCGCTTCAGACGCGCAATAAGACGCCCTGCAGCGTCAGGATCGCCCGGCTTGAGCAGGCTGTTCAGCGCCACATAGATACGGCGGTCTTCCTTGTGTGCAAGCTCCACAATGCGCGAGAGCTCGCCCGTGGCGAAGTTGCCCGCCTGTGCGCGGGCGGAAAAATGCTTGAGCCCGAGATATACCGCATCGGCACCCGCAGCCAGTGCGGACAGGCAAGCCTTGGCATCCCCTGCGGGTGCCAGAATTTCAGGAAATTTATGCATATGACCTCTTTGACGCGGGCGGGATTCGCCCTTTCGCCGTGTGAAATTTGCCGCCTGCCGCGGTATCCGGGCCCGTTGCTGGAGAAGCGAGAGAAAAATAAAGGAAATCGGTCTCCGGAGCTAATACCATTTCATATGGCGGGCAATGCACATAACCATAGATGGGCTCGCTGGCAACTGCAATATGGTAACACTAAAATGAAGTCTTGCCACCGGAAGAATGTCGGACTATGTCATGGCTGGCGACATTGCTCCCCGCAGCCTCTTCATTTCGTATCCGAAAAACGTTCAACTGCGGGCCTGTGCCTACGCCAGATCACAACTGCGGCTCATTGTTATGCGCATACGCGCAAGCCATCCGAGCGCATCCCGATATCCCAAGGTAACACTCATGACCAACGAACAATGTACTACCCTGAAGGTGCTGGACAACGTCCCCTTCGGGCAGATTGCGGGCGAACACCTCTTTTTCGCCCTCAGACTCGAACGCCCCACATGGAAGAGCTGGCAGCCCGGCCAGTTTGTCATGGTCCGCCCCAGCGGCTGGGCACTGGACATGCTCTGGGCCCGTCCCTTTTCCATCTGCCGCGTCAGCAACCGCGACCTTGTCCTCTTTTTTCAGGCTGTCGGCCGCGGTACCCGCAGAATGGCCAGCCTCAAGAGCGGTGATGAGGTGCTCGTATGGGGTCCCCTCGGCAACAGCTTCGAGATGGAACCCGATACCCCCACCCTGCTGCTCGCAGGCGGCATAGGCATTGCCCCCTTCGTAGGCTACGTGCACACCCACCCCAGACCGTGGAACCTGCACATGGAGTTCGGCCACAGAATGCCGCTGAACTGCTACCCCTACGAGTCCATCAACGAAAAGATCATGGGCGATGCACATCATGAGCAGAAGCCCGAAGACCTCGCTGCCTTCATCGACTGCATGGACAAGCGTATCGAAGAATTTGCAGGGCAAAACGGCCTTGTGCTGGCCTGCGGCCCCACGCCCTTCCTGCGCACTGTGCAGCAGCTCAGCCAGAAGCACAATGCCCGTTGTCAGCTTTCGCTGGAAACCCGCATGGCCTGCGGCGTAGGCGCCTGCCTCGGCTGCGTCACCAAAGTTTCCGACGACATGCAGGTCAACGGTGTTGCCGCTGGCAGGGCGCAGGTGTGCAACCACGGCCCCGTATTCTGGGCGCACCAGGTCAACCTTTCCGAAGACTAGGGAGCAATGTACATGGATATGCGTCTGAATCTTCCCGGTCTGCCGGATTTCAGCTTCAAGAACCCCATTCTCACCGCTTCCGGCACCTTCGGCTACGGTGTGGAATTTGCGCCCTATGGCGACCTGACTACCCTCGGCGGCATTGTGGTCAAGGGGCTTTCGCTCGCACCGCGCGCCGGAAACCCCATGCCCCGCATTGCTGAAACGCCTTGCGGCATGCTCAATGCCGTGGGCCTGCAGAATTCCGGAGTCGAATCCTTCATCACGGAAAAGCTGCCCAAGCTGCCGTGGCGTGAACTGCCCGTCATTGCCAACATTTATGCCTGCGATCCCGGCGAATTTGCCGAGCTTACCGGCGTGCTGGCACGCGAGCAGGGCATTGCCGCCATTGAAGTAAACATTTCCTGCCCCAACGTGAAGGAAGGCGGCATCCTGTTCGGTCAGGACGCCAGGCAGGCCGCCCGCGTGACCGAGGCTGTAAAGCGCATGGCAGGCGACAAGCCCGTCATCATCAAGCTGAGCCCCAACGTCACGGACATCACCACCATTGCCAAGGCCGTGGAAGACGCAGGCGCGGACATGCTCTCCTGCATCAACACCCTTTCCGGCATGGGCGTGGACATACGCACCCGCAAGCCCCTGCTGGCCAACGTGATCGGCGGCCTTTCCGGCCCAGCCATCAAGCCCGTGGCACTGCGCTGCGTATGGCAGGTTTCCCGCGCCGTGAACATTCCCGTCATCGGCATCGGCGGCATTGCCTCGGCTGAAGATGTACTGGAATTCATGCTGGTGGGCGCGCACGCCGTGCAGGTGGGTACCGCCAACTTCCTGCGGCCCGATTTCAGCTTCCGCCTTGTGCAGGAGTTTGAACAGCTGCTGCAGAAGATGAACATCACCGACCTTGAGGAATTCCGCGGCTCGCTCAAAGCCTGATAATCCCTCTCCCCCCAAAGGCAAACCCGCCCGGAAGCAAGCTTTCGGGCGGGTTTATTTGTGCGTACGGCACGCACTGATGCAAAGGAGTTTTCGGCGTTAGTCACTCGCCAAAAAGTGAGGCCCTGCGGGTGTGGGCATGCAGGGCCTCTAGGGGAAAAAGGAGGAAGAAGCGCAAAACCAACTAGTCGGAATATGTATACCTAAAATGGCAGTAATGGGCATACTTGTTTCCCGTTGTGATGGTGAAGTCATCGTATCCGGACTAGCCTGGAAAGCAAATTTATAATATTTAAAAAGTCGATCAAAAATTTTGAAGAGGTCGACAGTGAACATCACAGTACGTCAACTCGAGCTTTTTGTCTCGCTCATGCGCAATCCGCACATCGGAAAAGTGGCCGAAGAGCATTTTATCACCCAGTCCGCCGTCTCCATGGCCATCAAGTCGCTGGAAGACTCCGTGGGCGAACAGCTCTTCGACCGCATAAGCAACCGCCTTGTGCCCAACGAGAGCGGCAGACTGCTGCTCAACCGCATCCGCCCCGCACTTGAACAGTTGCAGGAAGTGGAAACCATGTTCCGCCTGAACCGCATGGCGGGCGTGCTGACTGTTGCCGCAAGCTCCACCATTGCGGACTACATCATGCCGCAGGTGCTCTTCGACTTCCGCTGCCTGTATCCCGAAGTACAGGTGGAGATGCTCAGCCGCAACTCGGCAGACGTTATTGCGGGCATAGAAAGCGGCAGCGTGGCCCTCGGCTTCATCGAAGGCGACTACGAATGCCGCGTGGCGGAATTCCGCGAACTGTGCACGGAAGAACTTGTGGTGGTTTCATCCGACAAGGATTTCGCTTCGGCACGCGAATATTCGCTGGAAGAACTGCTGGACATGAAGTGGGTGCTGCGCGAATCCGGCTCAGGCACCCGCCAGACCATGTGGGAGTATCTTGGCCCCGCCAAGAAGCGACTGAACCTGTTTCTGGAGCTTGAGCACATAGAATCCATCAAGATGGTGCTCAAGAACCCGGACACCCTGAGCTGCATGTCGCCCTTCTGTGTGCAGCGCGAGCTGGCCAACGCGGAACTCTTTCCCGTGCAGGTGGAAGGCGTTGAATTCAAGCGCCGCTTCTACTCCGTCACCCACCGCCAGAAATACAAGTCCACCCTGCTGCAGGCCTTTGCAGACCACGTGCGAAAGCATCTGGAAACCATGTGGCCCTGGATCATGCGCAACCCGCAGCACTAGCACCGCCCTTGTCTACAGGACCATACAGGCAGCTCATGAACACACCGAATGCAGACATGCACCTTGTCACCGGCCTGCGGGAGAACCTGCGGGCTGTGGCCGTAGAGGACAATGCCGCGCCCATGCAGGCGTACATGAAATCCGAAATGCCTTTTCTGGGCTGCACAAAACCCCTGCGCGTGCAGGCATGCAAGCCGCTCTATGCCAAGCGGCTGCCGCTGGATTTCGACTGCCTGCTGGATACCGTGGCCCACCTGTGGCGCAACGCGACGTACAGAGAAGAACGCTACTGCGCCCTGACCCTGCTGCATCACAAAAAGCACGCAGGATATCTGCACAAGGCCGATGACCGGCTGCTGGCACTGCTGGAAGAACTGGTCGTTACCGGAGCGTGGTGGGACTATGTGGATGAGATGACAAACAGCTTCGGCCCCCTGCTCGCCCACGATGCGGACACCATGCGCCCGTTGCTGCTGCAATGGGCTGCCTGCGACAACATGTGGAAGCGGCGCACGGCCATTCTCTGCCAGCTCAGGTTCAAGCAGGCCACGGATTTTGCCTTCATGCAGGCGTGTATAGACCCCAGCCTGGCGCCTTCGCCCATGGCCGGAGAATTCTTCCTGCGCAAGGGCATAGGCTGGGCCTTGCGGGAATATGCCAAGACAAAACCCGCCGCGGTTACGGACTATGTGCTGCGCAACGAAAAGCGCCTCAGCTCCCTGACGAGGCGTGAGGCGCTGAAACATGTGAAGTCGTAACGACTGAGAAAACAACTGGGAATCCGGCCGGTGCTATTGGCAGATATTCTGCACGGCCTTCCAGTCCTCTGCGGACATGACGGAAACAAGGGCATATTCAGGCTTACCGGCCGCCTGCTCCATCTCGCGCAGCATGGCGATGCGTGCAGCCGTTGCCGGATGCGAGCTGAGCATGGCGAGCGCAGGGAAGAGGTTCTTGTCTTTCTCCGCGTCCTTTTCCAGCCGTTCAAAGAAAGTGGACAGCCCCTGCGTATTCAATCCAGCCTTGCGGAGCAGCGTGAAGGCGTGGGCATCAGCAGCCCGCTCAAAATCGCGGCTCCACGACGAGGTGGTCATATACAGGGCCAGCCCCTGCGCCGTATCACCGAACACGCCCTTGCTGTTGCCTGAGAAAAGCAGACCAAGCACCTGCAGGCCGTACACGCCCGCCATGCTGCGAAGGCCGTGACGCTCGCGCACATGCCCCATTTCATGCGCCAGAATGCCCGCCAGTTCCTCGGGAGACTCCGTTTCCTCAAGCAGACCGGAGGTAACGAGAATGGCTCCGCCGGGGGCCGCAAAGGCATTCACGATGCCTGAATTGATCACGCTCACGGACATGGGATACGGCGACTCATCCACGAGAGAGAGCCGCTCCGTCAAGGCATCCAGCGCAGCCATGCCGGCAGGATTTCCGCAGTGCAGCACCTTGCCCGCGTTCTTGCGGGCCAGCATCGCCCCCACCTGATCGCGCACATCTTCACCAAGCGCAATCTCCGCATCCACGGGCACCAACGACACCACTGCGTCCGTGGCATAGGGAAATCCCCACCACAGCAGCAGCCCGAGCAGCCACACCGCAGCGCAGACACGCAGCCACTTGTTCAGGCTGGTCCGCCGGGCATTGATACGCACGCCGAGCAACAGCGGAGCAAGCCTTTCGTGGGCAGCTCCGTCCATGACGGTCAGACGCTCGCCCGTATCCTGCCCGCCTTTCTGCAGGTGGATAAGGCTGTAGGGCGGATTCATGAAATCCGGCAGCACTATGCTGTCCAGACTCCACGAGGCCATGAATGCCCCTGCCGGGGAAACTATCTGCAGATGGCTCCCTGCCGGACGAATATCCACCGCATGCGGCTGGGCGGAATGCCCGTCGTAATAGCGAAAGCCGGCAGGCTTCCCCTGTTCAGGTGATTCAGTGGAAGCCGCCGGAATATGAGGCCGGGAAGAAGGGTCAGGCTGCGTCATGCTCCCCCCTATACGGCAAGGTCCACGTCAAACGCTTCGAGGAACCCTTCGCCGAACTTTGGTGCTTCCTGCGCATCTTGTGCAAGATGGGCGTAATCAAGGCTCCCTTCCGCATCAAGCGTGTTCAGATACAGCTTGAGGCTGCGCACCGCTGCCCAGGGCGTGCCGATGCCGAGCGTCAGTAACACCAGAAACAGGTTGCTCACCTGCACCCAGAAGTATCTGCCGAAGGTCAGAGAGCTGCGGAACCGCACACCCGGAAAACCGGTATTGCCCACTTCCCACCGGATAAGCACGCACATGAACCACTGGGACACCAGAACTCCCAGAATCAACATGCCGTAGAACGTACCCATGGCGATGGCGAGGGACTTGAATCCTTCCGGTCCGGGATTGGAGTTCATCTGCAGGAAGGCCGTGGGCAGGTCTGCCAGCATGAAACCGGCAACACCAAACCCGATTATGCCGAGCACCGCCACCAGATAAGACACATAGAGCGGAGCCGCCTTACCGGAGAAGGTGAAGTTGCGGTTGCCGTACCAGATGTTGCCGATGATGCGCTTGCGCAGCACCGCGCACGACTTGGGGTACCACAGCGACAGGGTAATCAGGTTCAGCAGGCTCTGCCCCAGCGCGAGGAACATGTACTTCCATGCGCTGCCGGAAAGGTTGAAGCGGATACCGCGCCAGCGGGTACGGGTCAGGCGGTAGCGCACAGCCCTGTAAGTGGCAAAAAACCAGAAAGGCAAAAGCAGAAGCGCCGCCAGAACGGAAAGACCGGGGTGGATGCGCTCAAGAACCATCTGCAGCACCATGTACAGAATGAACACCCCTGCAACGATAAGGAAGCCGAAAAACAGTTCCTTGCCGGTGCCGGTATATTCCAGCGGTTCCCCTTCCACCACCGTGTGCGACCACAGATATTTGCGGACCCGCACCTTGGCCCAGAAGTGATATATGCCGAGCGTAATGATTGTGAGCAGAAAGTTCACAATGCAGATCTTGAACAGCTCCCAACCGCTGCCCTTGAATGCCACAAATTGACGAAAGCCGTCTCTGCCTTCGCCGCTAAAGGTGAATCCCCCACCTTGCACGGGCGCAGCCTGCGGCGTGCCCTGACCATTTGATGCGCCCCCCGCATACAATACGTCGTTTTCCTGCAATTCCATAATTGCCCCTTGCAATGTGTTTTGCCGCTGCCTTTACTACACAAGATTACAAAATAAAACCCCCATCCGAATACAATATCCGGACGGGGATACAGATGCTTCTCTTGCCCGCGTTACAGCGACAGTATTTTTCGTATGCAGTCGCGCACTTCTTCGAGAGGCAATTCTGCACCGGTCCAGATGCGAAACTGCTCTCTGCCCTGCGCGGCAAACATATGCAGACCATCCAGCGTCTGCCAGCCTGAGGCGTCTGCTTCTGCAAGAAAACGGGTACGCAGCGGGTTGTACACAAGATCATAGGCAATGCCTCTGCGTCCTGCAAAGGCATCTGCGGGATACGGGGTGCGGTCTGCATTATCGCCGCTCATGCCCAGCGGGGTGGAATTGATTACCAGACCGGCCTGCACCTTCGTGCGGTCATCCCATGGCACCACAGCCGCGCCGAAGGGCTGTGCCACCGCAGCCGCCCGTTCCGGCGAACGGTTGGTTATGGTCACGTTCGCCACGCCCAGCTCGCGCAGTCCGGCAAGCACAGCCTTGGCCGCACCGCCCGCGCCCAGCACAAGCGCACTGTCTATGCTGCCCGCATGCTGCCGCAGGGGGGAGAGAAAACCGGTGATGTCCGTATTATCGCCCATCAGCCTGCCGTTGTCCCAATAGAGGGTGTTCACGGCGCCCACGGCCTGCGCCAGCGGGGTAATGCCGTCCAGCATGGGCATGACCGTTTCCTTGTGCGGGATGGTCACGCTGGCACCGGAAAGAGGCAGAGTGCGGAAGGCCGCAACAAAGTCCGCCAGCTTTTCAGCCGGGGTGGGAAACGCCATATATGCGGCCGCAATGCCACACCGTTCAAACCCCCAGTTATGCAGGGCGGGACTCATGGTATGACCGAGCGGATGCCCGATGATGCCGTAGAGCTTTTCAGGAATACGAGTCATGTTCTGTCGCCTTGTCTGTCTGGGGTTATCGCGATTATCGGGGGAATCATACCCGCGGTGCCACCATGCACCGCACCAGAAGCACAGTGCCGCGAGCAGCAGGTCTGGTCAAGGGGGCCAGCTTCAACGAACGTCCGGTAACGATCCGAGAAGGTCTGACAAGGGATCGGACAAGACACGGGACTAGGGGTGCCAGTTATCCAACAAGGACCGGTTCGCAGATCAGATTACAGGATCTGTCGACAGAACAGGCTACCTGACAGGTAACCTGACAGATCACATGACAGACCTATGTAGCAGGCCATGTAACAGGTCACGTAACGACCGGACACGACGGCAGGCCCGCACCCCGAATTCCCGGGGCCGGACCTGTCAAACGCGAGAGAGTCCCGCGCAATGCAATCGTCCCTGCCGCATATGCCGGCAGAGTCTGCGGAACGGGTATGGATCAGGCAGCCACCGGCACCAGCTCAAAGGCCATGTGCTGCACATCTTCTTGAAATTCCTCACCGCATTCGAGGGCCGTTTCATTTTCCTCATGATAGCGCCAGCGCACACTCACGGGCTTGCCCGCCTGCGCCGCGCCGTCCAGAAGATCAAAAAGGTCCATGAACGCCTTGGAGCTGGAGCTGTTGAAATAGATGATCTCCATATCCAGTACCATGGGCTCGGATTGCGAGGCGGCAAGGTAATCACGCAACCAGTCGAACACAGGCTCATAAAAGCGTGCGCAGTTTTCGGGATACGATTCCCCGCGCAGGCTCATGCTGTGCGTCTCCGGGTTGAAATCTATGGCGGGAGACGACTTGGTCGGCTCCACGATGAAGTGTCTCAGGGAACTCATGTATGCCTCTCTTCCTATACATGCACCTTCACGGCAAAGAAGGATGTCTCGTCGTCTATGGGATCAAAACGGTATTGCAGCGGACGGCTGGCCTTGCGGGCCATTTCAATGAACCCCAATCCGGCCCCGCAGGAATCCTCGTCCGGTCCCTTGCGACGCTGTTCCTTGTAGTAGGCCTTGAGTTCTTCGCGCGACATGCCGTTCACAATGTCTATGCGCTCGCGGATGCGGGCCTCGCGGTTGCGGCTGACGGGATTGCCGCACGCCACATAGAATTCCTCGCCGTTGCGGCCGACCATGATCTGGCCGGTACCCATGCACACTGCGGGGGTACAGATATCCTGCGCGTAGCAGATGACATTCTGCATCTGTTCCACCAGAACGGAAAACACCTTCTGGGCCAGCTGCATGCCGTTATCCTCAAGCACCATCTTGCGGCGCATCATGTCGCCGACACCTTCCACCACGCTCTGCGAAATGGGGCCATTGTAATACAGCACCACCCCCTCGCGGCTCATGGTTTCATGATAGGAAAGCATGTTCATATTCATTTCACTACCTTGTATGCATCATAAAACCGAGCACGGTCACGTCGTCCCGACGCGCCTCACGCCCCATGTATTCCTTGAACTGCTCTTCCAGCAGAACCTTCTGCCGGTCAAAAGGCAGTTCGCCGCATCGGCTGACAAAATCTTTGAAACGGCTCTTGCCGAAAGGCAGGTGCTTCACACCGCCCACCTGATCGACAAGCCCGTCGGAAAGGCAATAAAACCGCATGCCGGGCGCAATGCGCAGCGACTGGCTGGAAAAGACATGATCTTCGGGCGTGCGCACATAGCCCGCCCCGCAGCGATCTCCCTTTATTTCCAGCACCTCGCCCTGCACGGACCGCACATAGAGCGAGCTGCGCGCACCGGCAAAGTGCAGCATGCCGTCAGCAACATCCACATAGACCACGGCGCAGTCCATGCCGTCGTCTGAAAGAGGGTTCTCACGGTCCTGCGCCAGCGCCTGACGGATGGACCTGTTCATGGCACCGATCACGGCGGCGGGGTCGCCCTGCATGGCGTTCACCTCAAGCCGCTCGAACAGCGAATGCACAATGAGCGTCATGAACGCGCCGGGTACGCCGTGCCCCGTGCAATCCACCACGGCCAGAAACAATCCCCGCTCCGTGCGCTTTACCCAGTAGGCATCGCCGCCCACGGCATCACGCTGGTCCCAGATGAGAAAATGATCGGCAAACAGTTCATGCAGGGTCTGCTTGGAAGGCAAAAAGGCATTCTGGATGAGCCCTGCGTATTCGATGGACTGCACAAGCTGCTCCTGCGCGGCGTGCAGATTGCGCATGGCACCGTTCAGGGCTCGCTGACGGCTGTCTATGATGTGCCCTATCCAGAACATGTTGTAGCGCAAGGCCTGCAGCGCATCGCCCCCTTCCGGCTCGGTGGGCGGCTCGGCAAAGGGTGTGAGGTTGCCGGTTTTCATCTGCTCGCACAGGGCGTTCAGTTCCCGCACGTTACGCAGCACCAGCAGGTCGGAAAACCAGTGAGAGAGCGGCATGAGCATGATGAACCCGAGGGCTATCCACCCTGCAAGAATATTGATCATCTCGGTATGCGCCTGCCCTTCCATGGCAATGAGCAGGGCAAGGGGGCATACGATGAGGCACAGCACGAGAATGCAGCGCATCTTGCTCACCGTGCGCACGCCGGAGAGCAGGCCTGAACCATGGCAGCCCTTGCGCAGCGAGCACACCCGCTGCGGAGCTTCTTGTTTTCTGATTCGCATGAGGCACCTATTGAGTGGGATGGCCGTTGGCGGCGGAAGAGCAGATGGGCGTGCAGGCCGGACCGGGGTAACGCTCTACCCTGTTGCGGCCGTTCTTCTTGGCGGCGTACAGGGCAACATCTGCCCGCTTGAGCAAAGCATCGACATCCATGCTGCGTTCACATGGGCTGACGGTGGTGCACCCCACGGACAGCGTAACCTGCACCGCGAAATCATCAACCCTGAGCAGGCGGTTTTCCGCGGCGGCGCGCACCCGTTCGGAGATGATGGCCGCCTCGCGGCAGTCCGTTTCCGGCAGAAGCACCACGAACTCTTCGCCTCCGAAACGGGCGGCAACGTCGTGGGCGCGTACGGATGTACGCAGCACATCCGCTATTTCCTGCAGAACCTTGTCGCCCACATCGTGGCCCCAGGTGTCGTTTACGGATTTGAAATGATCCGCATCGATCAGCAGAAGGGTCAGGGGCATGCCTGTCCTGCGGGAACGGGAAAATTCGCGACGCGCCTGATCCATGAAATATCTGCGGTTATCCAGTCCGGTCAGGGCATCGGTGCGGGCCATATGGGTCAGCTCATCATTGAGCGTGCTCAGCTGGGCCTGCATGCGGTCGCCCATGGTGACGAGCCTGCGTGATTGCCGCAGCAGCTTGCGGGCCACGTCCAGCAGCTCACCGAAGGGGGCCTCCGCTTCCGTGCCGGTCAGCACGGAGGCCAGAAACTCCTCCGCCCGTTCAATGCATTCTTCTTCTTTCTGGTACATGAGTGTGTTCAGTCCCTCCCCTAGCGTCATGGGGCCATTGGTAGTGAAAATGAAAATCAAAATCAATATATTTTTTCACTAAAAGATAACCCGCCTGATTCACGAAACTTTGATTGAACAACAATGCGTGACACCTTTTGCTATTTTGTGCTACTTGTCGCCTTACAAAAACTCACAGGAGGATGCGATGAAACGTTTTCCCATTACCATGCTCGGACTTGCTCTGCTTCTCGCCTCGGCACTTCCCGCCTATGCACATGAATTTCTTGTTGTTCCCCAATACTGGAACACCTACACAGCCGGACAGGAACTGCCCATAAGCCTTGGGGCATCACATGTGTTCATGAAAAGTGAAGAGTTGGAAGATGCCGCCAGCGTGCAGGCCAGCTACCTTGGCAAGCAGGTTCCCCTGAAGGCCGATGAAGCATTCAAGTCCTATACGGGCGTTGTTACCCTGAAGGGAGGCGGTGCAGCCGTCATTCGCGGGCACCGGCTCGGCGAAATATGGAGCAAGACCCCCAAGGGCATTCTCAAGGGTGACCGTGCATCGCTGCCGGGGGTGATATGGTCGCGCAAATACGAGAAATTCAGCAAGACCCTGCTGGCCGTGGACGGCAAGACCGATGGCTGGAACACCGTGGTGGGCGACGAGCTTGAGATTGTGCCGCTCAATAACCCGCTTGCCCTGAAGCCGGGCGATATTCTCAAGGTGCGCATTCTCCACAAGGGCAAGCCCGTTTCTCCGGAGGCCGTAACCGCAACCTATGACGGCTTCACCGACCTGCCCAACACCTATGCCTGCTTTACCGAACCCTATGGCGAAGGCGAAGCCGCCCTGCCCATATCCGCTCCGGGCCTGTGGATGGTGCGCGTGCAGTATGCCGTGGATGAAAAGGACGGCAACTACGAGCAGCACGTCATGCGTGCCACGCTGGTATTCCCTGTACGCGGGGCGGCGCACTAGCCATGCGCAGACTGTTGTTTGCCATTGCCCTGATGGTCATTAACGCCAGCCCCGCCTTCGGGCATGGTGTGAGTTACGGCATGGCGGAATCAAAGGCCCTGACCGTGTTCTTTGCCTACAGTGGCAACGAGCCCATGTCGTATGTTCCCGTGCTGGTGTTCGGCCCGCAGAGCACACCTGACCTTGAGTTCCAGAACGGCAGGACGGACGCACAGGGCAAGTTTGCCTTTGTTCCGGACAGGTCGGGTGAATGGCGGGTGGAGGCATCGGACGGCACAGGCCACAAGGGCGTGATGACCGTTACCGTGACGGAAGACATGCTTACATCCGGTGACGCCACTTCCGGTGACGGCGCATACAGTGCGGCCCAGTCTGCGGGAACACCGCCCATGGCCGAACGCACCATTCTGGGGTTGAGCCTGCTGGCCAACCTGTGCCTTGCAGGCCTGCTGCTCAGACGGCGCAAGGGATAGCTCCGGAAACCCATGCAGTACATGAGGGGAGAAGGCACAATTGCCTTCTCCCCTTTTCGTCAGCCATGCAGAAATAGTACACCGGCCTGCAAGTCTTACAGCAAGATCTCAGACCACAATATACTATTTCATGTATTTCTTGCTTCAAGCATCTCATTGCGATACGGCAGATATTCAATCCGGCAACGGATGGTGAACAACGCTGGCCAAACTCTGTAACAAACGTGACATGATCCGCATGCCGGGGGGCTGGCGGTCATGGAACGCGGTATATTTTCATGCTGTATCTGCAAAAAGGCAATTTCCAGAAGGTCGTTCGCTGGCTGGGTGGATCATGGATGACGGCCAATCAGGCAACAATACTTGGTATGGTCTTCGTTTTTCTTGTGGCCCTGTCGCTTTTTCTGGGCCTTCGCTTTGAGGCATGCCGCTGGATGCTGGTGTTCACGCCGGTATTCCTTGTCCTGCGCATGGCAATGAACGCGCTGGACGGCATGCTTGCCAGAGAATACCAGACCGGCAGCGTGGCCGGTGAACTTTGCAACGAAGCTCTGGACGTGATCGGCGATACCATATGCTACGGCGTGCTTCTGTTCGTGCCGCAGCTGCCGGACATGCCCGTATTCATATTCATCGTGCTTATCTGGATGGCGGAATACTTCGGCGTGCTGGGCAAAAGCCTGCCCGGAGGTGTGCGTCGGCACGAGACCTTCTTCGGCGGCAAGCCCGACCGCGCCATCTGGATAGGTGCATTCGCCCTGCTCTGCTATATCTTCCCCGGTTTCATCGAATACGGCGGCATATACATCAGCATTGTCTGCTGCTTCGTGCTGATGACGAGCCTGGTGCGCATAAAAAAGACGCTCAAGGTCGCCGAAGGCAAGAAGTACGAATCCTATACGTGGATAGGCAGGTAGCGGCATGACCCTGCTCAACAAGCTGGTGCTTCTTGTTGCCATTGGCGCTTCCTTTGTGCTGCTGCACATGAAGGGCCAGACCGAGATGCTCTGGATAATGGCCGTTCTGGTGGGTATTCTCTCGCTGTTCTCCATCATCTGGCGCGTCATGGAAGCCAAGGAAATGGCCATGGGGCCGGAAATCCGCGACAGGACCATAACATGGTGGTGGATGGTGGCCGTTTTCATGCTGGCCCTTTCCACCCACCGCATTGTCTCGTTCCTGTTTCTGGGGTTCCTGTCCTTTGCTGCGCTGCGCGAATACTATTCCATGCTGCCCATGCACGAGAAGGCGGGAGACAAGGTTCTCTCCTTCAAAGACAGGGGCGCCATTCTCGCAAGCTATCTGGCCATTCCCACCATCATTCTCCTGGCCTACATAGAGTGGTACAATCTCTTCATCATTCTTGTTCCGGTCTATGTCTTTCTGCTCATCCCCATACTGTTCATATTGCAGAACCGGACACAGGGCTGCCTGAAGTCCATGGGAGTAATCGCGCTGGGCTTCATGTTCTTTGTCCACAACTTCGGACACTGCCTCTTCATGATCAACATGGGCCCCATCGTGCTCATGTATTGCATTGCGCTGACGGAAGCCCGTGACCTGCTCTCCTTCTGGGTGGGCAAGGGGCTGGCCCGCAAGGCTGCAGCAATGCCTAAAGGCAAACTCAGATCGTTCCTTGAGCGCAAGATCGCGGCAGAGATCAGCCCCAAGAAAACATGGGCCGCAGGGCTTGTTTCCGCCGTGCTCATCGCCCTGCTCTCGCTGGTGTTCGTTCCCCTCATGCCGGACTTCCCGGATGGAAGGATGTCGTATGCCTACAGTGCTCTTGTCGGCTTCATGATAGGCATGCTCGGCCTGTTCGGCGATCTGGCCTTTTCCATGGTCAAACGCGATATCGGGGTCAAGGATTCCGGCTCGTCTCTGCCCGGACACGGAGGCATCATCGACCGGATAGACAGTCTGGTCTTCACGGTTCCCATCGTCTTTCACCTTATCTACTGGCAGTATTTCTAAGATGCTGCGCGTTTGTCTGCATGCGGTCTGCCGCTGTCTCATTGCGCTGCTCTTCGGGTATCCGGCCGTGCGGTCGACCTGCCGCAGCCAGTGCATTGTGGTGGCCAACCATAACAGCCATCTTGATACGGTAATGCTTCTGCGGCTGTTCCCCCTCAGCCTCATAAACCGCGTCAAGGTTGTGGCGGCAGGTGATTACTTCAGTCACGGTCTTGGAGGAATGGCGGGCAAGGCGCTCTTCAACATGCTGCTGCTCGACAGGCGGGCAAAAAACGCCGCCAACGCCATGGAACCGCTGCATCAGGCCCTGCGCGAAGGCTATTCGCTGGTGCTGTTCCCCGAAGGTACTCGCGGCAAGCCCGGTGAGTTGCAGGAATTCAAAGGCGGCATAGGCAAGCTTGCGATGGAGTTTCCCGACATTCCTGTCTATCCGGTCTGCATACACGGGGTGGAAAAGAGCCTGCCGCGCGGCGGAATCATTCCCGTTCCCTTTGCCATACGCCTTGAACTGCTCGATCCGGTCTTTGGGCGGGATTACGCCGCGCTCGGCCCATCGCAAGGGCGCAAGGCCCTGTCCGCCACGCTGGAGCAATCCATCAGAACAGCGCTGGACCGGAACAGGCCGACGGCGACAGAGTAGAATCATTCGACATCTCAAAAAAGGGAGGCCAAACGGCCTCCCTTATCAGTTTCCAACGTGGCATACATTATCATCGGCTATATTTCAAAACAGATATAGAGTCAGTGCGGCTCTGTATCTCTCGCCTCATATTCCCCTCTTTTCCGCCTCTTCCCGAACGCCACATAAGACGCATGCGCTCTACTCCATTACTGGGCCTTCTATCCGGCAATCCTTTAACTGGAGGGAAGTTACATGGCTTTATCGTGGTGGAAGGTATCCTTACTTCCGCTCTGCTTCAGCCTACTTTGCGGCTGCGGCGGCGGTCTGTACGTCGTTAACGACGTGCACGTCATGAATAAAACCGATGGCACAATGTTCACCAAAAACAAAAATGGAGAGTTGTTCATTGACGTTTCCAGCGACGAGTTCACGAAGCTGGCGGCAATCGCCTCTCACACTGAGGCCAAAGAGCAAAAGGACAGCGGTTCTGCCGCGTCCTCTCAGGGAACAGAGGGAACCGCCCCTGTTGCAGGCAAATCAGGAACACAGGATAAATACGCCAACCTGAGCCCCAAACAGGCCCGCAATCAGATTCTTCGGTCATACATCATGCTTTCGGACCTGCGCTGCGAGAAACATAAAGGCGACATTCTTGCCAATGCAGCGTCTCTTAACGTCGGCTTCGGCACACTCACCACAATTCTCGCAGGAACCGCCACTTTTGCGGGAGGCGAGGGCACCAAGTCGGTTCTTGCCGGAACCGCAGCCATGGCCAACAGCGAGCGGTCCCTCTTCAACGAAGAGATTTATTACAACGCCCTCGCCATAGCCATAACCCGGGCCATTGACCTTGACCGCAACAGCAAGCGTACTGCCCTTCAGCAGGGCATGGACAAGAAAACTTCTGAATATTCCATAGACACCGGCATGATGGATGCTCTGCAGTACCACAACGCCTGTTCCTTTATGAACGGCCTCAAAGCCATTAGTTCCGCCATAGAACACCGCAAACTCACCAAGGAAGAGCTGGAGGACCAGTTCAAGTTTGTTGAGACCCAACTAAAGCAAAGAGAATCAGACAAAGAGAGTGCTTCCTACAAACTCCTTGAAAAGAAAAAGGAGATGCTGGAAATGCAGATTATCTCCTTCTGATCCGCAAAATAAAAGGGAGGCCAAACGGCCTCCCTTCATTGTTTCATCCTGATGTGCGCAGCAGGCTGCTACACGATCTTGTTCAGCGAGTACTCGATAATGCCTTCTGCACCGGCGTCTACCAGCTGGGGAATGAGATCGCGCACGATGCGGCGGTCCACAACGATTTCCACGGCAAGCCAGTGGGAATCCTTGAGCTGGGACACGGTCGGCGAATTCAGCGAGGGCAGAAGAGAGAGAATGGCATCCTGCTTGTCGCCGGGTACGTTCATCTTCAGTCCCACAAGGTCGTCCGCGCGCAATGCGCCCTGCAGCAGCAGGTCTATCTGCTGAATCTTCTTACGCTTCCACGGGTCTTCCCACGTGGCCTTGTTGGCAATAAGCTGGGTGTTGGTCACCAGCACGTCATCAATGATGCGCAGGCCATGGGCGCGGATGGTAGTGCCGGTTTCGGTCACTTCCACAATGGCGTCGGCGAGCCCTTCAACCACCTTGGCTTCCGTGGCGCCCCACGAATAGAACACCTCTACCGGAATGCCCAGATCGGCAAAATACTTCTTGGTCACACCGAGCAGTTCCGTGGCAATGCGCTTGCCCGCAAGGTCTTCCGGCTTCCGGTAGGGAGCATCTCCGGCCACGGCCAGAACCCAGCGCGCGGGACGGTTGGATACCTTGGAGTACACAAGGTCGGAAACCACATGCACGTCTGCGCCGGTTTCCAGCAGCCAGTCCTTACCGGTGAGGCCCACGTCCAGAATGCCGTCTTGAATGTAATGAGGAATCTCCTGCACGCGGCACAGGCGGCAGGTGATCTCGGGATCGTTGATTTCGGGGAAATAGTTGCGATGATGCTGACGCACCTTCCAGCCGCAGCGTTCAAAGAGATTGAGGGTGGAATCCTGAAGGGAACCCTTGGGAATGCCGAGCTTGATCTGACGCTGGTTGTTCTGGTCCTGGGACATTATTTATAGACCTCCTTGGGGTCGAATACGAGGGGTGAGCAGATGGACACGTTGCCATCCTTGCGTTCACGATAAAAACAGCTTCTGTACCCTTTGTGACAGGCCGCGCCACCAATCTGATCCACGAGCAGCAGAATGGTATCGCTGTCGCAGTCAAGGCGGACGGCCTCGATATGTTGGGTATGGCCTGATGTCCCGCCCTTATGCCACAGGGTGCCACGGCTGCGGCTCCAGTAATGGGCTTCGCCGGTTTCCAGAGTCTTGTTCCAGGATTCTTCGTTCATGTAGGCCATCATCAGCACCTCGCCGGTGGCGTGGTCCTGTGCGATGGCGGGAAGAAGTCCTCCGCCCTTGGCAAAGTCAGGGGCGAAGTCCGGGGCAAAATCAGGGGAACCATCAGGATTCTTGGCTGCCATAACCTCTAATGTCCTTATGCGTTATCTCACCGTGCAGGTTGCTGCAGGCACAGGAATGTGCGCCCGCACAAGCGTGAGGGTGGAAGGGCCGAGTACCGCGTTTATTACGATTTTGCAAGCTGCGGAGCCGCATGAAACGGGAATGCCGCTATTCCTTGACAAGAACGTCAAGGTGCACGCCCGCAAGATGCTCTATCTCTTCGCTCAGCGCCAGCGCCCATGCGGGGTCCGGCCCCCAGCAGGCAAGCCCGTGGCGTTCCAGATAGATGCCTTCATGCTGGAGTGCGGCGACACCGGCATCACGCGCCAGAGCCTGCGTTCCGGGTTCATTGTCGCGTATGCTGGTGAATTTTGCCCGGATAAGGTCGGATTCGAATATGGGCAGGCGCAGCATATCCTGCACAGGCACACGCACACCAAGCGCCAGCAGCTTGGGCGGGTGCGTGTGCACCACGGCCTGTGCCTGCGGCTGGTTGCGGTAGATTTCCAGATGCATGCCTGCCTCGGAAGAAGGTTTGCCACCTGCCAGCACTTCACCGGTGACAATATTCATGAGAGCAAGGTCGCCCGGCTTGAGGTTGCCCTTGGCCGAACCGGTGCAGGTGATAAGGCAGTTTTCGCCCAGCCGCATGGAAACATTGCCGTTGAAGCCGGAAAGCAGCCTGCGCTGCCATGCACGGCGGCACACATCGCGCAGCATATCCGCCTCGCGTGAGGGAATGCCGCCGCCCCATGTGGTGCGGGCATCCTGCTCGCCCCTGCGCTGGATGAATTCCGATTTGATGTCGATGACCGGCGTACCGTCTATCACTTCCAGCGGGAACACACGCAGCAGATTGCGCTTGATCTCAAGAATGCGCACCTCGTGCATGCCCACCGGATTGGGACGTGCAGGAGAACGGGTGTTGAACACCCCGCGTTTCGGGCGGTCCGTGTCACCACGGGGATGCACAGCCAGCACCTCGCGGTCCGCCTGATGCATCCATGTCAGCAGCGTCACATTCTGGCCTTCCACAAGGGAATCCAGTCCGGGAACAAAGGCTTCATTAATTTCCACCCACGCCTCCGGCGCACCTTCGTCGCCCTGCTTGGGGCATTCTTCAAGGCGCTTCAGCGACGAGCTGACCGTACCGATAATCTGCAACTCCCTGTCCATTCCTTTCTCCCTCATGCGGTGCCGTGATTCCGGGCTTCATCCTTCATGCTGTATATGCTCTGACGATACAAGGAGCAACTGCAGAGCCGTTTTTAAATATTCTTCGACAGTGTACAAGGCCTTCCGCTTCTTCACGCTCAGGTGCAATCATTCTCTGAAAGCCCCACATGCCAATTGCATGCGCTTCGCATGCTGGCGAGACACATGCCAGACAACGAACAGCAGGGGCGAGGCAGGGGAGTCCAGAGGGGCCTTGCTGAGGGGCGGCACGCCCCGGCTGAGGCCTCTCTGGTCCCGCCGAAGGCGCAACGGACCAGACGAGTCACATAACAATCTACGCTAGCAGCACAACATAAGAGCCGAGCAGAATCGCCTTAGGCAAAATGATCAAACCCGCACGGCTCCCACGGCATGCCGTTCAACATATGCACATCACCCTTGGCAACATGCCCCAGCACGCGCACCCCAGGCAGCACCGTACGCAGACCTTCCAGCCACTCGGGCGGGCAGGTGCCGACAAGTGCATAATCCTCTCCCCCAAGCGTGGCCTGCTCAAGAGCGTGCAGGTCGTTGGCAAGGCAGTAGGTGGCAATCTCTTCGTGCACGGCCTCTTCCGGAATCTCCAGCTCAACGCACAACTGGCTGCCCTTGTCGGTGCCGACCAGACGCGGCAGGTCGCGCGCAAGACCGTCGGAAAGGTCCATGAGCCCCATACGCGGCTCGCCACCCTGCACCGCCGCATAGCGGGCAATGGCTTGTCCGTCTGCCACTCTGGGCACAGGGCGCAGATGCGCCCGCACGGCACGGGGATACAGATTTTCCGCATCACGGCCCATGCTTTCCAGCGCCATGAGCCCGATACGGGCAAGCCCGAAATCGCCGGTTATGAACACCACATCGCCAGCCTTGGCCACGGAGCGGTGCAGAAACGGCACGCTTCCCTGCTCCGAGGCCGCAGGGCCACCCCATACCGAGACGGAAACGCCCAACACGGGCGCCTTGCTCAGGTCGCCCCCTGTCAGGGCAACACCATGTTCGCGCGCAAGCTCGGCCATACCTTCAAAAAAGGCATCCCAATACGCTTCCGTTCCCATGGGCGCACCGTTCAGAACGCACTGGGCATCGGCACCACCGACCACGCCCTCGGCAGGATCAGCCGACGCCTCTTCGCGGTCTGCGGGCGGCACCATAAGGCCGAGGCTGAACCCCAGCGGAACCGCGCCCGATGCGGCAAGGTCGCTCAGATTTACGGCAAGGGACTTGTACCCGATATCCGCGGGCGAAAAATAGCTGCATCGGAAATGGATGCCTTCCAGAAACAGGTCGCTGGAAAGGCTCATCCGTTCAGGGCATGCGAGAACAGCGCAGTCATCCCCCCTGCCGCGCACCATGTGCGGGTGCTCGTTGGGGAAATGCCGGTCGATGCAGGCGAGAAATGCGGCTTCGGATGTAAATCGGCTCATGTATCGAAACTCCTTGCGGAAGATAAATAACGGAGAAATGAACCGGCCCGGGAGCACCCTTGCAAAGCTGGCGGCTCCGGAAGCTTCGGCATTTGCTCATGGTACACAGATGTGCGAGAATTGAAAAGAACACCCGCCGGAACAGGCTTCCGCACCGGACAAAGGAACACGATTCCATTTGACAGAACACTGTCAAAATGACAATCTTCTGTCATGATGCACAACAGAACACCTGAAGGCGATGAATATACCCGCCTGCTCCTTGCCACCTTCCGTCTGAACGGACGGCTCATCGCGGCCGGAGACGAACTGACCCGCGAGCATGGCCTTTCGAGCGCACTGTGGCAGGTGATGGGAGCATTGAAGAACGCCCCGCTGCCCGTACCGCGGATTGCAGACATCATGGGGCTGACGCGGCAAAGTGTGCAACGCTCTGTAAACGTACTCTTTGAACGCGGACTGGTCTCCTTTGCGGCCAATCCGTCGCACAAGAAGGCCAAGCTGGTCATGCTCACCGCAAAAGGGCAGGAAACCCTGAACACCATACATCAAAAGCAGGTGCTCTGGGCAAATGACATTGCCCGCGGGCTGGACCCCATCGCCCTGCACAAGGCGGCGAATCTGCTGGAATCGCTCGTGGAACGGCTTGAACATTCCGGAACCTGAAACTCATGCGCGGCGCATACCCGCATATGAAGGAGGCGAACATGGAATTTGAAGGCGCCAATGAGACGGACATGGCGACAGGCATGGCGAAGGTCATGGCTGCCCTGCCCCGGTTTCTCGAACGGCTGGGCATGGCCGAAATGCCCATGGGCCTTTTCTATACGGACAAGGAGCCGGAAGAAGGCTTTTCGCCGCAACCGCTTGAGCGCCCCACTCCCGAACGGGAGCAGCGGGGAGAAGTGAACTGGCTGGCTGTGTTCGGCGGTTTTTCGTGCATCATCGGAACTATCTGGCGCGCCAGAAAAAAGAACACGACAGCGTGGTTTTCCGCCGACCAGTACGGGTGCCCCGGCGGCTCCTTCTTTCTGGGGTTCCATGGCCCGCAGACGGAAACCATAATCCACTATGTTTCCACGGGTATTCCCAATTTTTCCGAAGGCGAGCGGTATTGCGAATCACCGGATGCCCTGCGCCGCATCTTTGCCATAACCGACCCGCGCCCTGCCCCCAAGCCATACTGTGTCATCAAGCCGCTCGACCAGTTCACGGAAGACGAACAGCCGGAACTGGTGCTCTGTTTTGCCCGGCCGGAACCGCTCTGCGGCCTGCACCAGCTGGCAACCTTTGTCACGGGCGATCCTGAAGTGGTTGCATCACCCTGGAGTGCTGCCTGCGGCGGTGCCGTAACATGGCCCCTGCGGTACAAAGAAAAGGGCCAGCTGCGGGCCGTGCTCGGCGGCTGGGACCCTTCCGCCCGCAAGTTCCTCAAGACAGATGAACTGTTCTTCTCCATTCCTGCCGCACTGTTCCGCACAATGGTGCTGCGGGCGCCGGAATCGTTCCTCATGACCCACACATGGGACACCGTGCTCAAAAAAGCCCGGCGCAGTGCAAAAACATGGGGCGAGGAGTCCTGATCGACTGTCCGTTATCCGGTTGAGTGTCAGATTGTTTAACGCCCTTGCAAAGCCACGCTCTGCAAGGGCTTTTGCCGTTCAGGGGGACAACTGCCAACAGTAAGTGTCAGCATGTGTTACAGTAAGCGCTTACACACCTTCCCGCACCACTGCTTCAACTATCTGTTTTTCCGTATTATTTTTGCGCCACCATATTGGCATGCTCCTTGCGAAAAATTTCCCAAACGCCGCGGGCAAGTCACCGCACAGGAGGAACAGCCATGCTACAGGAAGTGCAGTCAAGCAAGACAGCTCCCAGAGCCGACGTGCAGGACATACCCAGTCTGCTCATCGCAGTAGGCGAGCAGCCCGAACACTTGTTCGGAGTGCAGTTTATCTCACAGTTCTTTAAGGACTTCGACAGGATGCATTTCAGGCTCATGCATCTTCTGCCGCCCAGCCACGGAGTGGTTCCCGGCCCTTACGGCCTGCCCGTGGAAGCCGGCAGAATGGACGAAGCGATCTACACCCGCCATCGCGAAATGGGCAGACACAGCCTGCAGCTGGCCAGCGGCATGCTCCGTCAGGCGGGCATACCCGAGGGCAATATAAGCCTCATCAGTCGTCCCCAGAACCAGACAAAGGCCCTTGACCTGATTCAGGAATCCGCAGCCAACAATCACCATGCGCTCGTGCTCGGCAATCGCGGACGTTCGTGGTTCGAGGCCATGCTGGACGGCATTCCGGACATCACACGTGAAGTCATCGACGCTTCCTGCGGTATTCCGCTGTGGATTGCTCCCTCCATAGTGGAAAAGCGCCGCGATATATTGCTCTGCGTAGACGGTTCCCGCTACGCCATGAACATGGTGCGCCACGTTGGCGAAACCCTCGGTTCGCAGGGCACACAAAACGTCACACTGCTGCGCGTGCTGCGCGACCGCAACAACAACCCCACCCCGCCGGAAGTGATCTTCGAAGAGTGTCGCAACGAGTTGGAAGAACGCGGTGTACCTTCCGATTCCATCCGTGTGCGCGTCGTCACGGACAACGATCCGGCAGCAGGCATCCTTTCCGTGTGCGAACGGGGCAAGTTTGCCGTGGTCGCCATGGGCCGTGCAGGCTACGGCAACAGCTTCATGCGCCGCCTGCTCATGGGGTCCGTGTCCAGAGACGTGATGAGACAATTGAACAACGCCTGCCTCTGGCTGACTTGTTAACCATAGCTACCCCCCTACCACGCTCGCGTGGTTGCGGCTGTACCCCGAGCACCTTCTGCGGAACGCACGCACGCCTCCTCCCGCAGAAGCCAACCACCCCTAAGGGGTACAGCCGCAATGCCTGTCCTTGAAAAGCCCACCCACAGAGAGAAAGGCCGCCCTCCCAACAGGCGGCCTTTCTCGTTATCTGCTACCGCAATCCGCAACGACACGGGCAGTGTCCCAAAGATAAGGCCGCCCTTTCGGGCGGCCTTCGCATTTCAATCAATCGCAATCGCGGACTAGTACGCTTCGTCGGAAGCAAGATCCTTGTCCGTGATCTTGAAGGAGAACACCTTGTACACCCATGCCTGATAGAAAATGACAACAGGCACAAAGGTGAGCGCCACGCCCAGCATGATCTTGAGAGTCAGCGGGCTGGAGGCACCGTTGTAGATGGTAACATGGTACAGGGCGTCGATGTTCGAGGGAATCAGCGCGGGGAACATGCCGATCACACCGAAAAGGGTGCAGCACAGAATGGTCACAGCACTGGAGAACCATGCAAGCACGGTGGAATCGCTGGAAATGAACAGACGGGTGGTAAACAGAGACACCACAGCCAGAATGATCACGCCCATGAGCGGGGGAATGGCCAGATAGTTGTCATACAGGTTGGTGTAGACTGCGCTGGCCGCAAGGAACGCCACTGCGGAAGCAAGGAAGTAGGGCCACAGGTTGGCCGCGGTCTTCATGGCGCGCTCGTGCAGTTCGCCGGAAGACTTGATGGCCAGCCACAACGCACCGTGCAGGCAGAACATGAGCACGAACATCACGCCGCCAAGCAGGCCGTAGGGGTTGAGCAGCTTGAGAAGGTTGCCGTGGTAGACACCTTCGCCGTCAATGGGAATGCCCTGGAACAGGTTGGCAAAGGCCACGCCCAGCAGCAATGCGGGTACGAAGCTGCCAAGGAACAGGGAGAAGTCCCACACCTTGCGCCATGCGTCGGATTCCACCTTGTTGCGGAATTCAAAGCTGACAGCGCGGAAGATCAGGGCGAACAACAGCATGAGCAGCGGTGCATAAAGCGCGCTGAACATGACGGCATACGCCTTGGGGAACGCGGCAAAGGTTACGCCGCCTGCAGTGATGAGCCACACCTCGTTACCGTCCCAGAAGGGTGCGGCAGCGTTGTAGATGGTGCGTTTTTCCTTTTCGTTCTTGGCAAGGAACGGCATCAGCGTGCCCATGCCGAGATCGAACCCGTCAAGAATGAAGTAGATGGCCCAGAGAAGGCCCCAAAGCATGAACCATACGGTTTCCAAAAACATATTGTAACCCTCTGGATAAAGGTTGCCTGCGAGTTTTCCCTAAGCCTTCTTGGGACCCTTCAGCGCATACTTGCGCAGCAGGTAGATGTCCAGCACGCCCAGCAGTGAATAGACCACCACAAAGGCAATGATGGAGGTCAGCACCGAGGAGGCATCCACGGGGGATACAGCATCGTTCGTGCGCATCATTCCATAGACGATCCAGGGCTGGCGGCCCACTTCTGCCACTGTCCAGCCGAACATGATGGCCGCGTACGGCAGGGGGATGGTGTAGATAAGCGCCTTGAGCAGCCAGGGCTTTTCCTGAATCTTTTCACGCCACAGCCATGCAAGGCCTGCGAGAATCGGGAACAGGGTGCCAAGGCCCACCATCACGCGGAAGCTGAGGAAGGTGATAAGCACGGGCGGACGGTCTTCCTTGGGGAAGTCCTTCAGGCCCTTCACTTCGGCATTGGGATCGTTGAAGGCGAGAATGGAGAGCGCATTGGGAACGGCGAGAGCTTCAATGGAGTTTCTCTCGTTCGCTTCGTCAGGCATGACCAGCAGGTTCATGGGAGCGCCCTTCATGGTTTCCCAGTGGGATTCCATGGCAGCCAGCTTGGCAGGCTGCAGTTCGGCAACCACGTTACCCTGATGGTGGCCGGAAATGGCTACTGTCACGGCAAAAACAAGCGCAAAGGCCGCACCGTATTTGAAGGACTTCTGGAAGAAAGCCTCTTCGTTCTTGCGCAGCAGATGCCATGCGGAAACACCCATCACGAAGAAGCCTGCCAGCATCCACGATGCGATGACCGTGTGCGGATACTGCCCCATGGAATAGGGGTTGGTCACAACGGCAAAGAAGTCGTCCAGCTCTGCGCGGCCGTTACGGATGACATACCCGACGGGGTTCTGCATGAAGCCGTTGGCGATGATGATCCAGAGTGCGGAGAGGTTGGAGGCGAATGCCACCATCCAGATGGCGAAACAGTGCATCTTCTTGGATACCTTTTCCCAACCGAACCACCATACGGCAAGGAAGGTGGATTCGAGGAAGAAGGCCGCCGTGGCTTCAATGGCCAGCAGCGAACCGAAGATGTCCCCCACATATTCCGAGTAGCGGGACCAGTTGGTGCCGAACTGGAATTCGAGGGTGATACCCGTCACCACGCCGAGGGTGAAGTTGATGATGAACAACTTGCCCCAGTACTTGACCATGCGTTTGTACATCTCGTCACCGGTGCGGACGTACATGGTTTCCATCACAGCAAGTATGATGGAAAGGCCCAGCGTGAGCGGAACAAAAATGAAGTGGAAGAATACGGTCACAGCAAACTGCAACCTCGACAACAGAACAACATCCATACCTTTTCCCCCTTTCAGAGAAGGATTTCGCCTGCAACGCGCGCCGGCGAGTCTCGTTAAGGATTACCCTGGAATACGCCATACCGGCTCGGGACCGGAGCAAACCAGTGCAAATAATGGTTACTAATAGCGAATTATAATTTTATGGCAAGCAAAAATACAGACCGTCTCATACTCCTGTTCTTTGCCCTGCCACTCTCCTGCCCACTGTGAGCATTCCCTTCCGGAGATAAAACAAGGGAACTCCATAAAGTTACTGAGACTTATCATACTTTTCTGAACAGTGTCAGCATAAATTCACTCTTGTTATGCAAAATGCCGGAGCATTCCATCCGGGCCATGCGGCCCTAGGTCTTACCCGTTGCCTGCATCAATCTGCGCAAGGGCCGAAACCGGCTCTGGCAGCCAGTGGTCCAACCGGTGCGAGACCTTACAGACAAGGGTGTTACAGCCGGGATGAAGTGCTTGACAACGGAGCCGTTGCCTTACAAGGTCTCGCGGTACACTCTAGCCGGTTAGGAGTTCCTTTCATGTATAAAGTAGTTGTTTCCTTTCTGGGACGTGACTGTCCGGGCATCGTGCATGCGGTGTCCAGCCTCATGAACGAGCTGGATTGCAATATCGACGAAGTAAGCCAGACCATTCTGCACAGCGAATTCGCGGCCATCGTCATTGCCGATGTGCCGGATGCACTGCAGATTGATACGCTGCACGCCAAGCTCGAAGCCGGCCTTGAGCAGCGCAAGGTGGACCTTAACGTCACCGCCCGCCTGTTTGACGGTTCCGGATGGGGCGACACCATCGCCACCGAGCCTTATGTGGTTACCGTTGACGGCCCCGACCGTCCGGGTCTGATTGCCGGTGTCACCGGCGTTTTCTCCCGCCACAACGTGAATATCGAGAACCTCAAGGCCCTCATGCCCGGCGGCAAGGACGACGGCAACGCCCTCATCGTTTACGAGGTGGCCGTGCCTCTTACCAAGGACATTGCCGATCTGCGCGCCGAACTGCGCGAAGAGGCCGACAAGCTCGCCGTGCGCGTGAGCATGCAGCACCGCGACATCTTCGAAGCCGTGCACCGCGTGCAGCCCGTCTAAGACCCGGCTCCGCCGATATTTCACCATTTACATACAAGGAACCGAACATGCTGACGGATCGTGAAGTACTCAGCACACTGGCCATGCTCCGCAACGAGCACCTTGACGTGCGTACCGTCACGCTGGGCGTGAGCCTCTTCGACTGCGCCAGCGACAACTTCGACACCTTTGCCGACAAGGTGCGCGCCAAGATCGGCAAATATGCCGAAAAGCTCGTGGCCACCTGCGACGAGGTGGGCGACAAATACGGCATTCCCGTTGTGAACAAGCGCATCAGCGTCAGCCCCATGGGGGTTGTGTGCGCCTCGTTCACCTCTGACCAGATGGTCAAGGCCTGCAAGGTTCTGGATGATGCTGCAAAGGCTGCGGGAGTCAACTTCCTCGGCGGTTTCGGCGCTCTGGTAGAAAAGGGCATGACGAGAGGTGACCGCGCGCTTATCGATTCCTTACCGGAAGCTTTGGCCGTAACCGACTGTGTCTGCTCCTCCATTAACGTGGCCTCCTCGCGCAGCGGCATCAACATGGACGCCGTGGCCCTGATGGGCGAAACCATCAAGTCCATTGCCAACCGCACCGCTGACCGCGGCGGCCTTGGCTGTGCCAAGCTGGTGGTCTTTGCCAACATTCCGCAGGACGTCCCCTTCATGGCCGGTGCCTACCTTGGTGTGGGCGAGCCTGAAGTGGTCATCAACGTGGGTGTCTCCGGCCCCGGTGTGGTCAAGAAGGCCATCGACCGTGCCATGGAGCGCAACCCCAACCGCACGCTCAGCGACATTGCCGAAGTCATCAAGCGCACCGCCTTCAAGGTTACGCGCGTTGGCGAAATCATCGGCACCGAAGTGGCTGCCCGCCTCGGCCTGCCCTTCGGCGTGGCCGACCTTTCCCTTGCTCCCACTCCTGAAGTGGGCGACTCCGTGGGCGAAATTTTCCAGAGCATGGGGCTTTCCTCCATCGGTGCTCCCGGCTCAACCGCCGTGCTGGCCATGCTGAACGATGCGGTCAAGAAGGGCGGTGCCTTTGCATCCTCCCACGTGGGCGGCCTTTCCGGCGCGTTCATTCCCGTATCGGAAGATTCCAGCATCGCCGCTGCAGCCGCATCCGGCGCCCTGACGCTGGAAAAGCTGGAAGCAATGACCAGCGTGTGCTCGGTGGGCCTCGACATGGTTGCCATTCCCGGCGACACCTCCGCCGCCACCATTTCCGCCATCATTGCGGACGAAATGGCAATCGGCATGATCAACTCCAAGACCACGGCCGTGCGCATCATTCCCGTCCCCGGCAAGGGCGTGGGCGAGCTGGTCAGCTTCGGCGGCCTGCTTGGTGAAGCACGCATCATGCCTGTTCCCGGCGGCAACGCAGAGAACTTCATCCGCCTTGGCGGACGTATTCCTGCCCCCATACACAGCCTGAAAAACTAGCGTTTACCTTTTGCAGACAATCTGACTGCATTTCGTAAACAACAGCGCGAACAAAGAAAGACGCCGGAGCATTGCTCCGGCGTCTTGTATATGGATCAAGCTGCGACCGCGGCCAAGGGGCGTTACCAGAACCGGCAGCCGCAGCTTTTTCCCGATTCGCTAGTACGCCGCGCCTGCCATGGAGGTAAGGGATTCATGATTGGTTCCGTTGCCTCCAGCCCTCCCGGCATTCTCTGTTCCTTCAAGATCCGGGAGAGGCACCCCGGCATTCTTGTTCGCCAGCCGGACAAGCTGCTTTGCAACATCATAGAGCAGCACACGCTGCATGCCCTGCGGCTTCATATACAGCAGATAGAGAAGGAGTGGTTTCCCGTACAGCAACTCCTTGCGGCCAAGAAGAGATTCATCCTCTTCTTTCAGCACATACACTTCGTCTACCTGATTTGTTTCAGGGACATAGGTGGTAACCACGCCTGACAGGGTATTCTTGTGCGAGAAGAACCCTACTGCATCCAGCTCTTCATCCATAACGATCTTGCCTTGCGCAATCCGGCTGCCTTTACGGTAGACAGCCATTGCTTCTCTTGTCGTTATGTTCGCACCGGTGAAGCCGATGACATAGTAATTGCTGGTGTGGTCCACCCGCGCAGACACATCCAGATCGATCGAGGGAGAAAAGGCATGGGATTCACCATTCAGCTCAATGGTGGAATCAAGATCAATCTGATATGTTCCCTGCCCCGCCGTATGTCCATCGGACGTAAGCACCAACGAAGGAAGCATACGCTTTCTGCTTTTCTCGAATCCTTTCAGCTCTGCAGAAAAGCGCTTTACCGATATACTGACCGTCACATCGGGCGCATCATTCTTTGTAACAGGCAGTATATTGCACTGCCGGACCAGCACACCGTGTATGATGCCTTGCAGTTCTTCCGGTGTCGGGTCATCCAGCGTTACACGTTCGGCCTTGTTATCTTTGAAGGTGAATGATTCCCACCCGTATTTCCCACCTTCCACATAATTAACGGCAATTGCAGTCTTCTTCCCCTCAAGAACACCACATTTGATTTCATCTGCTCTGAGCAGTTGATCCACCATGACACGATATTCTTCCTGTGAAAATTGCACAGGCGCCTTGCTGCCGCAGCCCCCCAGCATAAGCAGCAGGCAGAGAAGCAAAACAATCCGAGTGCTCATCTCGATTCTCCGCATACAACAATATATAATAGCTGTAAGGAATAAAGACTGCACTACATCTCGTCAAGCTATTCGCAAAACGATATGCACACGACAAGAAGCCCCTGTACCAGATGGTACAGGGGCTTCTTGTCTGCGCATTTCCGAAGGAAACTAACGCGGGCGGAAGGTGATGCGGCCGCGGCTGAGATCGTAGGGCGAAAGCTCTACGGTCACCTTGTCGCCGGGAAGCACACGGATGCGGAACTTGCGCATCTTGCCGGATATGTGAGCCAGCATTACGTGTCCGTTCTCAAGGCGCACCTGAAACATTGCGTTGGGCAGGGCTTCAATGACTTCGCCGGTAACCTGAATGGCTTCTTCTTTGGCCATAGGCATCCTCCTATTGAAAGGGCAGGTTCCGTGAGCAGACAGCATGCGGAAAGAAACTTGCCGTGGAAAAAAGATGAACCCCCTGCCCGAGTGTTACCCGAACAGGGGGTTAAATTGGTAGCGGGGGCCGGATTTGAACCGACGGCCTTCGGGTTATGAGCCCGACGAGCTACCGAGCTGCTCCACCCCGCGTCATGTCTGAAATTCGTGCGGTTCCGGCTGAAAAAGCCGTTCCCGCTCAGGGACGACATATGTATACACACCGCCGCTAGCTGTCAATCTTTTTTTCAAAAAAAATGAAACTACGCTACAAAAGCTGCAATTCCGCGCGCAATCTTCTCCCCGAATTACGTATTACCGCATACCCGCCGCTGGAAAAAGCCCCTGTATTAATGACAGTTGTGCGTCCCACCATATCCACACCGCGCGCCTCGTGAATGTGGCCGCACAGGCAAATGTCCGGCTGGTGTTCTTCTATAAATTCACGAACGGCCCTGCTGCCCACATGTGTGCCGCAGGAAATGCGGTCGCAGTCAGTGTTGAACGGCGGGGTGTGCGAAACCAGAATGAGCCGCCTGTAGGGCATGGCCGCGCGGTAGGCCTCGTCCAGCCACTCGGCAATGCGCGACTCCGGAAACTCCGAGGGCGTGCCAAAAGGAGTGAACGTAGAGGTACCCACGCCCATAATGCCTATACCGGGTGCGAGCTCGCGAGCCTTCACATGAATATTCCACCCGTTTGCCTCCAGATACCCCGTCACATCCATGCGGTCCATGTTGCCGATCTGGGCGAATATGTTCGGATTGCAGGCGCTCACGGCGTGCATTACCCGCTCCGCCTGTTTCACGCTGCCTCCGATGGTCAGGTCTCCGGACAGAATGACGCCTGCGGCCTGACGTAGTCCGGGTATATCTCCGATTCGGGCGGTATCGTCGTGGATGTCGCCCAGACCGATCCAATATTCACCACTTTGCATGGCACATGTTCCTTGTTAGAGTCGTCCCTTCCGAGGTAGGCGGGCTGCCGGAATCCGGCAGGAGAGAGCACGGAACACCTGCCTGCGAAGGTGGTGCTTCCGAACTATCCGCCACTCTACAGACTATTTCACGGGACGGCAATGACGACAGAACCGCTTCCCGCGCTCAGCTTTTTACCTATGGCCGGCGCTTCAGCGCGCCGGAAACAGATATCCGGATGAACAAACAGACACTCAGAAAACAGCTGCTCGCCGAACGCGAAGCACTCTCTGCCGACATGGTACACGCCTGCTCTATTGCCGCCCAGGGACACATATCAGGACTGCAGGAATGGAAAAAGGCCCGTCAGATAGTACTCTATGTGGCCTTTCGCAACGAGCTGGACACTTCGGAACTGCTCAGACAGGCGTGGCGGGATGGAAAGACAGTGCTCCTGCCCAGAGTCGATCCTGAACGCAAGGGAGAAATGGACCTCTGCCCCTGCCGTGGAGAGCACGAACTGCTCAGAGGCACCTTTGGCGTCCGCGAACCTGACCCGCTGGCCTGCCCGCCCATGTCCCCGGACCATCCCGAATTCGAGCCGGATCTCCTTCTGACTCCCGGTCTCGGATTTGACCGGCAGGGCAACAGGCTCGGCTTCGGTGCCGGATACTACGACCGCTATCTGGCGCACCCTTCCATGAAGCGCACCCTCAAGATCGGCTTTGCCTACTCCTTCCAGATTCTGCCCGAACTTCCGGCAGACCCGTGGGATGTGCGCATGAACGCCCTGTGCAGCGAAAAGGAACTTACATGGCTGTAAACTTCATCCCCTTCCGTTTTCCCGGCATTCCGTCCGTGCGCTGCGCTTTTCAAACCCGCAGGGGCGGCGTGAGCCAAGGCGATTTCGGCGGTTCCAACATCTCCCATGACGTAGGGGACAATGCGGAGCATGTTGCGGCAAACCGCAGCCAGCTCATGCAGGCACTTGGTGTGGAAACATGGTGTGAGCTGCGGCAGGTGCATGGTGATGCGCTGGTCTTCGACCCGCAGCATGTACCCGCTGACACGGCAGCCACCGTAGAAGCAGACGGCTCAGCCACGCACAATGCCGGCCAGGTGCTGGTCATCAAGACCGCAGACTGCCAGCCCATTCTCATCGCCCACACCAGCGGCAGATATATTGCCGCCCTGCACGCTGGCTGGCGCGGCAACCGCATCGGCTATCCGCAAAGCGCGGTCAGAGCCTTCTGCGAACGCTACAACGTGCTCCCCAAAGATCTCATGGCCGTGCGTGGCCCCAGCCTTGGGCCTGCCATGGCGGAATTCGTGAACTTTGACATGGAATGGGGCAAGGACTGGACCCGCTGGTTCGATGCGGAAAGAAAGACCATGAACCTCTGGCAGCTCACCCGCGACCAGTTGCAGGAGGCGGGCATTCCCGCAGGCAACATCTTCGGTATCGACCTGTGCACCCACTCCCATGCGGACATGTTCTTCTCATACCGCCGCAGCAGGGTTGAAGGGCGTCAGGCTTCGCTTATCTGGATTCAGCCGGAGTAACCTGTGCGCCTGCTGCTCGCTGACAACAACGACAGCTTCACCCGCAATCTGGAACACCTGCTGATGGCCGCAACCGCAATCACACCGCAAGTGGCTCCGTATGCAGCGCTGAAGGATATGGCACCGGAGCACTACGACTGCATCGTCATTTCCCCCGGGCCCGGGCACCCGCGTGAATATCCCGATTATGCACGTTTTCTGGACAGCGGCGTCCCCGTGCTCGGCATATGCATGGGCATGCAGATCATAAACAGCCACTTCGGCGGCACCACAAGCCGGCTCCCCGCCAGCATGGGCGGCGCGCATGGCAAGCAGGGCGATATTCTCATGGAAGGCACGGTACGCACCGTGGCCCGCTACCATTCCCTGCACTGTGACACTGTAGGCGAAGGCCTGCGGATAACCGCAACGCTGCGGGAACAGAACCCCGATGGCCCGCCCGTGGTCATGGCGCTGCAGCACGAAAGCCGCCCGCTCATGGGCTATCAGTTTCATCCCGAATCCTTTCTCACCCCTAATGGCACGTGGTACATAGAACATGCCCTGCGTTTTTTCCGCCTCTGTCAGTAGCCGTACCCTGCCCGCACTGCTGCACCATCTTGCCCGCACCTACCATGCGGACCTGCTGCTGTGCGGCCCTCTGGCGCCTGCCGCCGCACCGCGCACGGAACGCAGTATTGCGGGCATTGCCCCTGTGCGCGAACTTGAACTGCATACCGATACACCACGCGAGCACCTGCATGACTTCTGCTTCACCCCCTGCGCAACCGCTGTATCGGGAACCATAGGCTACCTGAACTACACCGGCGGACTGGCCCGATACGGCATCCGGAGTGATAAGCCGGAGAATAGTCCAAATGGCAGAGCAGACCAAAAGCCGAAAAACTGGCCCGAAGACACACCGGAAAGTAAGCTGGCGGACAGGCAGAAAGACCTGCCGGAAGGACTTTTCCGGCAATACGCCATCCAGCTCATCATCTCCCCCGCACAGGAACCGTGCTCCCCGCCGCATTCTGTTGACGGTACCGCAGGCACTGATACGGGCAACCATACGGCCAGACATGACAGCAGGCATGACAGCGGGCATGACTATGGCCATGACAAGAGACATGGCAAGGAGCATGTGCTGGAGTGCCACACCGCTGAAATTCTTCCTGATTCCCTGTGCGGAAAGCAATCTGCGGCCCTGATCGACGAACTGAAAGCCCTGTGCACCGGAGTGATACCGCCAGACCCGATACCCGCCCATGTCGCCCCGCTCTCCCGCGATGCCCTTTCCCGCAGACTGCGCCAGTCCCTCGACCGGAAAGGCTACGTGCGCGGGGTCGAGCGAGTGCTTGAGCATATCCGCGACGGCGACACCTACCAGCTCAATCTCTCCACCCGCTTTGATGCGGACCTTTCCGGCACCGGCTTTGACCCCCTCACCTTTTTCATGCACATGTGGGATCAGCACCCCGCGCCTTTTTATGCGTGGCTGTCCCACGGCTCCACGCGCATCCTCTCCACCTCGCCGGAACGCTTTCTCTGCGTGCGGGACGGGCAGGTGCTCTCGCAGCCTATCAAGGGCACGCTGGAATTCGAGTCCTTCACAGAGGGCATGGAGAAGGCACTGACAGCCTCCCCCAAAGAGAGCGCAGAGCTTTCCATGATCGTGGACCTTATCCGCAACGATATCGCAGCCTGTTGCGAATACGGCAGCGTGCAGGTTTCCGCCCACAAGGAAACCTTCACCGTGGATCGGCTCATTCAGATGTATTCGGATGTACGCGGCACACTGCGCTCAGGCTTCACATGCCTTGACCTGCTGCTGGACGCCTTTCCCGGCGGCTCGGTCACCGGCTGCCCCAAGCAGCGCACCATGCGCATAATAGAAGCGGAAGAACCGCACAGCCGAGGACTGTATTGCGGCAGCGTTGTCTTTATCGAAGACCCGCAGAACATGGACTCCAGCATCGCCATACGCACCGGCTGGTATGATAGTATCACCAAAGCCCTTTGCTTCTTTTCCGGAAGCGGTATAGTACTAGATTCCAATCCTGAAAGTGAATATCGAGAAACGCTTGCCAAGGCGGGCAAATTCCTACGGGCGCTGGCACCATGATATACTACCGACAAGGCGAACTGCATGACGGGGGAGTGCGGCAGGATATTTCGTCACCCGCATTCCGTTTCGGCGTAGGATTTTTTGAAACACTGCTCTACAACGGCACGGCTGTCTGCCATTTGCAGGCCCACCTTGCCCGCGCCCGCCACAGTCTGGAGTATTTCGGCTTTGATGCGGAAGAACTGGACTACGACGGCGCCATAGACGCCGTTCTGGCCGCCAACGACCTGAACGGAACACCGGCCCGCGTGAATATCTTCTACCCCGTGGAAGACGAACACGGCCCTGTCGTTCCCGTTGTCACAGCTGCCTCCTACACCCCGCAGGCAGACAAAAACTATCGCCTTTCCATCTCAGTATCCCCTGTACAAAACCCCTATTTCATCCATAAAACCATGAACTACATGCTGCACTGGATGGAACGGCGCAATGCCTCCATGATGGGGTATGATGACGCCATTCTCGTGCAACCGGGGGGGATTGTGCTGGAGACAACCACTGCCGCCCTTGTCTTCAGCGACGGAGCCAACTTCTGCGCGCCAAACAGCTTCGACAGACTGGAATCCACCGCGCTTGCTGCGACAAAAGAACTGCTTGCCGTGCATGGTTGCACCATCCGCACGCACATGACAGGCTCTTTCCGCCATGCCTATGTGCTTAACTCGCTTATCGGCATGCGCCCTGTCATCTCCATAAACGGGACGAAGTATGAACCTGACGAAGATACATGCAGGCGGATGACGGCCGTTATCTGCGGATGATCCGACCGGTCGAAATACATTTCGGGCACCAGATACCATTCAAATCAACATACAATTCGTAATACATACCCTTCGTTATTCATGAGAATCCCCGCCATATTCCTTCTGCTGACCAGTTTTCTGCTCGGGTCGCTGCTTCAGACCACGCCGTCTTTCGCCACATCCAAACGGCCTTTGCGGATTGCCACACAGGAATCCACCGCTCCCTTTGTCATGCCCGACCGGCAAAGCGGGCTGAGTGTGGATATTGTCCGCGAGGCACTGCACCTTGAGGGGTACGAGGTGACCCTCACCTTTCTGCCGAGCCCGCGCATGGTCGAGGCCCTCACCACCGGCAAGATAGATGCTGCATTTCCACTGCGTTCCTCGCACCTCAATGACAGCATCTACGCTTCGGACAGCCACATCACCTTCAGCAACGTGGCCGTATCACTTGAGGAAAACAGAACCACCATCCGCAACCTTGACGATCTGGCCAAATGCCGTGTTGATGCCTTTCTCGGTGCCAGCAAATGGCTGCCGCAAGAGTTCCGCAACATGGCGGCAGGCAACCCCAATTATGCGGAACAAAATGACCAGAAAGCGCAGGTTGCGAGCTTCTTCGCACGCAGGGACAAGGTCGTTGTGCTGGAGAAACACATCTTCGAATATTACGCCCACAAAGGGGGCTGCAATCCGCTCAGGCTGCGCTATGTCATTCACGACATTTTACCCCCTGCACATTTGGCCGTAGCCTTTGCGGACAAAAAATTGCGTGACGCCTTCAACAGCGGCCTCAGAAAACTGCGTGAAAGCGGCAGATACGATGTTATCGTAAGAAAGTATGTGGATGGAGACGAGTAGCGGCGCGGCTACTTGTCAAAGTCGAACAGCCTGCCACGCGTAACAGCATCGCGCCCGAACTTTTCGCGCAGAGTGTCCAGCGCCTTGTCGAGATTGCGCTGCTTTGCGGTGGCTACCATGCCGCCGGTCTGGCCGCCGGCGCTGCCGTCAAGCAGGCTCAACTGCTCCGGCCCCTTGCCGTAGTTGGAAAGCCCCACCCCGATGAGCCGCACCTTCTGCTGCAGCTTCACCCCATCCAGCAGCTCGCAGGCAGTGCGGAAGATCACATCCGTTGAATCAGTCGATTCCGGCAGGCTCCGGCTACGGGTTATGGATGTGAAGTCGGCATACTTGAGTTTCAGCGTGACGGTGCGCCCTTTCACCCCCATGCGACGCTGGTTGCGCCCCACGCGTTCCGCCTGCTTCAGCAGCCATTTTTTCAGCAATTCCACATCGTCGGTATCCTGCGCAAAGGTGTTTTCAGCACTTTCGGACTTGGCGACCTGGTCTGTTTCCACCTTGCGGGTATCAATGCCCTGAGCCCTGCGCCACAACGATTCGCCAGATTTGCCGAACCGCCGCGCCCAGAAGCTGTCCGGATATCCCAGCACATCCTTGCAGGTGGTCACCCCCAGCTTTTCCAGTTCCGCGACAAACTTGCCGCCCACACCCGGAATTTTGGCCACAGGCAGGCTTGCCAGAAATGCAGGCACATTCTCCGGCCATAGTATGAACAAGCCGTCCGGTTTGTTATAGTCGGAAGCAATTTTCGCAAGAAACTTCACCGGAGCAATGCCTATGGAGCAGTTAAGCCCCACAGCGGCCTTAATGTCCCGCTTAATGCTGCGGGCCATATCCTCAACCGATCCGAAAATGCGCTCAAGCCCTGTGGCATCCAGATAGGCTTCGTCAATGGAAGCAGGTTCGACAAGGGGTGAATAGTTGCCGAGCAGCGCCATGATCTGCCTCGACACTTCCGCATAGCGGGCCATATTGCCGCGCGTGAAGATGCCGTGCGGACACAGCTTCTGGGCGCGGGCCACGGGAATGGCCGAACGCACACCATATTTGCGGGCTTCGTAGGATGCTGCGGAAACAACTCCACGCTCGCGCCCCCCCACAATGACGGGCTTACCGCGCCATTCCGGATGATCGAGCTGCTCTACGGAAGCAAAAAAGGCATCCATGTCCAGATGCATTATCCATCGCTGCATGAAGGCTCTATAGCAGAGAGCAGGGAGCAAACAAAGCGTTCGCCCGCCAAGTTCCCCGCAACAGGAGACGGCCGGAACCTGAAGCGTGTGCACTGACGACGGACGCGGGCTATGGAGACAGGAGGGCTAAGGAAGTGCGTGGACAAAAGAAACGCGTGAGCTGAGACGTCGCGCGCGCTGAGGTACCGCGTGAGCAGAGATCGCATGTGAGATAACGTCCCGCAAAAGACAACGGAGTCCACCGGAGCAGGAAACAAGCCCTACCGAGAGACAGCCCCCGCTTCACCAAGATCGTCGGGCGTGAGAAAGCCGAACCGGAGTTTGATATCCTCTATGGTGCCATCCTGCTCCATCTCTTCCAGTGCCTTGTCGAATTGTGCCAGATGCTGTTCCCACTGCGGACGTTTACGGGAAAACATGGCATGCACGCTCCGCACATCCATCTGAGGAGTGAGAAAACGCACGTTCTGTATACCATCTTCCAGAGTGGGGTTGGATTTGAGCATGAAGATGGCCAGATACTTGTCGATGGTGATCATATCCACACGGCGTCCAAGCAGCTTGCGCAGATTCAGCAGGTCGGAATTGGTTTCTTCCTTGTGCAGCACGGCGGCCGAATCAAATTCCGGCGTATTCACGTATCCCCGCACAATGCCTATGCGGTAGGGAACAAGGGATTCAATCGTACCATTCCACGAGGCGGACGAATCGTACCGCGCGCACAACACCAGAGGACTATGCGCATACGGACGGGAAAGGCCGAACTCCTCCGCTCTCTCCCTGCTGTAATACGCACTGTAAAGGACGTCGAACTGACCGTTGCGCACCCCTTCCACCGCCCTGTTCCACGGCATGAAATGAAACGTGGCCTTGAATCCTGCACGGCTGCACGCTTCTTTGATAATGGCAGTGGTGAACCCCTTCTCCGGCAGAAACTCTCCGGCATACGGTTCCCAATTCACAGAGACAAAACTGAGTGTTGTTTCATCCTCGCTGAGCCCTGTCCACGGTGTGCTGACAAGAATGACCGCCAGCACACAGAGCATGGCAATCCCCCTGCCTGCCTTGCTGCAGAATTCACGCAATCCTGTGCGGAAGAAATCGCCCATCATCCGGTGTGTTTGGTCTGCATTGCACATGAGTGGTCCACCTGTCTTCCCCTGTTCAGGATAATGAATGCATGCACGCAATGCCGGAGCAATGATTAACTCCCCGCTGTTTTTCTGCCTGCCGAAGGACACCCGCTTGCACCTTGCGGCGGCTGAAGGTACGAATACACGGTATTCGAATTATACCCGCCTACTATGCGCAGAGAGGAACCGCAATGCCGGAATATGTTGTCAGCGCCTGTCTTGCAGGCTGCCATTGCCGATACGACGGCAATTCCACACCTGATGAGCGCGTTATGCAGCTTGTGCGCGAAGGCCGGGCTCTGCCCGTGTGTCCGGAGCAGCTCGGCGGCCTGCCCACCCCGCGTCCGCCCTTTGAGCTGAGCAACGGCAGGGCCATGGACAGTGACGGCACGGACATTACCGCGGCAATGCTCAAGGGTGTGGATGAAGCCATGCACCTTGTGCAACTTGCCGGTTGCACAAAAGCGGTACTCAAGTCCCGCTCCCCTTCGTGCGGTTTCGGCATCATATACGACGGCACGTTCTCCGGCACCCGCATTGCGGGCAGCGGCCTGTTCGCAGAGCGCCTGCATCTGGCCGGAATTGCAGTCGTAACCGAAGAGACCATGCCCTCAGATACCGCACACGCGTAGCCACACCCGGGCATCCCCGCTCAGCCCCATTCTGCCTCCGGTATATCCGGCAAATCCGGCTCATCTTGCCACAGATGGTGTGCCGTATGGTTCTGCACTTGTGCAATTGCACAAGTGCAGCCCGCCCCCTCACTTATTTGTGCAATTTGTTGCGCAATATATTGCACAAGCAATTCTCTTCAATTTTCCATAAGCGCATAACGCCCTGTGATATAACACTTTCAAAACTTGGCACGGCTCATGCTATATGAGAGTCAGCAACGGCAAGTATCCAACAGGACCTGCGAGCAACACATAAAACGGTATGCAGGTCCAGAGAATAAGCGGTTGCCGGAACGTGATGCCTTTTGTGGCAGAAGGGTTTCACGGGAAAGACAACCGAATAACGCTAGGCTTGAACGTATTCCTCACACGTTGGTTCGAACAGGGGAGTGGCAAGCTCCCTGACAGTCAGTGTGCATTCTTTTTCCCCCTTTGAGGGATGCACACTGAACCACCACGGTAACGCCCGAGTCTGCATCCCTACTGCAGACAACAGCGAAAGACAGGTTGACCCCTGGGTCGAACGGACCTCCTCCTCACCGTTCTGCCCGCCCGATCGACAGGATCACACAGAGCGGGGCTTCAACGCGCGAAGCCCCGCCCAGAATTAAAAGCCGCTATTGCGGCATACGATATATAGACGATAACGCGAACAACAGACGAACTCCTCATAGCTTCTCTTTCTCATGCCTGTTCACAAGTTGCTGCATCGCCCACTGCAACAACTCCCCCTTTGAAAAAGAAGACCTCCTAAGCGCGCAGCCCGATCCGAAAGGACCGGGCTGCCTGCTTTTGGAGGTCTGAAAATGTCGGTTACACACCTGATCGCCATGCAGGTGCGTCGCCCGTCATTGAGTCTTCTTACTTTGAGAGCGAATTGCCAAAGCCCTGTGCGCGCGTTCCGCCGCCCAGAGAGAGGCCCTGCGCCTTGAGCTGCTCTTCCTGTGCCTTCTGCAGCTGGGTCTGCAACTGCATCAGCTCACTCTGCTTCATCTGAAGCTGCTTGGCCTTTTCTTCGTCAGACAGGGTCATATCATTCTGAAGCGTCTTGATCTCTTCCTGCAGCTTCTGGATCTGCTTCTTGATGCGCTCGATCAGCTGATCCTCAGCGGAGGACGAATCCTCTTCGCTGCCGGAAGCGGCCGCTGTTCCACCCTGTGCCTGAGCCACGGCCATGCTGCGGCCCTCTTCCGAGATGCTGACGGTGTCACCTTCCGTCCCGGCAGAGATATTTGCAGAGGTGCGCTTGGGTTGCGCTTCCTGTGTTTCTTCCACTCGCAAGCCTTTTCCCAGCTCGCTGTAGTGATGGAATACGGTGCCGTTTATCTGCATGTGGCCCCCTTGCGGTAACAGTTGCAAAACATTCTGCACTGCCTATCGGCCCCTCTTAAGATTTCTTTAGGTGACCGCTCACTCCCTTTTGCAACTCGCTTCTTCCGTTGACACAGCTGCCTGCGGACCGTACCTTCAGCACCACTACATGACCTACCAAGGAGTGCGTATGGCCAAGGAAACACCCAACTTTCTGGTCCGTGGAATACTCATCGGCGGCGCCCTGGGTGCCTTTGCCAACTTTGCCGGACTGCTGGACAACCTGCCCCGCGCCATAGCCCTTGGCATGGTTGCCGGGTTTTTTGCAGGCATTACTCTGGCCCGCAAACACAAGAACAAGTAGCCCGACCACCCTATCCGCTAAAACAGAAACCGCAGACTGCTCAGGCAGCCTGCGGTTTTTCCGTGTATTGCGGCAGGGGCAAGCCCCGAAGGGCCGGTGTCTAGTCCTTGCCGGCGGCAGCAATAGCCTTCATCAGCCACGCCATGGTCTCGCCAAGGTTGACCATGTTGCGCATGCCTTCGTCATCTCCTGTCACCTGACCGGGGGTCAGCCCGTACCCCATATTCCAGTAAGTGGAACCGGGAATGATCATCTGGCTGATCTGGAAAAAGTGATTCATGGTGTCGAACACGTGTGTTGCTCCGCCACGGCGCACGGCCACGACAGAAGCCCCCACTTTGCGGCGCAGCTCCGCCCCGTTGCTCAGGGTCACATATCCGGAACGGTCGATCAGGGCTTTCATGTCGGCGGTCACGTCCGCAAAATAGGTGGGCGAACCGAGAATGATGCCGTCTGCCTCGCGCATCTTCTGCACGTAATCGTTCAGACCGTCCTTCTTGATGGCACACTTGCCGTCCTTGCGCTCACGACACTTCATGCAGGCTATACAACCCCGAAGCCCCGTGCCGCCAACCTGAATCATCTCCGTTTCAACCCCGGCTGCCTGCAGAGGTTCGAAAACCTTGAGAATGAGTTCTTCCGTATTGCCCCCCTTACGGGGACTGCCGTTAAATGCAACAACCTTCATGTGCTTCCTCCGGATATGGTAATTTCTTCTACCAAACATATTCCACGGTACACACGAATGCACAAGTACCCACTTTTTTGTCTCGTAGGCACAGCCTGCATACAAGGTTACCATGAGTATCCTGACAGGTTGCATAAAAAGCGTATTTCCAATAGGAACTACTGCGGTGTCATTCAAAAAAATACGGCACCAAGGGAGTTTTTCATCATGAAATCGCGTTATTGGGCAATTCTCTCCACTCTTGTGGCACTTCTCTTTACGGCGCTGCCCGCTTTTGCAGCGGATTCCAGCCTCGGCCCCGCAAACGCCGCACGCTTCGGCTTCTGGACACTTGTTCCCCCGCTGGTCGCCATCACACTGGCCTTCATCACCCGCAACGTTGTTCTTTCACTCTTCCTCGGCGTGTTTTCCGGCGCCATGCTGCTGGAAACCAAAGGCTTCAATCTGTATGACGGCATGATCGACTCTTTTCTGCGCGTTTCCCGCGAGGTGCTCGGCTCTCTGGCCGACCCGTGGAACGCCGGTATCGTTCTGCAGTGCCTTGCCATTGGCGGGCTCATCGCTCTCGTATCCAAAATGGGCGGTGCACGCGCCATTGCCGAGGCACTTGCAAGAAAGGCCAGAACGCCGCGCAGCTCGCAGTTCGTCACATGGCTCATGGGCCTTTTCATCTTCTTCGACGACTATGCGAACTCGCTGACCATCGGCCCCATCATGCGTCCTGTTACTGACCGCATGCGCGTTTCCCGCGAGAAGCTGGCCTTCATCATCGACGCGACCGCAGCGCCCATTGCGGGCATTGCCCTCATTTCCACATGGGTCGCATACGAAGTGGGTCTCATCAAGGACGGTTTTTCCGCCATCGGGCTGGAAGCCAACGCCTACACCTCCTTTGTGGAGACCATTCCCTATCGCTTCTACAACATCTTCATCCTGCTCTTCGTGCTCGCCGGCATCATGTTCATGCGCGAATTCGGCCCCATGCTCAAAGCCGAACGCCGCGCGCGCCGTGAAGGCAAAGTGCTGGACGACAACGCCAAGCCCATGGTTGCGGACGAAGCCACCGACCTTGAACCCGAAGAGCACGTGGTGCCCAGCATCTGGAACGCCATCATCCCCATCGGCACGCTGATTGCTGCGGCCTTTCTCGGTTTCTATTTCAACGGCTACCACTCCATTAACGGCGGAGACAACGCCGCCCTTCAGGCCCTGCTGAACGAAAGCCCCATGAGCTTTACCGCCATCCGCGAATGCTTCGGCGCATCCGATGCTTCCGTGGTTCTGTTCCAGTCGGCGCTTATAGCGGGCATTGTTGCCATGACCATGGGCGTTGCCAAGCGCATCTTCTCCGTTGAGCAGGCCATCGGCACCTGGGTGCAGGGTGTGAAATCGCTGAACATCACGGCGGTCATTCTGCTGCTGGCATGGTCCCTTTCCGGCATGATCAAGGAACTGGGTACCGCCGCATGGCTGGTGAGCGTGCTTTCCGACTCCATGCCCGCCTACCTGCTGCCCTCCATCATCTTCATCATGGGTTCCATCATCTCCTTTGCCACCGGCACCTCCTACGGCACCATGGGCATTCTCATGCCTCTGGCCATTCCGTTGGCATGGGCCATTGCACCGGAACATGAATACCTTATCCTGAACATCGGTGCCGTGCTTACCGGAGCCATTTTCGGCGACCACTGCTCACCCATTTCAGATACCACCATCCTTTCCTCCATGGGTGCCGCAAGCGACCATATCGATCACACGCGCACCCAGCTGCCCTACGCCGTCACGGTTGCGGCCATGGCCGTTCTGTGCGGCTACCTGCCGGCAGGGCTCGGCCTGCCTGTGGGCCTGACCCTTCCCCTCGGCTGCGCGGCCGTTATCGCCCTTGTGTACTTTGCGGGCAAAAAGGTCGAAGCCTGAACCGCAATGGAATAGCATATCCGCAACGAAAAGGCCGAGGTCAAATGACCTCGGCCTTCTTTGCATCAAATAGATGAAAGCCGGTCCGTTAACCACAAATTACTCATTGGGGCTTTTGCCGTTGCATGGCATACTTAGCTCTGACTCCACACTATCGAGGGACCCATGCGAATTGATGCATCCTCCGTACTGACCGCTCTCACCATCCTGCCGCTCTTGCCAACGTCAGTTCTGGCAAGCGCACCTTCAGCCGCGCAGAGTCCCCCTCCGGCCTCCGTTCCTCTGTTTCCCGTCACCGTTGCCCTGTGGCTTCTGAGCGTATTCATCGCATGGAGGCTTGGATGCAGACGCGCTTCCCGTCACGCGCAGCCACCGGCAACCTGTCCGGAGCAGAACAGCAATCAGAACCCCGCCTGCAACCAGCTGCCTGAGCAGGATCGCGGCTGCGTGCAGGCATGGCTGGAAGCACGCGAACTCAGGTCGCTCATGGATCTTGCGCAGGTTGCCATATTCCGCTCTTCCCTTGACGGGACCCGTTTTCTCTACCTGAACAAAGCGTGCGCCGAGCGGCTGGGATATGACGACCCGGAGCAACTCCTGCAGGACGGTCAGCCCGCAAGCTTTTACTCGGACCCCTCCGTTCGCAAACAGATAGTGGAGCTGTTGCAGACAAACGGCCGGATAGACAATTTTGAACTCGAATTCACCGCACGCGACGGGCGCAGCCGTCAGGCACTCATGACAGCCACCGTACACACGGAGGACGGCTACATACAGGGTGCCGTTATGGACATCACGCAAGGAAAGGAGGCTGAACGACAGCTACGGCACAGCCACACATTTCTTCAGACCCTGCTTGATGCCCTGCCCACGCCGATTTTTTTCAAAGACCCCGCAGGCCGGTACCAGCTTCTCAACAAAGCGTTCGAGACCCAGCTCGGCCAGAAGGGTCAGGAGCTGCTCGGCAAGAGCGTATTCGACATTGCACCCAGACATCTTGCAGAAAAATACCACGATATGGACAGAGCCCTGCTGGAATCGCACGGCCCCGCCATTCAGCAATACGAATACTCCATCCAGACCAACGAGGGCCTGCGCGAAGTAATGTTCAGCAAAGAGTCCATGTTTGATGAAAACGGAACGCTGCTGGGCCTTGCGGGAGTCATCATGGACATCACCGACCGCAAGCGCATCGAGAATTCACTGCGCCGTGCCGAAGAACGCTACCGCGCTCTTTACATGAACGCGGCGGAAGGTATTTTTACTGCCACCGCCGACGACAAATTTATCGGGGTCAACCCGGCAATGGCACGCATGTTCGGTTATGATTCGGCACCGGGTATGACGTATCAGGTCACGAGCATTGCCACACAACTTTTCGCTGACCCTGAACAGCTGGAAATACTCAAGAAACGCATTATATCCGAAAGGGTCGTAAACGGGTTTGAAGCACAGGTGCAGCGTCAGGACGGTGAGGTCTTCTGGGTGGGAATCAGCGCGCGCGGCGTATTCGGCATAGGCGACCGGCTTGAGCGCCTAGAAGGGCTGATTATGGATATATCCGCCCAGAAACAGGCCGAGGAGCAGCTGGCACTCATGGTTATAACTGACCCGCTCACAGCCATTGCCAACCGCATAGGATTCAATAAGCGGCTGGAAGAAATGCTCCAACAGGCAAACCGCTCCGGATGCCAGATAGGGCTGCTGTTCATCGACCTGGACGGTTTCAAGCCGATAAACGACAGCTACGGTCATCAGGTTGGTGACTACCTTTTGCAGCAGGTCTCAAGAAGGCTTGACCGCCGTCTGCGCAGCTCGGATATCGCTGCCCGCATGGGTGGCGACGAATTCGCCGTGCTTCTCTGGGATGTTTCTGGCCCCGCCGCAGTGGAACGCATAAGCCGCGAACTGCTTGCCCATCTGCTCTCCCCGTACGATTGCCAGATAACGGAATGCTCCATCGGTGCCAGCATCGGTGCCAGCCTGTATCCGCATCACGGGACCACGGCAAGCGAGCTGCTCAGCGCGGCAGACAGTGCCATGTATGAAGCCAAGCGCTCTGGCAGCCAGCTTTGCTTTGCCCCCCTGCCGGAAAAACATGCAGAGCATGACGGGCAGGCTGAATAAGGCAATGCAGAACGCATCCGCCCCGCAGGCAGCAGATCAAGCCACATATGGCCGGAACTTTTCGCCGCACGGCTGACCGGATTGCAGCGGGCTATGCCCACCCATTGAGCATGAAAAAGGCCGGCGGAGTTACTCCGCCGGCCTCTTCATTCATATTGCGTAAGACTAGAAATCGAAATGGAAGTGCTTGCGCACGCCTTCCATGGTCTTCTGCGCCTCCACACGGGCGCGCTCAGTTCCGTGATTGATGATGTCCCGCACCATGTCGGGACGGGCATCCAGTTCGCGGCGGCGCTCATGTATGGGAGCAAGGAAGCGCTCCATGGAAGTCAGAAGGATCTTCTTGCAGTCCACGCAGCCGAGCGTGGCGGTGGTACAGCCCTGACAGATTTCCGCCTGCGTGGCTTCATCCGTCATGAGCACATGGTAGGGGAACAGGTTGCACACCTTGGGGTCGCCCGGATCAGTCTTGCGCAGACGGTTCTGGTCGGTGAGCATGCCGCGCACCTTGGGGGTGATCTCTTCCATGGATTCGCGCAGGTAGATGGAGTTGTTGTAGCTCTTGGACATCTTGCGTCCGTCCAGACCGGGGAGCTTTGCTTCCGGAGTCAGGCGGGCCTGCGGTTCGGGGAAGAAATCTGTTTGATACAGGAAGTTGAAGCGACGGGCGATTTCGCGGGTCATTTCAACATGCGGCAACTGGTCCTGTCCCACCGGCACCCACTGGGGGCGATACATGAGAATATCGGTTGCCATGAGCACGGGGTAGCCGAGGAACCCGTAGTTACCAAGGTCCTTGTTGGTGATCTGGTCACGCTGTTCCTTGTAGGTGGGACAGCGCTCAAGCCAGCCGAGGGGCGTGATCATGCCGAAAAGCAGGTTCAGTTCGGAGTGTTCCTTGACCAGAGACTGCTGGAAGATGACGCACTCTTCGGGGTTAAGACCCGATGCCACCCAATCCTTCACCAGTTCGGGAACAAATCCCTTGATACGGGCGGGTTCGGCATAGTCGCTGGTCAGGGCATGCCAGTCGGCGACAAAGAAGAAGCAGTCCATCTCCTTCTGCATTTCCACCCAGTTCTTGATAACGCCGAAATAGTGGCCGAGATGCAGCGAGCCCGTGGGCCGCATGCCGGATACCGTGCGCTGTCTAGTCATCAAAGTCCTCCAGAAAGAATGTCGGCATCAGCGGATGCCGATGAGAGCGGATATGAGATCTGCCGAACCGTCCACAAGGGGCCAGACAACCTTGCCCAGAAGGCCGGATGCCAGCAGAATCATGACAACGATAAGCCCGTACCGTTCGATCTGCAGGTACTTGTACGCCATGTGGGGCGGCATGAAACCAGCTGCGATCTTGCTGCCGTCAAGCGGCGGAATGGGCATGAGGTTGAACCAGCAGAGCGTAAGGTTTATCCACACGCCGGTTGCGCACATGGCCAGCAGAAACTCCTGCACGCCTCCGGGCATCAGCATGCCGGAACCGGCAAGGCGGTAGCCCATGGCAAATAGAATGGCGAGCAGGAAGTTGGCCGCAGGTCCCGCCACCGACACAAGCATCATTCCCTTGCGCGGATTACTGAAATAGCGGGGATTCACAGGCACCGGCTTGGCCCAGCCTATGACAAAGGGGCTGGTCAGCGCGGTGAGAATGAACACCAGCGTGCCCATGGGGTCAATATGCGGCAGCGGGTTCAGGGTAAGGCGGCCAAGGCTCTTGGCTGTAGGATCGCCATGCTTCCAGGCAACCCAGCCGTGGGCCACTTCATGACAAACCATGCCGAGCAGCATGGGAATCAATGCGACGGAGATCTTCCGGACGCTGAGTGCGAGATCGAGATCGAACATGCTTGCGGCTACCACGAAGACTCGGGCAGGGCAAGAAAAAGCCTCAGACGGGTGACAATGAAACGCCGGTCCGGCGGGCATTTTGCCATCTTTCCGCCTGCAACAGAGCCGGTATGTATCCGCGCCTGCATGCGCCTCTGCAATGACCGCAGTGTAGAAAAGTGGCCGGACACTCCCGCCTGCCGTTACCGGCATCTTGACCTTTCCACGACCTGCGAATATTTGATGGTTTCATGAAGTACAAAACCCTGCCCAAGATACAAATCGACGAAAAAAACAGGCGCATTCTGACTATTCTTCAGGAAAACGCCCGCATATCCAACGCGGAAATTGCACGCCAGCTCGGCATGACCACCTCCGCCGTGTTCGAACGTATCCGCAAAATGGAAGAACGCGGCATCATCCGCGGCTACTCGGTTCAGGTAGAACCTGCCGCACTGGGCCTGCCGCTTTCAGCCTTTGTGAGCGTAAAAATCACGCCCCACCGGCTCGCGCCCGAAGTAGGCCAGGCCATCTCTGCCATTGAAGGGGTGGAAGAGGCCTATCACATGACCGGCGAAGAATGCTTCATAGCCCGCATCCGCTGCAGCGACACCGATTCGCTGGAACGCATTCTCATGGAGATAAATGACATCGAGCCCGTGTTCGCCACCCGCACCATGATCATTCTGCGCAGCGCCAAGGAAATTTCCGGCGCCCTGCTCTCTTCGGTTGTAGGGGAACTGGCTGCCGACGAAGGCGCCTGATTCCCGCCCCCCTGATAAAAAGAGCTGAAGCCCCCGCCGGATTATCCAGACGGGGGCTTCAACATGCCTAGGAAGAAATTTGACTAGTTCAGTATGTAGCGCATGGGGTTCACGCACACACCGCTCACGCGCACTTCATAGTGCAGGTGCGGTCCGGTGGAGCGTCCGGTATTGCCCATGTAGCCGATAAGTTCACCACGGGTGACACTCTGCCCGGCCTTGACCACGAAGCGCTGCATGTGGGCGAAGCGGGTATCTATACCGTCGCCGTGGCTCACGACAACCACGTTGCCGTAGCCGCCGTCCACACCGGCAAAGGAAACCACGCCCTTGGCGGAGGAATAGATCGGCGTACCCTTGCGGTTGGTAATATCGATGCCCTTGTGGAATTCGCGGCGTCCGGTAAACGGAGAACGGCGCATGCCGAAGGGGGAGGAAACCCAGCCCTCGGTCGGCCAGATGGAGGGGGTGGATGCGAGCAGCTCGCGGTTCTCGCGGAAACGCTGCATCAGCTCCTGCTGCTGCACTTCCTCAAGCCGGACTTCTGTGTTCAGCTGATTGAGGAAGCTGTGCATCTTGCGTGCAAGCAGCTCCTGACGGTGAATGGGAAGATAACTTTCTGAAAAATCCTTGGAGCGGGAACCGCCCATGGCAGCTGCCGTGTCGCCCTGATCCTTGTCCAGATTGATCATGACGCGCAGCTTGGAGTCGAACTGCTGAATGCGCTGCAGATCGTTCTGCACGCTCTTCAGCTTGTTCGCCATGCTGAGGATCTGGTTATTCTGCTCCTCAACCGTCTTTTCGGCCGAGGCGTACTCCTGAGAAAGCTTCTGGTAGCTGGTGTAATATTTCCAGAAAACAACGTTTCCGGCCGCAAATGTCAGAAAAATGCCGAACACCAGCACACATAGCCATCCACGCAAAAATAATTTTTTGCAATGACCTTCGTTTTCTCTAAAGATAACTATGTGATACTTGCTAAACAGCATTCTTCCGCTTCGCTCTTCTACACGATTCCATCAGGAAATTCAGAGCCCTATAGCAAGGACAATCCTCAACCAATTCTCCGCTTCTTTACTTTGCTTTGCCATCCAGTGTCAAGCCCAGCTGCCAACGGGTCAAGGCATTGAAAACATTCTGCCTTAGCCCCTTGTTGCGCGCAGCCATCTCCCAGAAGTCATCCATGACCTCCTTGCGGCGGGAATCGGAAGCGGACGGACAGGGGTTGCTCCACAGGGGCAGCTCCCACTGGCGAACACAGCGATTGATGACCGACTTCTCGACAAGCATGAGCGGGCGTATGACCATGAGGCGCCCGCCGAAGAAGGCTTCCTTGATGGACATGCCGCGCACGCTGCCGCCCTCGTACAGGTTCATGAAGAAGGTACCCACAAGGTCGTCCGCGTTGTGCCCGAAGGCAAGATGGGTGAGATTGTAATCTCGGCAAAGCTCGAAAAGGCGGGTACGGCGCAGCATGGCGCAATAGAAGCAGGGTGAATTGTTCCTGTTTTCCGGCGAATGACCGCGCGCACCGTGGTCTGTCACTTCCACATGATAGGAAATACCCCGCTCCTGCAGCCACGGCACAAGGGGGGCGTGGCTCTCCGGATCAAAACCGGGGTTCAGGTGCAACGCCATGATCTCGAAGGTGAACGGCACGATTCTGCGCCTGTGCAGCAGGGTCTGCATAAGCACCCAGCTATCCATGCCGCCGGACATGGCAACGCCAATCCGCGCACCCGGATAGATCATCTGCGTGGACTGCATGAGCTTACCCGCGCTGCTTATGCACTGCTTTTGTGCGTATGAAAGTTTTTCCCGCGCCATATTCATTCCTCTTCGCAAAAAGTCTTCAGCGATACGTTCCGGTTAATGGTTCTGCAGGCACTTCGGCGCACCCGCCTTCAGCACTCCCCTTCACCCGCTGAAGCGCCCGCATACCCTTCTTCACTGCGGTACGCAACCGTTCACCGGAAAAAGGAGCTCCCTGTTTATTGACACAGAACGACCGCAAGAGTATGCTGCGCAGCTTGGCATATTGCGTCCTTTTAACCTGTTGTTATTTTTGACCCACTGCCTCCGAAACCAGACCGGCTTCGGGTGCGGAACCAACTGCATGCACGTGCGCCCTCTGCCACAGAGAATGCTTTGCGTGTCATAACGGTCCGGACGCATTATGAGTATTGCAGCCTTGCCAATCAGGAATCTCTCCCTCAGGATCAAGGCGCTTTTTGTTTTTTTACGGCAGATACGGCATTTGAGCACCGGCCTACCTACACAGGCCTGCCGGATCATCAACAGATATGCCGGAAACCGCAGCGGCGACAGGCCAGCATTATATATATGAAGCGACGCATTGCCATATTTCTGGCCCTGCTGATCCTCGCAACCGGACTAGGGCTGGGAATCCATCAATGGACGAAGCGGGGGGTCATCCTTATCGGCGACCCCACATGGCCCGGCCTGAGCCTGAAATCGCTGACGCGCATTGAACTCAAGTCGCCTGCGGGCAACTCCCTGTTCAGCCGCACTGCCGAAGGATGGTTCATCATGCCCGTCAACGGCACGGCACCCATCCGCGCCAACGAGGCAAGGCTGAAAGGCCTTCTGGACACCATCGGCCACACGCCGCCGGTTTCTCACGTGGGCCGCTTCACGAGACGCGAAAAAAGCAGCTTCGGTCTGGACAACGACAACACCAGCATTACCCTAACGGGCAAGGATGTCTGGGGCATAGTAATAGGCGCCGACGGCCCGGCTCAGGGAACCGTATACGCACGAAGCTCCCTGCAGGGGGACCAGGTGGTGCTGGTTACCAACCAGTACAGAAATCTTTTCAACAAGCCGGAATCGTTCTTTCACGATCTGCGGCTTGTCAGCGCCACCGAACCTGAGGACATTACGCGCATCAGCGCAGAAGGGCCGGGTACCGGCGTTTGGGAAATTTCCCGCACGGGCGACATGTTCATCTTTTCTGCTCCGGAGCAGTTGACACGGCATTCCGTGGCGCAGGCCAAAACAGCATTGTATCTGCACACGCTGGTCAACGCCCGGGCAAGGAACGTGGCCATCGAGCCACAGGCCGCCTTGCCGCCCCGCTCGCTCAAGATTTCCGTATGGACCAAGAAGTCTGCGGCTCCGGAAACCATTGAGCTGTACCACGACGGATCGGACGGCAAGGTCTTTTTATGCCGCCTCTCACGGCAGAACGTGCCTGTGGAGGTAGAAGCGGAACTGGTGGACAAGCTCAATGCTTCGGCCTTTGCGCTACGCGAAAAGCCGGTGCTGGAGGTTGACCTGGGCCAGACGGAAGAGCAACGCTTTACCGTGCGCCGGAACGGCAAGGTCAGAGAATACACGGCACTGCGCGCAGCAGACGGCTGGCACGACGGGGCATCGGGCAAGGAACTGACCGGACTCGATGTCATCATGTGGCGACTCGGTTCGCTGCAGTTTGTAGACGCCCCACGCAAGGAACTGCCCGCCGGAGCACGAAACTTGCTGACATGGGAATTTTCCGGCCCCGGCCGGCATACGCTTGCAACGGTGAATTTTTTCTCCGATCCGGTATCATCCGGACGGTGCTGGATACAGGTTGAAGGCGAAGATATCTGGTTTCCGGCAGAACGCCTGCTGCTTGACGATCTCATGAGCAGGCTGCCCGCACTCTAGCGGAACACACAAGAGAACAACGGAAAACGCTTCCGTTCATTTCAATACAAGGAGTCAAACATGGCCCGTATTACCGTAGAAGATTGCCAGAAGCACATAGGCAACCGCTTCCTGCTGGTTCAGATGGCTATCAAACGCGTTCAGCAGTTCCGCGAAGGCTACAAGCCCCTCGTGGACAGCAAGAACAAGGAAGTCGTGACCGCCCTGCGCGAAATCGCCGCAGGCAAGGTTCTGCCCGACAATATGGAATGGTATACCCACGAAGAAACCAAGACCGCCGAGTAACAGGGAACTATGAGCCAGCGTGACTACTACGAAGTGCTGGGCGTAGGCCGAAGCGCATCGCAAGACGAAATCAAGAAAGCCTACCGCAAGAAAGCCATGGAGTTCCATCCGGACCGCAACCCGGACAACCCCGAGGCCGAAGCTTTGTTCAAGGAAGCGGCGGAAGCGTATGACGTCCTGCGCGACGCCGACAAGCGCCAACGCTACGACAAGTTCGGACACGCGGGAGTCAGCGGTAACGGCTTCGGCGGTGGCGGCTTCCACAGCGCAGAGGATATCTTCAGCCAGTTCGGCGATATTTTCGGCGATCTGTTCGGCTTTTCCATGGGCGGCGCATCCAGAGGCCCCCGCGCTCAGGCGGGATCGGACCTGCGCTACAACCTGAATATCAACTTCCGGCAGGCAGCCAAGGGCGACGAAGTCACCCTCAAGATCCCCAAGCGGGTCACCTGCACCGAATGCGAAGGAACAGGAGCTGCCCCGGGAACCAAGCCGGAAACCTGTTCGCGCTGCAACGGCCGGGGTCAGGTGCGCCAGAGTCAGGGACCTTTCTCCATCTCCATGCCTTGCCACGCCTGCAGCGGCACCGGCCAGATCATCTCCAATCCATGCCCCCGCTGTCGTGGCGCGGGCATAGTGCAGGAGACGAAGGAACTTTCCGTGCGTATTCCCGCGGGTGTGGATTCCGGCAACCGTCTGCGCCTGCGCGGCGAAGGCGAACCCGGCATTCATGGCGGGCCTCCCGGCGACCTGTATGTGGTCATCACCGTGGAGCAGGACAAGACCTTCCGCCGTCACGGGCAGGATTTGATCGTGACCCGCGAAATCTCCTTCGTGCAGGCCTCCCTTGGCGACCGCATAGAAGTGCCCACCCTTGATGATCCCATCACGGTGGAAATTCCCAAGGGTACCCAGAATGGCGAGATTTTCCGCATGCACGACTACGGCCTGCCTTCACTGGGCTACGGCTCCAACGGCGACCTGCTCGTCGAGATCGTGGTCAAAACGCCCACCAAGCTGAGCAAGCGGCAGGAAGAACTGCTGCGCGAATTTGCCCAGCTGGAAGAAGACAAGCCCATGACCAAGGCAAAGAACCTGTTCAAGAAAGTCGGCAAGGCCATGGGAGTGGACTAGCATGAGCGATCAGGATTTTTCCCACATGAGCGCGGACGGCTCCATCACCATGGTTGATGTGGGCCACAAAAACGACACCCGCCGCGTGGCCATAGTGCGCACGGTGGTTGAAGTTTCTCCCAGCACGCTGGACCTGCTCAAGCGGCAGGCCCTACCCAAGGGCGACGTGCTCACCACCGCCAAGGTTGCGGGCATTCTCGCAGCCAAGCGCACGTGGGAACTTATCCCCCTCTGCCACCCCCTGTTCCTCAGCTATGTGGATGTGCGGTTCTCCATTCAAGATGAAACCTGCCAGATTCATATAGAGGCCGAAGCACGCACGACCGGCCAGACCGGCGTGGAGATGGAAGCGCTTGTCGCCGCCCAGACAGCCGCCATGACCATCTATGACATGTGCAAAGCCGTACAGAAAGATATTGTCATCCGCGACTGCCGCCTCGTCTACAAGGCCGGTGGCAAGAGCGGAGAATTCCGCGCGGAATAGCCATTCCGTTTCGGAACCGGACAAGGGCAAAGTGCTAAGGGCCTGCTCCACATGGAGCGGGCCCTTGGTATTTCGGACTATGTTTACAGTTTTGACAATTACCGCCCGTTGGACTATTCAGTGCTGTTTCTGCGTGATGCTGCAGGCACAAGCCTGACAGCGCGCACCAACCGCCCGCCGGACAGCATTCATCCCCAGCATTTGCCGGGTGAAGGCAACGGCAGACCAATCTTCGAGATAGCGACATGAGCAGCGTACAAAAGATCAAGGGTTTTGCCGACATGTTCTCGCCGGACAGCGACGCCTTCACCTTCATGGAAGGTATCGGACGCGAGGTGTTCGGCAGCTTCGGCTACACGGAACTGCGCACCCCCATTCTGGAGCGCACCGAACTGTTCAAGCGTTCCATCGGTGACGAAACCGACGTGGTGCAGAAGGAAATGTACACCTTCGACGACCGCAAGGGCCGCTCCCTGACCATGCGTCCGGAAGCCACCGCAGGCGTCATGCGCGCCTACATCGAAGCCAACATGCATGCGCAGGAACAGGTGGCCAAGCTTTTCACCTTCGGCCCCATGTTCCGTTACGAACGCCCCCAGAAGGGCCGCATGCGCCAGTTCCACCAGATCAACTGCGAGTGCCTCGGACCGGTTGAGCCCCACGCGGACGCCGAAGTCATCCTCATGCTGATGACCTTCCTCACCCGCATCGGCCTTACCGACCTGTCGCTGGAAATAAACTCCCTCGGCTGCCGCGAGTGCCGTCCCAAATACAACGACGCGCTCAAGGCCTTCTTTGCCAAGCTGGACACCTCTGCCCTGTGCGAAGACTGCCGCCGCCGCATGGATACCAATCCCCTGCGCGTGCTGGACTGCAAAGTGCCCGCCTGCAAAGAGCTGACGAAGGATGCACCCACCATTCTGGAACACAACTGCCCCGAATGTGCCGACCACCACGCCAAGGTGCTGAGCGTGCTCGACCGGGCAGGCCTCAAATACATCCAGAACGTGCGCCTTGTACGCGGACTGGACTACTACAACCGCACGACTTTTGAAGTTGTTTCCGGCTCCATCGGCGCACAGGCTTCCGTTGCCGGTGGCGGCCGTTACGACGGTCTCATCAAGCAGCTCGGCGGCCCCGACGTACCCGGCATCGGCTTTGCCTGCGGCATGGAACGTCTTGCGCTCATGCTGGGCGAACGCGCAGCAGCACAGCCCGACTTCTACATCGCCGTGCTGGACGATAATGGCCTTGAGGTTGCGCTCATGCTCGCACAGGCGCTGCGCGAAGCAGGCAAGGTGGGTGAACTCGCCTTTGCCGCCAAGTCCATGAAGGCGCAGATGCGTCAGGCCAGCCGCAAGAACGCCCGCAAGGTGCTCATTCTCGGCGGCGACGAACTGGCAACCAGCACCGTCGTGGTCAAGGACATGGCCTCCGGCGAGCAGGTTTCCGTGCCCATGGCCGAGATTGTTGAACATATATAAATAATCATAACACCATAAACATATTACAGGACAGACTGTCCGCACGTCATGAGGATATGACAATGAGCGACCAGATTTTGGATATTCAGCAGGAACACCAGCAGTACATAGAGCCCCTTGGTAACTGGGTTCGCACCCACAGTTGCTGCGAGCTGAATGCCAATAATATCGGCGCGGAAGTCTGCCTTATGGGCTGGGTGCAGTTCCGTCGTGACCACGGCGGCCTCATCTTTATCGACCTCCGCGACCGCGCCGGGCTGACGCAGGTGGTTTTCAGCCCCGATTTCAATGCTGATGCGCACAAGACCGCGCACATTCTGCGCACGGAATACGTGCTGGCAATAAAGGGTGTTGTGCGTCACCGCCCCGATGGCATGACCAACGCCACCATGGTGACCGGCGAAGTGGAAGTGTATGTTTCCGAATGGAAGCTGCTGAACACCGCCAAGACCACCCCTTTCCAGATTGAAGACCGCGTGGATGCTTCCGAGAACCTGCGCCTTGAATACCGCTATCTCGACCTGCGCCGTCCCAAGCTGGCCAGAAACTTCATTCTGCGCAACCGTGCAGCACAGTCAGTGCGCCGCTATCTGGATGAGCTGAACTTCCTTGAAGTGGAAACCCCCTGCCTGACCAAGTCCACCCCTGAAGGTGCGCGCGACTTCCTCGTGCCCAGCCGCGTGAATCAGGGCATGTTCTACGCGCTGCCGCAGTCTCCCCAGATTTTCAAGCAGCTGCTCATGGTTTCCGGCATGGACCGCTACTACCAGATCGTGCGCTGCTTCCGTGACGAAGACCTGCGTGCAGACCGTCAGCCGGAGTTCACCCAGATCGATATTGAAATGAGCTTCGTGGATGAACTGCAGGTGCAGACCATGGCCGAAGGTCTTGTGAGCCGCGTGTTCAAGGACTGCCTCGACGTGGAGCTTACCGCTCCCTTCGTGCGCATGACCTACGATCAGGCCATGGCCGATTACGGCGTGGACAAGCCCGACACCCGTTTCGATCTGAAGCTGAAGGAAGTGACCTCCATCTTCCGCGAATCCGAGTTCAAGGTGTTTGCCAAGGCAGAGATGGTCAAGGCCATGCGCGTGCCCGCTGGCGGCGAGCTTTCCCGCAAGGAAATCGACGTCTTCACCGAGTTCGTGAAGATCTACGGCGCACAGGGTCTGGCATGGATCAAGATCAAGGCCGACGAATGGCAGTCTCCCTTTGCCAAGTTCCTGTCCGATGCCGAGAAGCAGAACCTGACCGAGACCCTTGGTCTTGAAGTGGGCGACATCATCTTCTTCCAGGCCGGTGCACCGGATATGTGCAACAGCGCGCTGGGCAACCTGCGTCTGGAAGTGGCAAAGCGCTTCAACCTCATCCCCGAGAACACCTTCAACTTCCTGTGGGTGACCGACTTCCCGCTGTTCGAATACGACGCGGACGAAAAGCGCTATGTTGCCTGCCACCACCCCTTCACCGCCGTGCAGGTGGGTCAGGAAGCCCTGATGAAGGAAGATCCTGCCAAGGTTAAGGCCCGTGCGTACGACCTCGTGCTGAACGGCAGCGAAATCGGTGGCGGCTCCATCCGCATCCATAACCGCGCCCAGCAGGAATACATGTTCGACGCGCTCGGCTTTACCAAGGAAGAGGCAGACAAGCAGTTCGGATTCCTCATGGAAGCCTTCGAATACGGCGCACCGCCCCACGGCGGCATCGCCTTCGGCATGGACCGTCTGGTCATGCTGCTCACCGGCTCCCCGTCCATCCGTGACGTTATCGCCTTCCCCAAGACCCAGAAGGCAACCTGTCTGCTCACCGATGCACCTTCCGAAGTCTCCGCGCGCCAGCTGCGCGACCTGAGCCTGCGTCTGCGCGAAGTGAAGCAGGATTAGTACAACCGAGCCTCATAGCTGAGAATACGAAGCCCCCGTCCGCAAGGACGGGGGCTTTTTTGTCATAAAGCGATGGGAACTCAGTCGCTTGGTGCAGGTTGGCAACGTGCGCTGCGAGTACACGCCGGAAGGTTCCCTCTGCCGCCGGATTCGCTCGCCCCGGCAAGGTGATGAGACCACCTCCTTTGCCTATGGCGCAGACACCCGGCTGGACAGTGTTGTCCTGCCTGATGGTACGCAGATTACCTATTACTACGGCTCTGCACTCGGTCCGGTGGAAAAGCACATAAATGGTGCTGGCCGAATCCTACATCTGGAAGGATGCCTTGCGTCTCGGCGCATGGATAGACCACACCAGCGGCACCCGCTGCCTGTTCCACTACGAATCCGGTCACAGCCCCGTAGCTGTTACCATGGAGCATCCGCAGGGTGCCGCGACCTATCGTCTCGGATTCGACCAGATAGGCTCGCTCAAGCTGGCGGTGCTGCCGGATGCCAATGGAGGCAAGTTGATAAAGGAAATGGCATATGATAGCTTCGGGACTATGCTGAACGACTCCAATCCCGAGCTATTCCTGCCAGTTGGCTTTGCCTCCGGCCTTGTGGACCGCCACACGGGATTCATCCGCTTCGGCTACCGTGACTATTCCCCCGAGCTGGGCCGTTTTACCGCCCTTGACCCTGCCCGCGACATGCGCGGCGACGGCGATCTGTGGGATTACTGTGTGGATGATCCCATAAACTGCGTTGACCCGTGGGGGCTGAAAACCAAGGGGGTTGGAGTTGGATTTTCCGCCAGTGGTTTCGGTTTTGGCGCAGGAGCCGGTGCAATGGTTGTGAAGGATGATAAGGGAAATTGGGGTGTTGAGTACTATGGAGACTACGGCGCCTCTTCCGGCTTTGGTGTTTCTGGGGAAGCCTCATATCAAGCAACCACGGCGAAAACGATCAAAGACCTTGCAGGAAAATCACAAAAGATAGGAGCAAGTTATCAATTGCCGATTCCGGGAGTCCCATCTTTGGGAACAGAAAAAATCCAAGGGGCTGGCTATACTGGCGAAGGATATAGTCTTGGTGTTGGCATAAAAGCACTCCCAATCCCAATGGAGGTGCATGTGAAAGAAGAACAGAGTCGTGTGAAGGAATTTGGTTCTTCAAAAGAATAAACATAAACGATATGGCGCGCGATGTTGCCGCGCGCCACAATACTATATGAAAGCATACCAAACATAATACATTGCTATTGGTGTTTTTTGGATTCTACATTCTATTTTTACTTTGATCGCAGGAATAGCACTTGTGATACATGGCGAAGTGCTTGGCGTAGCACTCTTGCTAGTCTCATGCGTAACATTCCTGATCTCGAGATCCATTGGATATATTGTTTCTATTTCATCTGATGGCATCCTATCAAGAAATATTTACGGGACAACAATTTTAAAACTAGACAACATCAAGAGTATTACATTTTCAAGCTACTCTTTTTGTCCAGAAATGACACATATGAATATATATACAAAGTCAGGATTAAGATATTATGGAGGGATGGTTAAGATTGAATATGCAAAAAAAGAGATTGGCAATCTTGATCATGTAAAAAGAGTAGCATCCACATTTTCAGAATTTAAATATATTCGTTTATAGTGATAATTTATTAAACGATGACTGTGTTTTGCAAAGTATTGCATCGCTTATTGGCATTGTGCTTGCTCATCACTCATCAGCATGCTCCCTCTTGTTTTTTGACCCCGCCCGCGACACACACGGCGATGGCGACCTGCGGGATTACTGTGTGGATGATCCGATCAACTGCGTTGACCCGTGGGGTTTAGAGGGAGAGGCTGCCAACTCTGAAAAGGATACTCTTTGGAATAATCCTGCCTCAAGAATCTTAAAGAACCAGTTAGCGAGTACTGTTATAGGCGCCGGACGAGGCTTTGTATCGGGAGGAGGGACTGGTGCTGTAATTGGTGGAGGAACAGGATTTATTTCAGGGACAATAAGTGGTGTAGCCAAGGAGGTTCCTGTTGTGAAAAAAGCGATAACACAGCTCAAAACGGACGCAGCTATAATAGGTGCGCATAGAGCAGAATGGGAAGGAGATATGCTTGAATAGTCTGTTTATATATGAATATTTTCCATACCTGCTTTTTGCGCTGCTTGTCCTCCTGCTCTTCCTGTTTTCTAGGCTCCTTGACGCTCGCTTCGGGAAGACCCGAAAAAAGCGTTATAAGCGGGCGGTAATGGAAGTTCTGTACGGACTTGCCGCAGTGCTTTCCTGGCTTGCAGGTGGAGACATTATTCTACTCGGGGTACAGGGAGGTGTATTTTTGCTAATCGGGCTACTGCGCTATGCAAAGTTTGGAAAGCTACCTTCGCTTTAATCCCCGAATCTTACTACGCGGCGCATGAGCGGTTTACCCAACAGGTCGATGGAATATAAACGAATTCCAGACGCAATCCAGTTGCATCATATCCCCAAACAAAAAGGCAGGACTGCTCATGCAGCCCTGCCCTTCTTTTAATCGTATGACTAAGTATCCGGCTATTTCCGCTCGGAGACGGCATCCTTGATGCGGCACACACCGCAGACCTCTGCGGAGGTAGGATAGCCACAAGAGGTGCAGGGAGCGAGAGAATCGCCAGTAAGGGCCTCCTGCCGCTGGAAAGGTGCCTTACCCTTCTCAAGGAAGCCGAGGTAGAAGGCGAGCTTGCGGCCGGGCATTTCTTCTTCCAGATCGGCCCACAGCTTCTTGTAGGAGGTGAAGCTGGCGCCCTTGGAATACGGACAGGGAGCGTAATGGTAGGGAATGCCCTGCAGGAAGGACCAGTTGGCCGTTTCGTATTCGGAAAGGCGGAACAGGGGCTTCACCTTGCGGGCAAAACCGTTCTCCGCTTCCAGCATGGGGCCCTGATCGCTCAAGTAGCCCACGTCCCAGCGCAGCACGTTGGAGAACAGGCGGGCTATTTCGTCATCAAGGTTATGGCCGGTGGCCAGCACAGTGTACTTTTCGTCCAGTGCAACCTTGTTGAAGAAGTAGCGCTTGATCTTGCCGCAGGCGGAACAGATGGGGCGGTTGAGCCGTGCCTTCACATCGGGAATGGCAAGGCCTTCTTTGGCCATTTCCTTGACGATAAGGGCAATGCCGTGCTCCTCGCAAAAGCGTTCCACTGTGCCACGGGCAAATTCCGAGCTGTTGGGAATGCTGAGATCAATATGCAGGCCGGTTACATCGTAACCAAGGCGCTTGAGCACGAGGATGCAGGCCAGCGAATCCTTGCCGCCGGAAAGGGCAACGAGGATGCGGTCTTCCTTGGTGAACAATTTTTCAGAATGAATGCCGCGTTCAACCTGACGGGTGAAGAACAGGTCGAAGCATTCGGCGCAGAAACCCGTGTTATGGCTGGGCAGCGCGACGACTGCGGGCACTTTGCAGCGTTTGCATTTCATGAAAACATCCTTGGGGTTTGGTTCATGCGGCTCCCGTGGTGATGGGAAGCCGTTCCGGTGCGCTTCTAGCCGCTGGAAACCACGGTACGCACGGTAACCTTGTCACCATGCTGCAGCTTCAGGTCCGGAGTGAGCAAGCCGCCGTCGCGGATAACGAGCACGGTGGTGGGGCGAATCTGCAGCTGACTGAGCATCTGCTGCACGTTCTTCACCTGCATCACGCGGGTTTCGTTGGCCGGTTCGAGGGTTACAGTCACCCCGTACGGGGCTGGTTCATAAGTCTGTTCAGACATGATGCGTCCATTTGACTGAGGGTTCGTTGAAGGGGGCAGCGCAGGCCAGACCGCGTTCTGAAGCGGACTGATGCGCCACTGCCTCATCCGTGAGGGCAACTTACGCGAATCCCCGCAATTCGCAACCGGCAAGCACTCGTGCAACTTTTTCAAGGATTTGTCCGTGCCTGCTTGTCACGTTCCCTGTCCTGTAATACTATATGGTATCCAGCGAAAATAATTGCCGGGATCTCCCGCTGCTGTTGTTATGCTCACTGCAGACTCACTCGCTGAACCGGGCTATCTTGGAGGTGTCCATGTCCAGCAAGAAATTACTCGTCGTTGATGACGAAAAGCATATCCGCATGCTGTATCAGGAAGAGCTTGAGGCGGAAGGGTATACTGTCGCGACCTCCGACGGACAAGAGAACATTCTTGCTGTCATAGCCCGTGAAACCCCGCGGGTGGTTATTCTCGACATCAAGCTCGGACCGGACATTTCCGGCCTTGACCTGCTGCAGCAGATACGCAGCAAGGATCAGGACCTGCCGGTGATTCTCAGCACCGCATATGACAGTTTTCAGCACGATCTCAAATCCATTGCTGCGGACTTCTATGTCGTGAAATCCGTGGATCTTACCGAACTCAAGCTGCGCGTGACTCAGGCCATGGCCAAGAATCCCTGAGGCGCTGCGGCTCCGCAATCCATGAAAGTGTGTGACACTACGGGGTGTCTGATGGTTGGTATCGGAACGGCGTCTTCAAGGCGCCGTTCCTTGTTTGTGCCTGGGCTATTTCCCGGTTCCGGATGACATGCTTATCCAGCATCGGAAAGGCAAAACCGGCCAGATCAAATCAGATACAATCAGGGCGCAGGCAGAAAGGTGGACACCTGCGGCGCACCGTCTCCGCGCCACACAATACGCACCTGACCGTGTTCCGCCGTATGGTAGAGGGGTATACCCTGCTTTACCAGCTCGTCGCGAACCGCCTGCGAAGGGAACTTCCAGTGATTGAGATAGCCTGTTCCCGCAAGGGCAATCTGCGGGCGCACGGCATCGTACAGACGTGGCACAAGGCTGGATTTCGCACCATGGTGCGGCAGCACCAGCACTTCGGCACTCAGGTCGCGTCCGGAAGCCAGCAGGGCGTTAATTCCTTCCTTTTCCAGATCCCCCATGAGCAGCGCCAGACCATGCCCGTTGCGCACAAGGCGCAGCACCAGCGCAGCATTGTTGGATGAGGCACGCCCCCTGTCGCGGGGCGGATGCAGCACCTCAAGACGCAGCCCTTCATGCTCGAACAGCACATCGCCCGCCGCAACGGTTTCCGGCTTCACGCCAGCCCCCTTCTCCACCTCGCGCAGCCGTGCGGCATTGGAACGCGAAGGCTTGTCGCCGTTCACCACAAACCGGTCCACGTCAAAATAGCGCAGCGGGTAAAACAACCCCTGCAGATGATCGGTGTCGGGATGCGTGTTGGCCACGAGAGCCAGAGAAGGCGGCATGTGCCATGTCAGCGCCGGAGTGACGATGGATTTGCCCGTATCAAAACCGGCAAGCCCGAAACCTCCGCCATCCACCAGAATACGCTGCTCATGCGGCAGCGTGATGAGAACGGACTGCCCCTGCCCCACGTCGAGCAGGGTCAGGGTCACCACGTCCTGCATTCCTGTCACCATGCGGCCGACCGGAGCCAGCAGCAGGAGCACGGCCCCCGCTGCCATACCACCCCTGAGCATCCGCGCATGGCGCGCAGCCACGCCGCCGAACCGGAAAGCACAGCACACCAGCAGCATCCAGTATCCGGCCATGCTCAGCCAGTGCGGGCGCATGGCCACATGCGGGATCAGCCATCCGGCCTGCTGCAGCCAGTCCAGACCGCCAAACAGCCACGAAACGGGCAGCAGCGCAGCCTGAAACCACAGGGCAGCAGCAGAAGCCCAGAACACGCTGAAGGCCAGCCCTGCCAGACACAGCGGCAGCACCCAGAAGCCGAGCACAGGCAACCAGAGCAGATTGAGCAGGAACCATGAACTGGTGGTATTGAAATTCCAGAGCACCACGGGCAACATGCCGAGCTGTATGCTCAGGTTCGCCGCGAGCAGCCCTGCCGCCCCCCTGCACACATGCGATGCCAAACTCGATGCCAAACGGGATAAGCGGAATCCGGCAGCAGTATTCTCCTCTGCGTCACCGGCGGCATCCGCTGAGCCTTTGCGCTTTCCACACAGCCATTCAGCGCAATCGAGCGCCACAGGCAGCAGCACAGGCAGAAACAGGGCCAGAGAAAGCACAGCCAGAGCCGAAAGCTGCAATCGCAGGTCAAACAGGGCAAGCGGATCCCACAGGGAGATCAGCATCACCGCAATGAACACGCCATCCAGCAACACGCGCGGCCGGTTGCGCCACAGCAACACGCCCCAGCAGGCAAACATGAGTGCGGCGCGCAGCAGGGATGGCGAACCGCCCCCCAGCCACACATAACCTGCCACCAACGGCGCAGCGAACAGAACAGCCAACTTGGGCCGCGGCAGACGCAGATACAGCGCCGGCCACAACCAGCCCGCAAGCCACGCAAAGCACCAGCCCGAGCCAGCCATGACACCCAGATGCATGCCGGAAAGCGCCAGGGAGTGTGACACGGCAGCCAGAGAGAGCTGGTCCATGCGCTCGTAGGTCAGATAGAATCTGTCGCCGAACAACAGTGCCGGAATGACTGAGGCGGGATTGCCTTTTTCCGGAACAAGCGTGCGCCACGAATCCATGGCAACACCGGCCTGTTCCTCCGCACCGCCGTCAGCGGTATCGGCGGTATCGCCAGTCCCGTCTTCATTATCCGAACCGGCCTTTGACCTCGAACCGGCAGCCGCGCTATCTGCCGCATCACCCAGTCCGGCCTGCACAGCAGTGACACGCAGGGCATCCTGCACCGGAGCAAGCACACCCATCATCTGCGTGCGCACAGCCTCACGCCACTGCCAGATACGGGAAGGAACACCGGAAATACGCAGGTCGTTTTTCTTGCCACGGGTCCACACCCGCCAGAGCACACCCTTGTCGCGCCAGTATTGCCCGCTGTCCCACGTACCTTCGTTCAGAAAGCCGCGAACAGGCTTGACCCGCTGGCGCAGAGAAACCTGCTGGCCGGGTCCCGGACGTGCGGCCTCGCCCATGCCGCCCACCTGTTCGGGGGAATCCCATGTCCAGACCATGCGTCCGGCAAGGGGCACCTGCTGATCGCCGGTATCGCACCACACATCGTCCAGAATGATCTGCAGACGGTTGTTCAGCGCAGGCTCCACAGCCTGCACCGTTCCCGTCACCACCACGGGTTTGCGGCCTTCCACAAAGGCGGGAAGAAGCCCGGAAGCATCGGTTGTGCGCAACACGGCAGCCCCGTATCCCGCCGCAACAGCCAGCAGAGTAAGCAAAAGCGGCAGCAGCACGGGCCGCGCCCATGCGGCAAGGCGATACGCATAGCCCTGAGATATCTGAAGGGAAACCGGTTCAGCGGAGTCGGGAGCCGCCGTCACGGCTGCGGGAGCAGAGGCCCCCTGCACGCTCCAGCGCAGATACATGCCCGTGGCGGCCAACGCCACGGCAACAGCAGGCAGAGGATGCCGCGTGCTCCATATTCCGGCAAACCAGCACAGGGCCAGCCATTGCCACGGCAGTAAAAAAGCCCCCGACATGGCGGGGGCTTTGGAATACTCGGAAAAACGGCGCACTGAAGCCCCGGATTATTCTTCGATTTCCTGCATGCGCACTATGCTGGCACCCACGGGATTGAGCTTTTCTTCAATACGCTCATACCCGCGGTCCAGATGATAGATGCGCTGCACATGGGTGGTACCCTGAGCCGCAAGACCTGCCAGCACCAGCGATGCGCTGGCACGAAGGTCGGAAGCCATGACAGGGGCGCCATTCAGTTCACGTCCGCCCTTGATGCGTGCCGTACGGCCCACAAGGCGGACATCCGCGCCCATGCGCACCAGTTCGAGCACGTGCATGAAGCGGTTCTCGAAGATGGTTTCTTCCACCATACCCGAGCCGTCCGCCACACACATCAGGGCCATGAACTGGGCCTGCATGTCGGTGGGGAACCCGGGATAAGGCTGGGTGGTGATGTCCACGGAATTCAGGGTGCCGGTATACCGCACACGCACGCCGCCTTCTTCCTTTGTCACTTCCACGCCCATTTCACGCAGCTTGGAATTAACGGCGTCCAGTGCTTCATAGGGGCAATGTTCCAGCAGCAGATCGCCCTTGGTGATGGCGGCTGCCACCATGAAGGTGCCCGCTTCTATGCGGTCCGCCATGATCGGATATTCACAGCCATGCAGGCGCGGAACACCCTGAATGCGGATGACGCTGGTGCCGTGGCCTTCAATCTTCGCACCGCAGGCGATGAGGAAGTTGGCAAGGTCCACCACTTCCGGCTCGCGCGCGGCGTTTTCAAGAATGGTTTCACCTTCGGCGAGAGCGGCGGCCATGAGCAGGTTTTCCGTTCCGCCCACGGTGATCTTTTCAAAAACAATATGCGCGCCGCGCAAGGTATCCACCTTGCCGATGATGTAGCCGGAGTCCAGATCGAACTCCACGCCCATCTGTTCCAGCGCGGAAAGATGCAGGTTTACCGGACGCGCGCCAATGGCACAGCCGCCGGGATATGCCACCTTGGCATACCCGAGACGGGCCAGCAGCGGGCCGAGACACAGCACCGAGGCACGCATGGTCTTCACCAGATCATAGGGTGCTTCGGGCTTGAGCTCGCAGGGGCGGGTGCGCACAACGCCGTTTTCAAACGATGCGGGGCAGCCGAGGATGTCGAGCAGTTTGATGGTGGTGCGAATGTCCTTGAGATTGGGGACATTGGTAAACGTGGTGGGTTCATCCAGAAGGATGGACCCCATGAGAATGGGCAGTGCGGCATTCTTTGCGCCGCTTATCCTAATCGTTCCCTTGAGCGGTTGCCCGCCTTCGATGACGAGTTTTTCCATACTACTCCCTTTGGGGTGTTGTCTGGCCGGCACTTCGGATTGCGGAACCTCTCCGCTGCCAGCACACTCTTGTACGCTGCACCGAAGTGGGGAGCAAATCTTTTTTGGAGTTATGGAAAATATGCTTGACCACTCCCTATGGTCCATGTATAGAGCCGTTCTTGCCTGTGGCGGATGTAGCTCAGTTGGTAGAGCACACGGTTGTGGCCCGTGTTGTCGTGGGTTCAATCCCCATCATTCGCCCCATCCAAAAAAGGAAAGCCCCGCATCAGCGGGGCTTCTCTTTTATCTATGGTCAGAAATACTTCCGTCGCTATTCTTCAGAGCACATGCGCACGACCGTGCGCATGGATTCGCAAGCCTCTTCAAGCGCCACCTCAAGAGCATCCAGCAAAACTGCAAGACCATCGCTGCCCTTGCCCGCAGCCTGCTCCACAGCCAGCGCCTTCAGCCGCAGTTCCTTTGCGGAAACATTTCCGGCTGCCCCCGCGACGGTATGCGCCTTGCGCGACAGCCCCTCCTTATCTCCGGCTTCGTACAATGCGCGAAAATCAACCATGGAGCCGCCATACGCGCCCAGAAATCCTTCCAGAATCTTCAGGTACAGCCATTCCTTGCCGCTGACACGCTGCACACCTTCCACGATATCAAGACCGGGGAGGCTCTTTGGCAGCGGCACTTTCTCGCTGCAAACGGGCATCTGCTCCTCAGGCACGGTTAACACGTCTTTCAAGCTCCGCGGTGTTGCGCTCATGCTCTTTGCAGGTGCCTGCTGCCCGTTGCCGTTACCAGTCCCTGCTGCAGGCAGAACGGGGGCAATGGGCGTGCCGGAAGCTCCTCCCTGAGCCTGCGTATCAGATGAAAGCGCCTGCCCTGCCCTGTCTGGAACCAATCCTTCCGGTGCAATTCCGTCGGGTGATACCTCATCCGCCTTCTGCTTGCGGTGTGGACCAACCCATTTACGCAGCGCGCTGAACAGCAGCAGCCTGTCTATGGGCTTGGTGATATAATCGTTCATGCCCGCGCTCTGGGCCAGCGCCTTGTCTTCCGTCATCACGTGTGCCGTCATGGCGATAATGGGAACGGCATCAAACTTCGGCATGGCGCGGATGGCGCGGGTGGCTTCAAAGCCGTCCATGACCGGCATCTGCAGATCCATGAAGATGACATCGTAGGTGTGGTCTTCCAGCAAATCGAGCGCAACGCGGCCGGTTTCGGCCACATCCACAGTCATACCCTCGCTCTGGAGCACCTCGCGGGCCACATGCTGGTTAATGATATTGTCTTCCACCAGCAACGCTCTGACGCCATTGAATTCCTTCATATCCAGACCTTCGGGGACGGTATCGCCCCCCTGCTCGGCAAAGCCAAATGTTTCAAGTATAATACGATGCAGCGAAGCGATCTTCACGGGTTTAAGCAGAAAGGCTTTTATACCAAGTGTTTCTGCGCGCTCCACTTCCGATTCACGGCCGAACGCCGTCATCAGCATAACGGGCGGCAGGGCCACTTTCTGCGCAAGCAGCCGTTCCACAACCTGCAGGCCGTCCATGCCGGGCAGCCGCCAGTCCAGCAGAAGCAGACCGTAGCGGGAGGCATCGCGTTCAAGCACTGCCAATGCCTCTGCTCCGTTTTCAAGAGAATCGCACTGCATACCCATGGATGCCAGCATACGCTCTATGACGGACCGGTTGCTGCGGTTGTCCTCCACCAGCAGAACGCGGTGTTTCCATATTTCCGGCGGCAGTTCGTACTGGCGCGTTTCCTGCCGCTCGGCAAGACGCAGCGGCACGGAGAAGCGGAAGATGCTGCCCTTGCCCTCTTCGCTTTCCACAGTGATCTCGCCGCCCATAAGGTTAACCAGCTCCCGCGCAATGGCGAGCCCGAGTCCCGTCCCCCCATACCTGCGGGTGGTCGAACCGTCGGCCTGCGTGAACATTTCGAACAGGTGCTCCTGCCTGTCCGCCGCAATCCCTATGCCGGTATCGCGCACAAAGAAATCCAGCCCTGCAACCCCCTGCTCCAGCGAGGCAAGGGAAATGGAAATATACACCTCGCCCCTGTCGGTAAACTTGAAGGCGTTGGTCACCAGATTGATGAGCACCTGCTTGAGCCGGAGCGGGTCTCCGAGGAAGGAATTGGGCACGTCGGATTCTACGTCTGCCACAAGTTCCACCCCTTTTTCGGAAACACGGTCGCCGAACAGGTCGGTCACTTCGTCGAGCGTCTTGCGCAGGTCAAAGGGAATGGCTTCCAGTTCCAGCTTCTGGGCCTCTATCTTGGAAATATCGAGAATGTCGTTGACGATGCCGAGCAGCGAGCGGGCCGAAGCCTTTATTATTTTGAGATATTCATGCTGCTTGGCCGTAAGCTTGGTCTTTTCGGCTATGTCGGTCATGCCGATGATGGCATTCATGGGGGTGCGCAGTTCGTGGCTCATGTTGGCAACAAATTCGCTCTTGGCCTTGCTGGCCTCTTCTGACTTGCGCCGGGCCTCTTCCAGCTCTGCCGTGCGCTCGCTCACCAGTGCCTCGAGATGCTTTCTGCGGTTATTCAGCATCTGGTCGCGCGCCTCTATGCGCTCAAGCATCTCGTTAAAGCTGTCCACAAGAGAGCCAATTTCGTCATCGTGGGTTTTTTCGGCACGCACCATATAAATCTTGTCTTCGGCGATACTGTGCGTGGTGTCGGAAAGACGTTGAAGAGGACGAATGACGATACGTCTGGCGACGTACAGAATGAGAAATCCGAGCACCGCCACAAGGGCAATGGTGCGTGCGCCCGTGGCGATAACCTGATCAAGCAGTTCCTTGCGTACATGCTCCGGCGTAACCATGACCAGCACGGAGCCGATATACTGGCCGTCCATGCTCAGCTCTTCGGAATAGAGCAGCATGTCCTTTGTTTCATCCAGGGGAATGGCGGCAAGGCGGGTACCATCGTTGCGGACTCCGGTAAAAACGGTGCGGCCGTCATCCTCCAGCACGAACATGGCGAAGACCCGCCTGTCGCTCAGCTCGGAGGCAATGATGGATTCCACCGCCTTCAGGTCCACGTTCCATACCGGCCTGAGCAGGGTACGCGCGGACCGTGCCGCAAGCTGCTGGGTAAAGGTTTCCAGCTCCACATACTTCTGGTGCCGCACGGAAACATAATCGTACGCGCTGAACAACAGCAATACCAGCGTAGAGACAGCCACCACCAGTGTAGCCAGCTTTGCCTGCAGACTCTTGAACCCCATCCCTGTTGTTCGTTTCACCATGATCCGTCTCTTTCGAAAAACTGCGCCACAATACTAACGGAATACGGAGAGCGCAAAACGCCGACGGGCTGCTCCCCCCCACCACGCAATAAGATGCAAACACCATACAGGGTGCCCGTGCAGACTCTGCCGAAACGCAACAGCCATGCCGGAAGCTATCCGGCAGCCTGGCGCCGCAACAGCAGCCTCATGTCCGGACTTCTGCACACCATAGCGCTCCCCGCGTAGAATACAATGATAACAGGAATTGCTATAAGGCTCCATGCACCAAAGCGGAATGAGCTGTATGCCGCCGCCCCCCACACCCCCGCACTCAGCAGAAGGTAGACCGCAGCCCAGCGGAAACTGAAGCCGCCGCACTGTTCCCTGCGCAGGAACAGCCGGTACAGAAGAACAACATTAACCCACGAGCCCAAGGAAACGGCAAGGGCCAGACCTGCCACTCCCATGAACTGCATGAGCACGGCACCGCCGCCCACCGTAACCGCAAGCCCGCCCACAGCCGCAGCAACCGGCGTTGCGGAATCGCGACGGGCGTGAAAGGCCGCAATAAGCGGGCGCGTTGCCGCAAAGGCGGGCAGCCCCGGCGCATAGCCCCACAGGGCGAGCACGGTCTGCTGCACGGCAGTATCCGTAAAGGCGCCCCGCCCGAAAAGGATATTCACAATGGGGTCGGCCATGCCTGCAAGCCCCGCCGCAGCGGGCAGGCTGATGAACAGGGTAAGGCGCAGAGAATCTTCCAGCGCAGTGCGGAACCGGACCGTTTCGCCGCGGGCCGCAAGGCTTGCCAGCGCAGGCAGTGCCGCCGTGCCCACGGCCACGCCGAAAACGCCCAGCGGAAACTGCACCAGCCGGTCGGCATAATACAGGTGGGATATGCTGCCCTCAGGCAGTAAAGAAGCCAGCATGGTGGTCAACACTATGCTCAGCTGATAGACGGCCGCCCCGAAGACGGAAGGCAGCATCTGCCTGCCCACCCGCTTTGCCCCTTCATCCTTCAGCGACCATGCGCCGCGCCAGCGGAACCCCGCCCGCGCAAGAAAAGGCTGCTGCAATGCAATCTGCAGCACACCGGCAACCAGCAGGGCAACACCAAGGGTTTCCGGCACGGGCCAGCCCGCAATCCATGCCACGGCGGCACCGGCGATAAGGGAGCAGTTGAAGACGCAGGGAGCCAGCGCCGGAGCGAGAAAATGCCCCCGCGCCTGCAGCACGGCCCCGCACAGGGCAGTTATGCAGATAAGCAGCGCATAGGGAAAGCACAGACGCACAAGCTCGGCCGTGCGCGCAAATATTTCGGGGGAATGCAGCAGACCGGGTGCAAGCATCGCCGTTACCGGACCGGACCAGTACATGGCGGCAACACACACTACGCCAAGAATGATCAGCAGCCACACAAGGCAGGTCCGGACCATGGCATGGGCCGATACGGCTCCGGACTGCTGTCGGGTGTGGGCAAATTCACCGATAAGGGCAAGAGAAAGCGAGCCTTCGCCGAACAGCCTGCGCATGAGATTGGGCAACCGCAGGGCTATGAAAAAGGCATCCGCCAGCGGGCCTGCCCCCAGCACGGAAGCCACCACGCAGTCGCGCACAAACCCCAGCACACGCGAAACCAGCGTAGCCCCTGAAACAACGGCGGCGTTGCGGGCAACCGTTCTTTCCATATTTTCACCTTCGTCAGGCGAGGGGTCGGCGGCAGTCTCCTGCGCATGTTCCTGCGACGATCCGGAATCCGCCTGATGTGTACCCGGCTGCATATCCATGCCCGGTGCTAGTAAAATTCCTTGGCCCGAACCGGCTCACCGCCAGCCGCATGGGCCATGCTTTCCTGCGCCAGCTTTTCGCGGCGGCGCTCTTCCTGCCGCAGCTCACGACGGCGCTTGGCCTCTTCGTTTCTGCGCTGATGGGTCTGGCTTTCCAGAATGAGGGGCGGTGCGGGCGTGGGCTTGCGGTTCTCATCCATGGCCACAAACGTAAGGTAGGCAGAGGCCACGTGGCGCACGTCGCCGGTGAGCAGGTCTTCCGATTCCACACGCACGCCCACTTCCATGGAACGGGAGCTCACCATGTTCACGCTGGCCCTGAGAATGAGCAGTTCCCCCACATGGGCGGGGGCCTTGAATTCCATGCGGTCTATGGAGGCTGTCACCACGGTGTGGCCCCGCGCATGGCGCATGGCACACACGGCTCCGGCCAGATCTATATGCTTGAGAATGACCCCGCCATGCACATTGCCTGCGGGATTGGCATCGCTGGGCAATGCGCGGTGCGTTGCCACGGTTTCGCTGTCACTGACCTTGCGCCCTTCCATTCCGGCTCCCCGATGAGTTCCCCGTTATTCCCCCTAATCAGGCGGCGCAGCCGCCCGTGCAGGGGTATGTTAACACAGGTCGTTACAATAGCTGGCTTTCCCTGCATGGGCAACAACCCAAAGCGGAAAGAGCGACAAAAGCGACATCCGTATTCCGCATCTCACCCAGCTCGCCAAGTTCACCCAGTTCGCCAAGTTCGCCCAGCCTGCGCGGACAGAAACCGGAAGAACCGGTCAAAACCGGCAAGCGCAGCGTCATGGATGCGCAGAGAAAGGGATTGATTATCGTATGATTGAAATCACTGCCGGGATTGGTGCAATGCCCGAAACCTGCTATGCTCTGCCAGCATCCGGACACGCCCCATGCAGGAGCCAGACCATGACCAGTCAGAATACGACCAGCCCGGCAACGACACCTCCATCAACGCCGTTGATCACAGCGGCACCGGCCGGACCATTGCCCGATTCACCGCACAGCCTGCCAACCGGAGGCACAACACAGACCCACGCCCTTGCCTTTTATGGTGTTTCCGCCCTGCTCATGACCATATACGGCGGGCTTGTTTGCCCCTTTGTGGATTCGCTGCCCGTCTGGCAATGGGCTATGGTGCTTATTGCGGGATACGCCACCCTGCATGCCCTGCGGTCGTTTGCCGAACCCGCCTATGTCCTTCCGGACGATCTCGGCGCGGGCAGGCGTCAGTTCCTGCTGGATATCGCGTTTACCTCCGGCCTCGGCATAGCCATTACCCTGTTCGACATGGCCATTTTCGGATTCCCGCTGGAAAGCGGGCTCAAGGTGCTCACCGGCACGGTAAGCTTCGGACTTTTCATGGCACTGGATATCACGCTGGAAAGGGAGCGGATTGTCGCACTGGCCATGCGGGGGCCTGAACAGAACGACCGGAAAATGAAAGACCGCAATGCGTCGACTCCCAAAACGTATGCCAATGACACGTATGCCAATAATGTGGGTGGCCGTGATGTGGGTGGTAAAGAAGTGGGAGTTGATGACTCGGGTGACCACGACACGGGAGACACGGTCACGGGTGACAAGGACACGAGTGGTGATGAGGCATATGTCGCTAAGGGGTATGATGAATACGCGTATGTTGAAGACGCGGGTGACCATGCCGGACATGGCTATGCCGCCAAGGCCACGCTCCCCGACGCCCCCTCAGGTGTTGGCCATACCACGCAGCATAGGGAGCCGGAAGGCAGCCCGCCGCCTGCGCCCCCCTTCAGCTCGCTCACACGGCGCATCTCGCTGCTCGCATCAGTCGTGATGGCCTGCAACGCCCTCATCATCTCCATGGTGGTTTTCAAGGACCTGCTCTATCTGCAGAGCCTTCCGCCTGACGATGTGCGGACACAGGCCGTGTTCGTGGCGCTTGAAATCGTCTTTGTCTGCGCCGTCATTCTCTGCTTCACGCTGCGGGTTGTCTGGTCATATGCCCGCAACCTGCGTCTTGCCTTCAACGCGCAGACCGATGCGCTGGAATCGGTGCGCAACGGCGACCTGACCGTACAGGTACCCGAAATGCGCCGTGACGAGTTCGGGCTCATCGCCCGTGGCACCAACCACATGATCGCAGGCCTGCGCGAAAAGCGGCACATCCGCAACCTGCTCGGCAAGGTGGTGGACCCGCGCATTGCCGAGCACCTGATACGGGGCACGGCACGTGGCCTTGCCCTTGGCGGCAGTCGCAGAGACGTGATCATTTTCATGTCCGACATACGCGATTTCACGACAACAACGGAAACCGCACGGCCCGAAACCGTGGTGGAAGACCTGAATACCTATTTCACGGCCTGTGTCGAGATAATCACCGCGCACGGCGGCATGGTGGACAAGTTCATCGGCGACGGCATGCTGGCCGTATTCGGGCTGGCAGAGCATGAAGAAGGAGAAGAGTGTACCTGCGCGGATAATGCCCTGCAGGCGGCCATTGCCATCCGCGACCGCCTGCCCCTTATCAACGCGCGCCTGTCGTCCCCAGTTGCCATAGGCATAGGGCTGCATACGGGGCAGGTCATTTCCGGCCTTGTGGGATCGCCGGACAGGCTGGAATTCACGGTCATCGGCGATGCCGTGAACACGACGGCACGGCTGGAATCCCTCAGCAAGTTACTGGGAACGAGCATTATTATTTCCGACACGCTGTACAAAGCGTTGAAGGACAGCAGCCTGCGCAGCCGCATGACTTATGCGGGCAGCCATGCCCTGAAGGGAAAACGCGAGCCGGTTTCAGTCTGGCAGCTTGCCCACTGAGGCAAATCAGACCGACTGATGCAGCGCCTTTCTGTCCACCCCTTCGGAAAGCTCGGCCAGCTCGATGAGCAGTTCGATAACCAGCCGTATCTGGTCGCGCAGAATGAACACGGGGGTCACCACCGTGCGCAGGGGAATGGAATCAGGATCACGGCGCACCCTGCTCAGATAGAACCGGATGACATCGGCCTCGCGCCTGCCATCGCTCAGCTTGCGGGCATGCCCTTCGCGAAAGGCCGGTTCCACATCCGTGGATTCTATCTTGCGCAGCAGGTTCACGATACGCCGCGCGCGCTCCCGCTCCAGCGACATGTCGTCCTGCGCCACAAGCAGGTCCACCTTGGCGGTGAATTTACGCAGACAGTCGAAGTAGAAGAACACGGCGGGGGTGGATATGCCCGCCCTGTAAAAATGGCTGGGCGAAAACAGGTCTTTCAGATCGCCCACATGAAAGGTGATGGATCGCAGCTCCGTCGCGGTGAACTTCTTCACCTTCTTGGCCATCATGCTGTTCATGGCTATGAGCAGAATCACGGCTGCCGGTTCGATAAGGTCGAGCCGCTTGGTGATGTTCCACAGGCGCTTGAGCCTTGTATCCTCTTTTTCCGTCTCTTCACGCACGCGGGCATAGAAGCTGGCCAGCGAGTTCAGAAAAAGGCCGATAACGATAACGCCGAGAATGGCTTCCGAGGCCACAATGCACTTTGCCAGCTCGGTGGCGGGCGTTATGTCGCCGTATCCGAGCGTAGTGATGGTGATCATGGAAAAGTAGAAGGCGTCTACAAGGCTGTGGCTCAACTGCTTGAATTCCCTGTAGTGCATGAAGTAGGCAAGGGAATAGAAGCAGGCGGTGAACAGGTAGCAGAACAGGATGAAGAAAGGGCGCTGCCACAGCCGCATCTCGGCATAGGCCCGCCGTTTTGCCTCGGCAAAATCCATGGAATTGCTCCGCGCTCTCCTCATCCCCCCCGCCGAACGATTCGGCAAACCGGTACCGGAGAGCTAGTCCGCACAAGGGACGTGTTGCGCAGGTATCCCAGTTGCAGAGTTTCGGCAATCGGGCCGGATGGTATTTTCTGCAACTCGCTGTTCGGCCAGCTAATTTTTTCCTGCCCACCCCGCACTGCCGTCGACCTGCCCTTCCCTGTCAGCTCTCTGCATCAAGGCATGCTAACGGCTTCTTTCTGCACCACAGGCGCTCCCTTCCGCTCACCCAAACCTATCTTGCCGGAACAACACACAAAAAGCCCCCGCCTTTCGGCAGGGGCCACGTATTCTGAAGGTTGCAGCAAATCATGCCGCCCGGCAAAACGCCCGGCAGCCTCGGCAGGCGGAACCCGCAGCTCCGCATGGGGGAAAACGCTAGGCGCGCGCGGCGTTATCCACCTGGCGCACGTTGCCCAGAATATGGTTCAGCGCTTCCGCGATCTCGTCCGTCAGAATAGGCAGCGTGCCCAGCAGCTGCACCACATCGGTTACGGTGGCATCTTCTGAAACGGGCAGACCCGATTCACGTGCAATACGGATCAATTCATCTTTGTTGGCATGCGTCATAATTGCAAACTCGCTTCTTCATAAAGCCCCCCGCCGCGCACCCCACACGGTACATGCGGCCGGAAACTCAATAATCCCTGCCGGAGCCTGTGAAACATGGCTTTGGACCACTTCATGACCATTCCGGCAAAAATCCCCATTACAATCGCGCAACCGATACGTCAAGCGCTGCAAACAGGGCTAAAAGCGGCGCTACTCTTCAAATAAACTGATCATTTAAACAAACCTAACTGAATTGACATGAATGTTTGCATCTGACAGAACTGGAGTGATTGCATGGGTTTTTCATGGTCGGGGTGTGTTTCCCGCCTGAGCTTGCTGACTGGAGACCGGCCAGCTCACGGTTCGGCGGCCCCGTCTGCAGGGTCCGGTACAACGGCATTGCCATTGCGGCATGCTGCGCCGGATCAACGGGCTGCGGATTCTGAATCCGCGTCGCCGGGATTCCGCGATCAACCCGACAGCCGCTTCTGCCTGCCGATGGAGGTATCGACAGGGGGTAACAGGACGGCGGGAGATATGAACGCTCCCATGTCAGTGGCTTTTCTGGGATCAATGAACCGAGACGGAGGATGTATCATTTTCTTGGCCTGCAGCGGCAATGTCTGATCGGTGGCATTATCGCACGCAAGGTCTGTTCCGGACCGTTTCGCGCACGGGACGGAATGATAGGTTTTCCCGGAATATCCGGTGGGGCCGGATGTTCCCCGGTAACGGCGGCTTGCCGCCCGTGCCACGCGGAGAGAACCAGTGCGAAGGGTTCCCCCGAATTATTGTGGAGGAGTTTTCCCGTCGCCCGAGCGGCGGGACTGTTACTGTCATGCGGGACCGCTAGGAGTATCGGCCCGCATAAATGCGAAAGATTTGCTTTTGGCATGAAAGGCCTCCCTCTGTTGGCGCTAAGGGAGGCCTTTTCTTATGCACCGCGCCTGCACCGCGCCCCCTCCTGAGCCGTATCTTCTCTGTCATATTCATGATATGCACAGCGTGCCGACGTTTTATTGCGCACCCGGGCAAAATCTGTTGACCCATAACGCGCATTGCGCCTATCCCAAGGCAGCGGCAGAAGTGGCATGGCATTCGGCTGCCGCGTTACCGGCAGAAAAAGGGCCGCTGGCATGGCCTTATCATATTCAGGGATTGCAAGGAGATAGTGTATGCGTAGAACGCAGGTAGTTGATGCGCTCAATGCTCAGAGCCCGGCGGCGGAACTGAAGGTATGCGGCTGGGTGCGCACCCGCCGCGACTCCAAGGGCTTTTCGTTTCTTGAACTGAACGACGGTTCCTGCCTGAACAACATTCAGGTCATCGTGGATGAAACAGTCCCCACCTACCCCGTCATCAAGGACGTGAACACCGGCGCATCCGTCGAGATTCTCGGCGAGCTGGTGGAATCTCCCGGCAAGGGCCAGAAGTGGGAAATCCGCTGTACCGAACTGAAGCTGCTCGGCGTGGCAGATGCCGAGACCTTTCCGCTGCAGAAAAAGCGTCATTCCGACGAGTTTCTGCGCACCATAGCCCACCTGCGCCCCCGTACCAACAAGTACGGCGCAGCTTTCCGCATCCGCTCCGAAGCCGCGTATGCCATACACACCTTCTACCGTGAGCGCGGCTTCTTCTACGTACACACCCCCATTCTCACCGGTTCCGACTGCGAAGGCGCAGGCGAGATGTTCCGCGTGACCACCCTGCCCGTGGAGGGCGCACAGAAGCCCGAAAGCGGCGATTTTTTCGAGAACGACTTCTTCGGCCGCGAGAGCAACCTCACCGTTTCCGGCCAGCTGGAAGCGGAACTGCTCGCCATGGGTCTGGGCAAGGTATACACCTTCGGCCCCACCTTCCGCGCCGAGAATTCCAATACCCCCCGCCACGCTGCCGAATTCTGGATGATCGAGCCTGAAGTGGCCTTTGCAGACATCCATGACGACATGGACCTTGGCGAAGAAATGACCAAGTACGTGGTAAAGCACGTGATGGAACACTGCGCGGACGACCTGAACCTGTTTGCCAGCTTTGTGGACAAGGAACTGATGGGCCGCCTTGAAACGCTGGTGAAGGAGCCCTTTGCCCGCGTGACGTATACCGAGGCCATAGACATTCTGCTCGCCGCCAAGAAGGATTGGGAATACCCCGTAACCTGGGGCTGCGACCTGCAGACCGAGCATGAGCGGTATCTGGCGGAAGAACACTTCCGCAAGCCTGTTATCGTGCGCGACTACCCCAAGGAAATCAAAGCGTTCTACATGCGCCTTAACGAAGACGGCAAAACCGTTGCCGCCATGGACGTGCTGGTACCCCGCATCGGCGAGCTTATCGGCGGTTCGCAGCGTGAAGAGCGTCTGGACGTGCTGGAAAGCCGCATCCGCGAGATGGGCCAGAACACCGAAGATTACTGGTGGTATCTGGATACCCGCCGCTTCGGCACCGTGCCCCACGCCGGTTTCGGCATGGGCTTTGAGCGCCTGCTGATGATGCTGACCGGCATCACCAACATCCGCGACGTTATCCCCTTCCCCAGAACGCCCAACAACATCGAGTTCTAGGGCCGGATTGCCATAAGAAAAAGAGAGCCGGGGGCGGAAACGCCTCCGGCTTTTTTATGATCTGTCTACTCCACCTGAGGGCGTGTCCTGAATACGGATGTTCAAGCGCCTCGGACGAAAACCCTTTGGGACCTGCAACTGTTTCCTCCTGTCCATACCAGCTGCCATGCAAACAACACCGCCCCCGCCGGATGCCCATTCCGGCGGGGGCGATTACGGTCGGGGCATGTGCACGGCGAAATTTGCGCCCCTCCCGTGAATAGATTCCGTAAATACAATCAGGGCAGCTACGCCACCCGCTTTTCGCGATACATCTCCCACTGGTGCATGAAGCAGGCTTCAAAGCTGCGGCTCTCGGTATACACGCGGGCGGCCTTGCGCATCTCATCCAGCATTTCCGGGGCATCCGCAAACTGCAGCATGGCATCGGCCAATGCCACGGGGTCACCCTCCGGCACGATAAAGCCGGTCTTGCCGGGAATAAGGTTTTCTTTGGGGCCGCCCATATCCGTGACAATCACCGGCAGGCCGGAAGCCTGCGCCTCCAGCACCACGTTGCCGAAGGTATCGGTACCGGAAGGAAACACAAACACGTCCGACGAGGCATACGCCGCCGCCAGATCCTCGCCCGTGAGGTAGCCGGTGAAGGTAACGGGCAGGTTCTTCAGGTCCAGCTCCATCTCTTCCCGATAGGGGCCATCTCCCACCACGACAAGCCGGATACCCTGCTGCCTGTGGGCCATCAGCCGGAAGGCTTCTGTCAGTACATGGATGTTTTTCTCTCGCGAGATGCGACCCACGTACACAAATTTCAGGTCGTTCCGGATGCTCTGCCCTTCGCCTGCGGCCTTTCCCGCAGTTGCTCCCGCAGATATGCCCGCTGCCGCTCCTGCGCTTCCCTCATGAGCGCTGTTCACTGCTGCATCGCCGGAGATGCCGGAGGTTGCGGAAACCGTGGAGCCGGATTCCTGCGTTTCATATGTGACATCGCTGGAGACATGACCGGTGGCTGATTTGGCCCGATCGGCCACCCGATCGTCAGGCCGTCCGCTGGACGCGGCTCCGGCAGCATCAGCGGTAGCACCGGCGCCACCGGCATCACCGGTCTGCGCCGCATAGCGCTTGAAGAAGCCGTTGCGGTAACGGGGGTGAAACTGCTCCGTATCAATGCCCCGCTGGTAGAACACCACCTTCTCGCGCGGCAACCCCTTGGCGATAAGCTCTTCGCCCGTTGCGTGCGAAGGCACATAGACCCTGTCCATCTGGTTGTAATACCAGATCATGTAGCGCCACATGGCTTCTTCCAGCGCGGCGTCGTCCGTGAGCATGCTTACATACTGCGGAAAGGCCGTGTGATAGGTGCCATGAATGGGAATCTGCAGAATGCGCGAAACCGCCAGCGCCACCAGACCTATAGGGCCGGGTGTGGCGGAATGGATGTGTGTGAAGTTCTGGTCGTAGGCATATTGCAGCATGCGCAGCACCGGCGGGTAATACAGCGCCAGTTCGGAATATTCCGGCATGGTGAAGGTCCCTATCGGCTCGAAGTTGACCACACCGGGGCGGTTATCCGTTACGGAAGATGGCCCGCAGGTGATGACCTTGAGCCGCTTGCCCACCTTGTGCGCTATGTCCAGCTGCATTTGCAGGGTACGCGCCACACCGTTAACGTCATGATAGGTGTCCGTAAAGTGACCGATATGCAGGCGCTGCCGTTCATGGCTGCGCTCTATGAAATGGTCTCTGCTCTCGGCGCAGAAGGTGCGGTCCTTGGTGAACAGGGTGTAGGCCACGAAATATGGTGCCAGCATGGCATAGAGTGACCCTGCCGAGCCGATGGTATTGAAGACGCTGAACAGATTTGCACCCAGGGCATGGCCCATGAGCGAATCGGCCAGATTGCGCATGACCGTTTCCGAAGCGTGGTTCACAAACCGGAACCATGCCTGCTCGGAAGCCAACCCGCTGTTCTCCATGGTGTTGATGAGGTTGCGCAGCTCACCATCATTCCAGATGATCTCTTCTGCCTCCTTCTGCAGCAGTCCCTGCACACTGCGGGGCGGTTTGGCAAACATATGCTTGGCGCGTTTGAACCCGATAAGGCTGTGCAGACGGGTCAGCAGGCCCCCTTCCGGCTCCGGCGACGAGGTCAGGGCGCGGTCGGCAAAGCGCAGCAGCAGATCGCGGTTCACATGGCGGTTCAGGGCAAACTTGTTCTTATAGAACTGGTAGGCGATGGAATAGAGGTTGTGGGCCATGGTCTCCGGCTGCGCTGCCTTGCCGATGGCCTCTGAGCGGCCATCCGCGATGCCGCGCAGAAAATCGCGGATACGCTCCCGCCCTGCGGTGCCGGTGGCCATGTCGCGCACAAGGGTGTGGGTGCGGGCAATGTTCAGCGAGGAATGATCATCCGAGCCGCCGATAAGGCACTTACGCCACGGCTCGTGCATCCGGGGCATGATGTTGTGGTCGTTGACCATGTGTTCCACGCGGACTTCATCCAGCGAAAAGAGAATCTCGCACAGGGTGTTGTTCAGCACCTCGTTGCGCGCGCCGTTGAGTTCGAAGGTTCGGAACAGCAGAATGAGCCGTTCAAGGTGCTGCTGCGAGAGCTTGCCGTTCAGGGAATACATGGCGTGGGCCATGGCATGCGGAATATTCTGCTGAAGAAAGTAATCCACCAGCTCGTACACGTTGGTGCGCAGACGCTGCACCTCCTCATGCTGGGCTTCGGTAATGTCGTAGCACAGCACATGCAGCTTGCAGCGGTCTTCCGGAAAATAGGCAGTGACTTCCTCGGATATGAAGGTGCCGGGCAGGTGCGCTATCTGCAGCGCGCCTTCTATGGTGTTGTGGTCGGTAATGGTGACAAGGTCCATGCCCTGCCGTCTGGCGGTGTGGTACAGGGCCACGGGATCTGTGTAGCTTTCTGCGCAGCCGATCTTCTGCAGAATCCACTCCGATGGTCTGGTCGAGAATCTGGAGTGCACATGCAGATCGGCCCGTAGTATCTCCGCTTCCTGCTCCCTGTCGCCCTTGCTCGTGTCAGTGCCGTTCATCATCCCTCCTCCCGGGTTTCCCTGCCCGGCTCTGCAAACTGTACAATGTTCACCATCACATGCGCCCCATGCGTGAACACAAGGTGTCACCATGGTTACGCAAACCATAAAGTCTGGTGAAGGAAGGGTTACAGCGCAGCCATAGACCCGATGCTGAACACCGGAGAGGCAACACCCGGAGAAGGGAGAAAGCAGGAGGAGAAAGCCGGAAAACCGGTCAGATCATGCGGACCGGTGTCTGCTTCAGACTGTTGCGGTTAGGACAGTTGCGATTCGGACCGTTGAGGATCCGGCTTGCTCGCGGCAGCGTTCCGTTCCGTATTCCTGTCGCGGAGGAAGGAGCGCAGGAACATGATGTGCTGGGCCATGTAGCGCCTGGCACCGTTGGCATCGCGGCTCACAATGGCGTCCAGAATCTTGTAGTGATGCTGCTCGATAATCTGATGATTGCTTCTGTTCTCATACAGCTGGTCGTGCAGGTCGCTTATGCTGTCGAACATGTAGCTGTAGAAATGCCGTATCAGGTCGATATACACGGAGTTATGCGTTGCCAGCGCTATGCCCATGTGGAACCTGATGTCGGAATCCCGCGAGCGTTCGCTGTCGCGGTCGCCGTCCATGAGCTCTGCCAGCGAGTGTTTGAGAAAGGCAATGTCGCGCTCGTCTGCCCGTTCCACGGCAAGGGTCACGCCGTGGCTTTCCAGCCCTATGCGCACTTCCATCAGCTCATCCAGCGTGGCGCTGCGGGGATTCATGATGAAGGAGAAGGGACTGGACGGCACCTGCGTGTGCGGCAGCGCCACAACACAGCGCTGGCCCTTGCGCCGTTCGATATAGCCGAGGTCCGCAAGCGTATTCATGGCCTTGTCCACGGCATACTTGCTTACCTGCATCAGCTCGGCGAGCCGTCTGGCGGAAGGAAGGGGCTCTCCGGGCTTCAGTTCGCCCCGGAATATATTATCCCGCAGCTGAACAAAAACGAATTCGGACTTGCAGATGCTTCCTCGTTCTTCGCAAGGCATTGCCGCACCTCCCGCGACCCTCTGCCGCTCCGCATCGTAAAAGATGCAAGGCGGCGATTCAGCTCGAATCCGTTAGTAAATAACAGGTTACCCACAGTCCATTTTGCTCTGCTTACACTGTGAAAAACGGGTTGTACAGCCTATACAGGCAATTGGCTCAACACATTGCCGCGGCAGAACAATAGGGAAAACTGAAGGCACAAACGGGGCGCAGAGCCGCTGCATGCCTGCCCTGCCATCCATCAGGAGGCCAGCAGATAATCCCTGCCCGCCACATAGGCGATGGAATGCAGAAAGGCTTCCAGATCGTCCGCTGCGCCGTGTCCTGCCAGATAGGCAAGGCAGAACCCTGCCTGCGGAGCGGGCAGGCAATCGCGCCCGCAAACACGCACACCATCCACCACGTTGCCGATCTTACGCGGGTCCACATCGATCCAGCGATCGATGACAACGCCATGTTCACGCAGCAGCAGTGCCCTGCGACGGCTTGTCTTGCCTGCGCCGATAACGGAAATATGTGGATGGAACGGATTGTTTGCAGCAAGCCAGCGGGCCAGATAGCCCGTTTTCATGGCGTAGAACACGTCTGTGCCATAGCGGGAATCCGTACGCGAAAGACGCGTGGGCGGGTCATCCCAGCGCAGCAGGGTCTGCGGCACCTTGGCAAGGCGCACTCCCGCCTCCATCCAGCGCAGCCACAGCTCGTAATCTTCCGGAAAAGGGCCGTCGCGGTACGGACCGTGCTCCGGTATGAGCGCAGCACGGAACATGACCGAAGGATGGGCAAAAGGTGATTCGCGGAACCGTTCCAGCGCAATGCGGTCCGGGTCCAGCAGCGCATTGGTCCAGTCCACATAGCGGGCGTAGCCGCCTGCGTCCTCTCCGCCGCCAAAGGCCACACGGCAGCCCACCATGTCGATATCCGGATGCTGCTCCAGAAAGGCATGCTGCACCGCCAGCCGCTCCGGCATGCTGTAATCGTCCGCATCCATGCGGGCTATGTAACTTCCGCGTGCTGCGGCAAGCCCCGCATTCAGGGCGGGTACGATGCCGCCATGCGGCAGGCGCAGCACACGCACACGGGCATCGCGCGCGGCAATGGCAGACAGCACGTCGGCGGAATCGTCCGTGGAGCCATCGTCCACGGCAAGGCATTCGAAGTCCGCAAAGCTCTGGGCAAGAATGCTCTCAAGGGCTTCGGCAACGGTGTCCGCGGCATTGTACACGGGCATGATAACGGAAATGCGGGGTGCATGCATGCCCCTTGGGTAGGGCATTTGGCAGGACGAAGCAAGCGGCGGATTGCGCACCGGCAATACCCGGAGGGCTGTCCCGTAGCATACCACGAAAGCAGGTCTTTCTGCTGTTACAGGAATTTTCCTGTCAGGCAGGAAAAACATTCTTGCGGGACAGGAAAAAAAGTGATCAATCAACCAGAACCATGCCGCAAAACAGGCATTATCATGGCACGCTCACATTGTGACACTTTGGCACAAACTGTGCTTCCCCCATTCTCGTCCTAAACGGACAATGGTTGCGTGAGACCCCGGGGCAGATACGCCTCCGGGATCACATACGGAGACTGGTTGTTTGTTGCCATCCGCCTTCGGAGTGCCCCGAGGCCGGATTCAATCGGTTGGTCATGTTGACCCATCACCCGATATGGAGGAGTCGTTCAAATGAGTTTACACAACGTGACGCTTCATGTGCCCCCGAAGAACAAGCTTTCGGGCCGACTGGATGTCCTGATGATGGTTTCCGGCTTTCTGCTTGCCGTGTTCGTCGGCATGCACATGCTGTTCGTCGGCAGCGTCATCCTCAGCCCCTCGCTGATGAACGGGCTGGCATGGTTCTTTGAAGAGCTGTACCTCGTACAGATCGGCGGTCCGCTCATCCTGCTGGTCATGATCGGCCATTTCATTCTCGGCGCCCGCAAGATGCCCTTCCGCCAGAAGGAATACATCGCCTTCCGCGCCCATTCCAAGATGATGCACCATCAGGACACCACCCTGTGGCTGGTTCAGGTTGCCACCGCCATCATCATCCTGGTCATGGCGAGCATCCACATCTACACCATGCTCGACACACTGCCCATCACGGCGGCCAAGAGTGCCGCCCGCATCCAGCACGGCAGCTGGATGCCCTTCTACATCGTTCTGCTTGCCGCCGCTGCCATCCACATCGTGATCGGCCTGTACCGCATCGGTGCCAAGATCGGCTTCGTCACCCGCGCAAACCGGCCTGCATACCGCAAGTACATGGTCTACCTGCTCGTCGCCACTGCGGCTATCAGCTTCCTGACCCACGTGCGCCTTTCCCTTCTGAGCATCTAAGAGGAGTACCACATGCAGACCATATATACTGATCTTCTCTGCATCGGCGCCGGCCTTGCAGGTGAACGTGTGGCTGTGGAAGCAGCCATGGCAGGCTTCAATGTCATCTGTCTTTCCATTGTTCCTCCCCGTCGTTCCCACTCCTCCGCCGCACAGGGCGGCATGCAGGCCGCTCTCGGCAACGCGGTCATGGGCAAGGGCGACAGCCCCGACGTGCACTTTGCAGACACCGTTAAGGGCTCCGACTGGGGCTGTGACCAGGAAGTTGCCCGCATATTTGCAGACACCGCTCCCATCGTCATGCGCGAAATGGCCCACTGGGGCGTTCCGTGGAACCGCGTGGTGGCAGGCACCCATACCTATTACAAGGGTGGTAAGCCGTTTGAAGCGGAAGAAGCCGCCGACAAGCACGGCCTTATCCATGCCCGCGCCTTTGGCGGCACTGCCAAATGGCGCACATGCTACACGGCGGACGGCACCGGCCGTTCCGTTCTGAATACGCTGGACACCAAGTGTCTGCAGTACGGCGTGGAAATTCACGACCGCACGCAGGCAGAAGCGCTCATCCACGACGGCGAACGCTGCCTTGGTGCCATTGTACGCTGCCTGAAGACCGGCGAACTGATCGCCTACCTTGCCAAGGCCACCCTTATCGCCACCGGCGGTTACGGCCGCATCTACCGCGCCACCACCAACGCCGTTATCTGCGACGGCGGCGGCCAGATCATTGCGCTGGACACCGGCCTTGTGCCCATGGGCAACATGGAAGCCGTGCAGTTCCACCCCACCGGCACCGTGCCCACCGACATTCTGGTGACCGAAGGCTGCCGCGGTGACGGCGGCACCCTGCTGGACGTGAACGAATACCGCTTCATGCCCGACTACGAGCCGGAAAAGGCCGAACTTGCCTCCCGCGACGTTGTTTCGCGCCGCATGATCGAGCACATCCGCAAGGGATTCGGCGTGCAGAGCCCCTACGGCGAGCACCTGTGGCTGGATATCCGCCACCTCGGCGTGAAGCACATCACCACCAAGCTGCGCGAGGTGTACGACATCTGTACCAACTTCCTCGGCGTGGACCCCATTCACCAGCTCATTCCCGTGCGTCCCACCCACCACTACTCCATGGGCGGCGTGCGTGTGGACAAGACCGGCGCAGCCTACGGCCTGAAGGGCCTGTTCTCCGCCGGTGAATCCGCCTGCTGGGACATGCACGGCTTCAACCGTCTGGGCGGCAACTCCCTTGCGGAAACCGTTGTTGCCGGTTCCTACATCGGCAAGCAGGTTGCCCAGTTCCTGCAGGGCTACGATGTGGACTTCAAGTCCTCCGCCATCCGCGACGCCCACAACCTCGTGGCCGAGCGCATCAAGAACATCACCACCAGCGCCAAGGGCCGCGAAAGCTGCTTCCAGCTGCGCAACGAGATGCAGGACGTGATGATGGAGCACGTGGGCATTTTCCGTAACGCCAAGGACCTTCAGGCCGGTGTGGAAAAGCTGCAGGCCCTGTACGAGCGCTCCATGAACATCGGGCTGCAGGCTCCCACCAAGGGCTTTACCCCCGAAATGTCCATGGCACTGCGCGTTCCCGGCATGCTCAAGCTGGCCCTGTGCACCGCCTACGGCGCACTGCAGCGTACCGAATCGCGCGGCGCTCATACCCGCGAAGACTTCCCCGAACGTAACGACCGTGACTGGCTGAACCGCACCCTCGCGTACTGGAAGGACGGCGAGACCCTGCCCGTTCTGAAGTACGAAGAGGCATCGCCCTACTACGAACTGCCTCCCGGCGACCGCGGCTATGGCGGCGGCAAGATCATCACTGCCGATCTGCCTGCGGAAAAGTTCGTGGTGCCCGGCAAGAATGCGCCCACTGAGGCTCCTGCGGCCAAGCCCGCCAAATCCGAGAAGAAGAAGTAAGGGGAGGTCAACATGTCTCGCAGACTCCATATCGAAGTATTCCGCTACAATCCGCTGGACCCTGATTCCGTGCCTCACATGCAGTCGTTCTACGTGAACGAATACGACTCCATGACGCTGTTCATCGCCCTGAACATCATCCGCGAGGAACAGGACCCCAGCCTGCAGTTCGACTTCTGCTGCCGCGCAGGCATCTGCGGTTCCTGCGGCATGGTCATCAACGGCCGCCCCGGCCTTGCATGCCACACCCAGACCCGCGACCTGCCCGAACACATCGTGCTGCACCCCCTGCCGGTGTTCAAGCTCATCGGCGACCTCTCCGTAGACACGGGCACCTGGTTCCGTGAAGTGGGCAAAAAGATCGAAGCATGGGTGCATTCCGACGACACCGCCTTCGACTCCAAGGCCGAAGAAGCCCGCATGGAAAACGCCCTTGCCGAACAGATATTCGAACTTGACCGCTGCGTGGAATGCGGCTGCTGTATCGCAGCATGCGGCACCGCCCGTATGCGTGAAGACTTCCTCGGCGCAGCCACCATCAACCGCGTGGCCCGTTTCTACATTGACCCCCGCGACGAACGCTCCGAAGACGACTACTACGACGTCATCGGCAACGATCAGGGCGTGTTCGGCTGCATGGGCCTTCTGGGTTGCGAAGACGTATGCCCCAAGAAGATTCCGCTGCAGGACCAGCTGGGCATCATGCGCCGCATGCTCGCCCTCAATTCCGTAAAGGGCATTCTGCCCAAGGGTATTCTGGACAAACTGAAGCACAAGGGTTGCTGTCATGAAAAGCATTAAGGCGCAGGACATACACGAAGCCGTGGTCGGCATCGTCATGTCCGCCGCGCGCTACCTGCCTGAAGATGTGCACACGGCTCTGAAGACCTCGCTGGACGCGGAGACATCCGAATCCGCACGCGAGATTCTGGGCCAGCTGCTCGAAAACGCGGACCTTGCCGCCAAGACGGGGCTGCCGCTCTGTCAGGATACCGGCGTGGGCGTGTTCTTCGTGGAGCTCGGCGACGAGGTGCACGTGGAGGGCAACATAGTGGAGATCATCAACGGTGCCATGGTGGAAGGGTATCAGAAGGGCCTGCTGCGCAAGTCGCTCTGCCATCCCCTGACCCGCAAGAACACCGGCGATAACAGCCCCGCCGTGGTGCACGTGGATATCGTGCCCGGCGACAAGCTGAAGATAAAGCACATGGCCAAGGGCGGCGGTTCTGAAAACATGTCCCGCTGCACCATGCTCACTCCTGCACAGGGGTGGGCCGGCATCAAGGAATTCGTGGTGCGCCGCATGGCTGAAGCCGGTCCCAACCCCTGCCCGCCCACCATCGTGGGTGTGGGCATTGGCGGCACCTTCGACCTTGCCCCCGCACTGGCCAAAAAGGCACTGTTCCGCCCCGTGGGCGTGCGCAATCCCGATCCGGAAATCGCCGCCATGGAGCAGGAACTGCTCGATGCCATCAACGAACTGGGCATCGGCCCCATGGGCCTCGGCGGCAAGACCACCAGCCTGGACGTGAAGATCGAGATGCGCCCCTGCCACATTGCCAGCCTGCCGCTGGCCGTGAACGTGCAGTGCCATTCTTCCCGCATCAAGGAGGTTGTTCTGTAATGGCTACTTACAACCTGAACACCCCCCTGCGCGACGAAGACCTGCTCAAGCTCAAGGCCGGTGACGTGGTTAAGCTCTCGGGCACCATCTACACCGCCCGCGACGCGGCCCACAAGCGCCTGTGCGACCAGCTGGACAAAAACGAGAAGCTTCCCTTCGAGCTGCAGGGCGCCGTGATCTACTATGTGGGTCCGAGCCCGGCTCCCGAAGGCAGACCCATCGGTTCCGCCGGTCCCACGACCAGCTACCGCATGGATTCCTATGCTCCCCGCCTGCACGGCCTCGGCGTGAAGGCAAGCATCGGCAAAGGCAAGCGCAGCGCGGCAGTCCGCGAGGCCCTGCAGAAGCATGTAGGCGTATACTTCGGTGCCACCGGCGGTGCGGGAGCCCTGCTCTCGCAGTGTATCACGGCGGCAGAAGTGATCGCCTACGATGAACTCGGGCCGGAAGCCGTGCGCAAACTGACTGTAAAGGACTTTCCGTTGCTGGTGGTGAACGACGCCCACGGCAACGAGCAATACGCTAAGCCCAACTACGATCTGTAGAAGGGAATCCGTCACACAGAGGAGAATCATATGGCCCTGTATACCAAGCAAGAGGCGCTCGACTATCACGAACTGCCCCGCCGCGGTAAGGTGGAAGTCGTTCCGATCAAGCCCTGCAACACCCAGAAGGATCTTTCCGTCGCCTACTCTCCGGGCGTGGCGGAAGCCTGCATGGCCATTCACGCCGACCCCTCGCTGGTAGACGTGTATACCGGCCGCGCCAACCTTGTCGGCGTTGTTTCCGACGGTACCGCAGTGCTCGGCCTCGGCAACATCGGCCCCCGTGCCGGCAAGCCGGTCATGGAAGGCAAGGGCATTCTGTTCAAGACCTTCTGCGACATCGACGTATTCGACATCAACCTTGACGTGAAGAGCGCCGATCAGCTCATCGACATCGTCAAGGCCATGGAGCCCACCTTCGGCGGCATCAACCTCGAAGACATCAAGGCTCCCGAATGCTTCTACATTGAAGAAACTCTCAAGCGTGAAATGAACATTCCCGTATTCCACGATGACCAGCACGGAACCGCTGTCATCTCCGGTGCGGGCCTGATCAACGCCTGCGAGATCACCAACCGCAAGATCGAAGATCTGAAGGTTGTCGTTGTAGGCGCCGGCGCAGCCGGCATTGCATGCGCCAATTTCTACGTTCAGCTCGGCGTGGACCGGAAGAACATCTTCATGTTCGACTCCCGCGGTCTCATCCACAAGGGACGCGGCGGCATGAACAAGTACAAGGAAGCCTTCGCGCAGGACAAGGACCACGGCACCCTCGCCGATTGTCTCAAGGGCGCAGACTGCTTCCTCGGTCTTTCCGTGAAGGACCTGCTGAACAAGGAAATGGTGCAGTCCATGGCCAAGGACCCGATCATCTACGCCATGGCCAACCCCGACCCGGAAATTCCGTATCCCCTCGCCAAGGAAGCCAGCCCCAACTGCATCATGGGTACCGGGCGCTCCGACTTCCCCAACCAGGTGAACAACGTTTCCGGCTTCCCGTACATCTTCCGCGGAGCACTGGACGTACAGGCCACCGAGATCAACGAGGAAATGAAAGTTGCCGCTGCCAGATCCCTCGCCGCTCTCGCCAAGGAACCCGTACCCAGCGAAATCTGCGACGCCTACGGCGTGAAGGAACTGAAGTTTGGTGTGGACTACGTGATTCCCAAGCCGCTGGATACCCGTATCCTCGAATGGGAAGTGCCCGCAGTTGCCAAGGCCGCCATGGACAGCGGAGTTGCCCGCGCCCCCATTGCCGACCTTGATGCCTACACCAAGGCGCTGAAGGAACGTGTTGCCGCGTCCCGCAAGCGTATCAATACCTTCGTGAAGAGCTACGGCTTCGAGTTCTAGTCAAACGAGTCCCGCGCCCGCCGGTTTGCCACCGGCGGGCGCATACCCCCTCAACCCCCTGCAACCTGTCGTCCGTGAGGGACCGTCACCCCCCGCTGGCCTGTGACCGATCAACGTGTTTAACGTGTTAAGTGAGGATACAACACATGAAACGATTGATTCCGATTCTCGGTCTGGCTCTCATGCTGGTGCTTGTTGTTGCCGGAGTGTGCTTTGCTGCAGACGCTCCGCCTGATCCTACCAAAGCCTATCTTACCCTCGGTATTCTTGCTGTTGCCGCAGTGCTTTTCTTTACCGAGATTGTTCCGCTGCCCGTTACCGCCATGCTGGTTCCCATTGCCCTCAGCATCTTCAAGATCGTGGATGCCAAGGCCGCGTTTTCGAACTTCGGTAACGTCTGGGTAATCATCTTCATGGCCATGTTCATCGTGGGTGAAGCCACCTTTGTCACCGGCTTTGCCGACAAGGTGGGCAAGGCCACCGTCAAAATGGCCGGTGGCAGCGAAAAAAGGCTGCTGGTGCTTTCCGTTGCCGTTATCGGCATCCTTTCCGCCTTCCTGTCCAACACCGGTACCACCGTTGTGGCCATTCCCATGATCATAGGCATGTGTGCCTCCGCAGGCATACGCCCCAGCAAGATTCTCATGCCCGTGGCCTTTGCCTCGTCGCTGGGCGGCACGATCACGCTGGTCGGCACCCCGCCCAACGGCATCATCAACTCCATGCTGCAGAAGATGGGCCCTGCGGGCATCCAGCCCTTCGGCTTCTTTGAGTTCGGCCTCTTCGGTGTTCCCCTGCTGATCGTTGGCATTATCTTCTACGCCACCATCGGCAGCAAAATGCTGCCCAACACGCAGGCAGAATGCACCCTTGATGAGCAGGCTGCTCCCAAGGTGCAGCGTCCTGAAAAGATGTGGTGGGCCCTTGGCATCTTCATCTTCGTTGTGGCTGCCATGGCTTCCGAGTTCCTGCCGCTGGTTACGGCCGCCATGCTGGGCGCCTGCCTTGTGGTCATCACCGGCTGTATGACCATGCGTGAAGCCTTCAAGGCCATCGACTGGACCACCATCTTCCTGTTCGCGGGCATGCTCTCCATGAGCACCGCCATGGACAAGTCCGGTGCTGCTTCCCTGATCGCAAAGAACGTGGTAAGCCACGTCTCCGATCCGTATGCGCTGCTGGCCGTGTGCTGCGCCCTGACGGCCATCATCACCAACTTCATGTCCAACACCGCAACCGCTGCACTCATGGCTCCGCTGGCAATTCCGATCGCCGTGCAGAGTGGCATCAGCCCGCTTCCGCTCGCCATGGGTATTGCAATGTCGGCCTCGGCATGTTTCCTTACCCCGGTTGCTACCCCGCCCAACACCATCGTGCTCGGGCCCGGTAATTATAACTTCATGCACTATGTGAAGGCAGGCTGGCCTTTGCAGATCATAACCTTTATCATGTGTGTTGTATTAATCCCCATGATCTGGCCCTTCTAGGAACTCCGCTAGGCGTCAGATTGCGAACTTGAACAGGATACTCTCATGGCGAACACAATTCTCAAGAAAGAGCAGCTGATTCCCGGGCAGACCAGCAAGCTGGTCATTGATGCACCGCATATCGCCGCCAAGGCGAAACCGGGGAACTTCGTCATCCTTCGCGTTTGCGACAAGGGTGAACGGATTCCGCTGACCATTGCGGACACGGACCCTGAAAAAGGAACCATCACCATCGTCTATCTTGTTCTCGGCAAGAGCACCGCTCTGCTGGAAGAACTGAACGAAGGCGACGACATTCTCGACCTGTGCGGACCGCTGGGCAAAGCAACCCACATCCACAAGGGCGGAACCGTGATCTGTGTTGGCGGCGGCACCGGCATTGCGGCCATGCATCACATCGCCAAGGGGCATCACGAGGCAGGCAACCACGTTGTGGCCGTTATCGGTGCACGCAACAAGGACCTGCTGCTCTTTGAAAAGGAATTGAAGAGCTTCTGTCCCGAAGTGCTCATCTCGACCGACGACGGCAGCTACGGCCATAAGGGCCTTGTGACGGAGCTGCTGAAGGAACGTCTTGAAAAGGACAAGTCCGTGATCGAAGTGGTTGCCGTAGGCCCCGTGCCTATGATGGCAGCCGTCTCCAAGACCACGGAACCGTTCGGTGTTCCCACCACGGTCAGCCTCAACTCCATCATGGTGGATGGTGTGGGCATGTGCGGCGCCTGCCGCGTGACCGTAGGCGGAAAAACCAAGTTTGCCTGCGTGGACGGCCCCGAATTCGACGGCCACCAGGTGGACTTCATGGAGCTTCGGCAGAGACTGGCGGCATTCTCGTCCATGGAAAAGCAATCCTTTGACCATCACTGCAGGTGTAAGTGCAATGACAAAAAGTAAGAAGGAAATTGCCGCCCGCGTTCCCATGCCCAACCAGCCGCCGGATGTGCGCAGGAACAACTTTGAAGAAGTTGCGCTGGGCTACACCAGGGAAATGGCAATGGAAGAGGCCAAGCGCTGCCTTCAGTGCAAAAAGCCCAAGTGTGTGAAGGGCTGCCCTGTCGAGGTGCCCATTCCCGACTTTATCTCCCACCTGGCCAAGGGTGACGTGGAAAAGGCCTATGCGGTCATCAAGTCCACCAACAGCCTGCCCGCCGTGTGCGGACGCGTCTGTCCGCAGGAGATACAGTGCGAGGGTGCGTGCATTCTCAACGCCAAGGAGCAGCCCGTAGCCATCGGCCGTCTCGAACGCTTTGTCGCGGACGAGTACATGCACATGGACGCGTGCGACCTTATCACCGCCAAACCCGAATGCCCGTACATCGACCAGGACAAAAAGGTCGCCTGTATCGGCTCCGGTCCCTCCAGCCTTACTGTGGCAGGCTATCTTGCCTCCCGCGGCTGCAAGGTGACCGTTTTCGAGGCACTGCATGAGGTGGGCGGAGTTCTGGTATACGGAATTCCGGAATTCCGCCTGCCCAAAGAAAAGATAGTGGCCAAGGAAGTCGGCGCCCTGAAGGAACTTGAAGTGGAGTTTGTCACCAACTATGTGGGCGGCAAAACCTTCAACATCAAGGATCTGTTCGATCAGGGCTACAAGGCCGTATTCATCGGCGTGGGCGCAGGTCTGCCCAAGTTCCTGCGCATTCCCGGCGAGAACTTCATCGGTGTGTTCTCTGCCAACGAATACCTCACCCGTGTGAACCTCGGCCGTGCATACGAGTTCCCTGCCTACGACACCCCGATCATACGAGGTCGCAAGGTCACCGTATACGGTGGCGGCAACGTGGCCATGGACGCAGCGCGCACCGCGCAGCGTCTTGGCGCTGAATCCGTTCACATCGTCTACCGCCGCACCGCGGACGCCATGCCCGCGCGTCATGAAGAGATCGAACACGCCGTGGAAGAAGGCATCCATCTCGAGTGTCTGGCAAACCCCATCGAGTTCCGTGGCGACGAAAAGGGCAACCTTACGTCGGTGCTGCTCCAGCGCATGGAACTCGGAGAACCGGACGCATCAGGCCGTCGTTCCCCCAAGCCCGTTGAGGGCGACACCTACGAGCTGGAAACCGATCTCGCCGTCATTGCCGTGGGCACCAACCCCAACCCGGTGCTGCTGGAAAACGAGCCCGACCTGAAGCTCAACAAGTGGGGCTACATAGAGGTGGACGAAGCCACCGGCGAAACCTCCATTCCCAATGCCTATGCCGGCGGTGACATTGTCACCGGTGCGGCAACGGTCATCCTTGCCATGGGCGCGGGCCGCCGCGCTGCCAAGGAGATAGCCCGCCGTTTAGGTATTGCGGAATAGCGCGACCTGTCCCTAAGGCCTTTCGGCCTGTATCCCACCGCCCGCCCGCTGCCCAACGGGCGGGCGGTATGGATGCAGGACGGTTATTATCCTCCCCGCTCCGCACAGGCTGTTGCATGCTGTTTTGTGATGGCTTTCCATTTTGCGGGAAATAGCGTATTCTGAAACCCTTTCTGCATTATCATTCAGTTATTCATGACAAAGCGGCAGACGTGCCGCTCCGGAGAAGCGAATTATGCCCGACACCCCCGCACACGAGCCCAAGAAACTGCCCCGGCAGTCCGGCTCAACCTTCAAGGATAAGGTAGCGGAACTGTTGCCCGAAGGCGGAAACCTTAATCTGTGCCTCACCTGTGGCGCCTGTTCCGCGGGATGCCCCGCCACCGGGCTGGAAGGTATGGACCCCCGCAAGTTCCTGCGCATGGCTGCGCTGGGAATGGACGAGGAACTGACAACCACCCCGTGGGTCTGGATGTGCACCATGTGTACGCGCTGCGTGCATGTGTGCCCCATGCGCATCAATATTCCCCAGCTCGTGTATCAGGCACGCAAAAGCTGGCCTGATGACAAGAAGCCCCGCGGCATTGTCAATTCCTGCCATCAGGCCCTGAAGACAGACGGCTTCAGTGCCATGGGCGCAAGCTCGGAAGATTTCCGCTTCGTGGTGGAAGACATGGTGGAGGAAGTGCGCGAATCCCAGCCCGGACAGGAAGAACTTGAGGCTCCCATGGACAAGCAGGGAGCGGAGTATTTCCTGAACCAGAACTCCCGCGAGCCGGTGACCGAACCAGATGAAATGGTGCCGCTCTGGAAGATTCTGAACAAGGCCGGATGCGACTGGACCTACGGTTCAGTGGGATGGGCGGCTGAAAACTACTGTCTCTTTGCCGCAGACGATGAAAAGTGGGAGCAGATTGTCCGCACCAAAATCAAGGCGGTGGAGGACCTCGGCTGCAAATATTGGCTGAACACGGAGTGAGGACACGAACTTTACGCAGTCCGGTTCGGACTGCAGAAATTCAACATCAAGACCGACGTTCAGATAGAATCCATCATCCGTCTTTACGCCAAGTGGGTTCGCGAAGGCAAACTGCCCGTGAATTCCGACTGGAACAAGGACGGCATAAAATTCACCGTGCAGGACCCCTGTCAGCTTGTCCGCAAGTCGTTCGGCGATCCTGTTGCGGATGATTTGCGGTATGTGGTGAAGGCCGTGGTGGGTGAAGAGAACTTCATCGACATGTGGCCCAACAAGTCCAACAACTACTGCTGCGGCGGCGGTGGCGGCTTCCTTCAGTCCGGCTTCCCCGACGCGCGCCGCTACTACGGCAAGCGCAAGGATGAACAGATCAAGAACACCGGGGCTCCGTATGTAATCGCCCCCTGCCACAACTGCCACTCGCAGATACACGACCTGTCCGAATTCTACGGCGGCGGGTATCATGTGGTGCACCTGTGGACCCTCATAGCCCTTTCGCTGGGTATGCTCGGCGAAAACGAACGCGAATACCTCGGAGAGGATCTGTGCGATTGCGGTATGTGCAACATTGATGACGAATAACGTTCTGCCGTCAGGATAACGGCGGAAGTTTCACCAGTGAGGAAGCTATGAACGCAGCGACCAAGTCGAGCCTGTCTGATGCCCCTCCCGGTTCTTCCGGCCCCTCCCAGGGTGCCGTCATGGTGGTTGGTGGCGGTATTGCAGGAATGCAATCCGCCATTGACCTCGCCAATTCGGGATTCAAAGTCTATCTTGTAGAAAACAAATCCGGCATCGGCGGGGTAATGGCCCAACTGGCCAAAACCTATCCCACAAACGACTGCGCACTCTGAATACTCTCACCCAAGCTGGTAGAGTGCGGTCGGCACTTGAACATAGAACTTCTGCCCCTCACCGAGGTGCGGAAAGTGGAAGGTGATGAAGGCAACTTCACGGTGCACCTGCGGCAGGCTCCGCGATACATTGATCCGGAGAAGTGCATAGCCTGTGGCGAATGCTCCAGAAAATGCCCCAAGAAGATTTCCAACTCCTTCAACGCCGGTCTGGACACACGCAAATCCGTCCACATCCTCTACGACCAGACCGTTCCCCTGAAATACGCCATCGACGAAGAAAGCTGCATCTACCTGCAAAAGGGCAAATGCGGCGCCTGTGCCAAGGTCTGTCCCGCCGATGCGGTAAATTTCAATGACAAGCCCCGCGAATTCAGCGTGAACGTGGGTTCCGTGGTGCTTGCCCCCGGCATCAAGACCTTTGATCCGTCGGCCTTTGACAGCTACGCGTACTCCCGCATACCCGACGTTATCACCAGTCTGGAATACGAACGCCTCCTTTCCGCCTCCGGCCCATGTCAGGGCCATGTGCTGCGTCCCTCTGACAGCACGGAACCCAGGCGCATTGCATGGCTGCAGTGCGTGGGCTCGCGCGGCAACAACAAGTGTGACAACGATTACTGTTCCAACGTGTGCTGCATGTACGCGCTCAAGCAGGCGCTGGTCACGGCAGACCACGCCCATGGCGAAGGCCACGATCAGGCCATCTTCTTCATGGATGTGCGCGCCCACAACAAGAGCTTTGAGCAGTATTACAATCAGGCCATGCACAAGGGCGTGCGCATTCTGCGTGCCCGCCCCCACTCCTTCCTGCCCGGCGAGGGTAACAAGGGCGTGCGGGTGGACTACGTGGGCGAAGCGGGCGACCTGCACTCGGAAGTATTCGACATGGTCGTGCTCTCCGTGGGGCTTGAAGCGCCTGCGGAAGCCAAACACCTTGCCGAGACCTTTGCCATTGATCTGGACAGATGGAACTTTGCGGAAACCGATCCCTTCGACCCCGTGCACACCTCGCGCAAGGGTGTATATGTGTGCGGCGGTTTTCAGGAACCCAAGGATATTCCCCGCTCGGTGATGGAAGCCAGCGCCGCCGCCAGTGCCGCCACGGCATCGCTGGCAACGGCACGCGGCACCCGCACGGTTGAACGGCAGGTTCCCGAAGCCATCAACGTGTTCGGCGAAACACCGCGCATAGGCGTGTTTGTCTGTGCCTGCGGCATCAACATCTCCAGCGTCATAGACGTGCACGCGGTTGCCGACTACGCCCGCGCCCTGCCCAGCGTGGTCCATGTGGAGAACAACATGTTCTCCTGCTCGCAGGATACGCAGGTTGCCATTGCGGAAGTCATCCGCAAGCACAGGCTCAACCGCGTTGTGGTTGCGGCCTGCACCCCCCGCACGCACGAACCGCTGTTCCGCGAAACACTGGAAGCAGCGGGCCTGAACAAATACCTCTTTGCCATGGCCAACATCCGCAACCATGGGTCATGGGTACACGCCAACGATCCCGCAGGAGCAACCCGCAAGGCCAAGGATCAGGTACGCATGGCCGTTGCCAGCGCCCGCCACCTTGCCCCGCTCAAGGAAGTGACGTTGGGTGTCACCCCCTCCGCCCTTGTGGTGGGCGGCGGTGTCTCCGGCATGACAGCCGCACTGGGCATAGCCGAACAGGGCTTTGAAGTGCACCTGGTGGAAAAGGAAGCGGATCTCGGCGGCAACGCCCGCAAGCTGCGGGTGGCACAGGGCCGCTTTGCAGTTGCCCCCTACCTTGCCGAACTGGAAAAAAAGGTGCGCGCGCACAAGCTCATTTCCCTGCATACGCAGACCGCCATTGCGGATGTGGACGGCTTTGTGGGCAACTTTGTCACCCGCCTGAAGGAAAACGGCGCGGAGCAGGAAATACGGCACGGTGCCGTGGTGCTTGCCACCGGAGGCACAGGGCTCAAGCCGGAAGGCCGCTACGGGTTCGGCACGCATCCCATGATCATGACGCACCAGCAGATAGACGCCGGATTCATGGACGGCTCCATCAAGCCGGAGAACATGCAGAGCGTGGTGTTCATCCAGTGTGTGGGTTCCCGCGAGCCGGAACGCCCCTACTGTTCCCGCGTGTGCTGCACGCACACCGTGGAAAGCGCCCTGCACGTCAAGCGCACCAACCCCGATGCCCGCGTAACCGTGCTCTACCGCGACATGCGCACCTACGGGCAGCGCGAGCTGCTGTACAAGGAAGCACGCGAGGCTGGCGTCATCTTCTCACGCTTCAGCCTTGAGGCACGCCCCAGAGTTGCCGTCATCGACGGCGTAATCAACGTCACCTTCAAGGACCACGTGCTGCAGGAAGAGCTGACCGTGGAAGCCGACATGCTGGGCCTTGCCTCGGCCATTGTCGCCCCGGACGTGAACGACCTTGCCCAGATGCTCAAGGCCACCCTCAGCGACGAGGGCTGGTATGTGGAAGCGCATTCCAAACTGCGCCCCGTGGACTTTGTTACCGACGGCGTGTTCATGGCCGGTCTCGGCCACTATCCCAAGCCTCTTGAAGAATCCGTCACGCAGGCGCGTGCTGCCGTTTCCCGCGTTTCCACCGTGCTCAGCCGCACGGAAATGACGCTGGCAGGCACCGTGGCCACCATAAACAAGACCAAGTGCGTGGGCTGTGCCGTGTGCTGGAATGTATGTCCGTACAACGCCATAAGCCCCGACAACAACGGCTTTGCCGAAGTGAACGAGGCCCTCTGCAAGGGCTGCGGCCTGTGTGTCGCCGCCTGCCGCTCCGGTGCGCCGGACCTTCGCGGATTCACCACCAGCGACATCATGGCACAGGTTTCCGCCATGCTCGGTTAGCCACGGGCTGACGCAAGGAGAGTTTGCATGAAAGAATTGGAACTGTACGAACCCCGCATTGTGGCCTTTTTCTGCCACTGGTGCTCTTACGGTGCTGCCGACCTCGCCGGGGTGAGCCGCATGGAATATCCCGCAAGCTTCCGCGCCGTGCGCATTCCCTGCACGGGCCGCATGAGTCCCAAGTTCATTCTCCATGCCCTGCGTCAGGGCGCGGACGGCATCTGGGTTTCCGGCTGCCATCCCGGCGACTGCCATTACGGCACCGGCAACTACCATTCCCGCCGCAGGCTTGAGCTGTTCAAGGACATGCTGGAATACATCGGCATCGAAAAAGACCGCATCCACTTTTCGTGGATATCATCCGCCGAAGCGGAAAAATTCCAGCAGATGGCCATCACCGTGGTGGAATCCGTGCGCAAGCTCGGCCCCAATACCAAGCTGGTCAAGGACCTGTGCAACGACTGCATACCGCCCGTGCCCACCTGCAACTACATGAACGAGTGTTACGAAGACCTCGAGGCGCTCGACGCAGCGGCAGGCAGGAGGAGCTGACCATGATGAAGACCCGCACCGAAGCAATCCGCGCCGCCGCACGCAGGCTTCTTGAAGCCGGCAAGGTGGATGCGGTCATCGGTTACATGCAGGGAACCATTCCCCTGCGCGCCCAGCCCTTCATCGCCTACACGCCCGAAGACTGCGACAAGCTCATATGGAGCAGCTTCTGCGGCGGCAACCTTGCCACCATCGCCTCCGGCCGCAAGGACCGCGTGGCCGTGGTGGCGCAGGGCTGCGTTTCCCGCAACCTGAACGGGCTGGTGCACGAAAAGCGCATCGACCGCGACAACCTCTACATCATCGGTGTGCCCTGCATCGGCATGCTCGACCAGCGCAAGGTCGAAGCCAAGCTCATGGGCCGCAACATCGAGCTGCTGAAGAACGATCCTGAAGAGGATCTGGGCGAGATCACCGTCTCCGGCTGCAATGCCGTGCGCGAATGCTTTGTGGAAGTCATCAAGCGCCGCGACGTGAAGCGTGACAACTGTTACACCTGCATGCACCGCAATCCCGTGGGTGCCGACGAAGTGGTTACGGAGCCTGTTTCCGAAACCGCAGGCGGCGACATAAACGCCGTGGCGACCCCGTGGGCGCGTTTTGAAACCGACCGCCGGTGGGAGGAGTTCACAAAGAACTTCGAAGACTGCATACGCTGCTATGCCTGCCGCGATGTGTGCCCGCTGTGCTACTGCACCACCTGTTTCGTGGACGAATCCAATCCCCAGTGGTGCGGCAAGACGCAGGACCCCGCCGACGTGCAGACCTTCCACATTCTGCGCGCCTTCCACTGTGCCGGACGCTGCACCGACTGCGGCGCATGCGAATCGGCCTGTCCGCAAGGCATCAAGATGCGCCGCCTGACCAGCATGCTGGAAAAGGACGTGCGGGCCAAATGGAACCACGAACCGGGCATGGACTGCGAAACCAAGCCGCCCCTTTCCACCTACAGGCCGGACGATCCGGAAGACCACTTCAAGTAGGAGGCCGCCGTGCAACACAAGATATTGAGCAAGGACAGCCTCGCGGAATTCATAGAGGCGCTGCGCAAGGACTATACGGTCTATGCCCCCAAGCGGGACAAGAAGGTACCCAACAAGATGGTCTGGAAGGTGCTTGAGGCGGATGAGACGCCCACCTTCGAGTTCGTCAACACGGACATGTCGCCCAAGGACTTCGTGTTTCCGCAGAGCGAATGCATGATGCGCTTCAAGGCCGAGGGCAAAGACGCCATGGTGCTCAAGCCCGTGGAGCAGGATACGGAACAGCGTGTGCTGCTGAACGTGCGCCCCTGCGACGGCAAGGGCCTTTCCTTCATGGACATGATCTTCTGTCAGGACGAGCAGACCAACGATGTGTACTGGCGCGACAAGCGCGAGCGCACGGTCATGATCGGCCTTGCCTGCAATTCGCCCTGCCCCAGCTGTTTCTGTCTGGAAGCCAACTGCGGCCCGCACCATGAGGTCGGACTGGATATCCTGATGGTGGACCTTGGCGTGCAGCTGCTTCTCAAGCCGCTTACCGAACGCGGCAAGGCCATTGCCGCCTCCCTGCCCGATGCCTCTGCAGCCGATGTGAAGGCCGCCCAGACCAAGCGGCAGCAGGCAGAAGCAGCCATGAAAAAGACCATAGACACACAGCACGTGGAACAGCGCAGCCTGATGGAGCTGTACAACCTGCCCTATTGGGAACGGGTGTGCGAAACCTGCATAAACTGCGGCACCTGCACCTTTGTCTGTCCCACCTGCCACTGCTTTGACATTCAGGACGAAGTGCCCGCCAGCGGCGGCAACGGACGCCGTGTGCGTAACTGGGATTTCTGCATGGCCCCGCTGTTCACCCTGCACACCTCCGGCCACAACCCCAGAGGCAAGAAGATTGCCCGCGTGCGCCAGCGTTTCATGCATAAGTACAAGTACATCCCCATGAAACGTGACGGCGAGGTTGGCTGCGTGGGCTGTGGGCGCTGCGTGCGCCTGTGCCCCGTGAACATCGACATCCGCGACGTGATCAACGCCATGAATGCTCCGGACACCGCAACCGAAGGGCAGGAGGTATAGCCATGCTGAATCCCTATCTGCCCTATCCCGTGCGCATCTCGGATGTGCGCGTGGAAACCGAGGACAAGAGCCTGCGGACCTTCGAGTTAGAGTTTCTGCATGAAAAGGACGCCAAAGCCTTTGCATACCATCCCGGCCAGTTTGCGGAGCTTTCCATCCCAGGGTTGGGTGAGAGTCCCATCGGCATCGCTTCGAGCCCCACAGAGGGCAACAAGCTCCTTTTTACGGTATTCCGTGCAGGCAGTGTGACCTCGCGGCTGCACGACATGCAGACAGGCGACGTGATGGGCGTGCGCGGCCCCATGGGCAACTGGTATCCGCTTGATCAGAACGAGGGCAAGAACCTTGTCATCATCGCGGGCGGCTATGCTGTGACCACGTTGCGCTCCACCATGGTGTGGCTGCAGGACCCCAAAAACCGTTCCCGCTTCGGTGAGATAGACTTCATCTACGGTGCCCGCACCCCCGGCATGCTGCTGTATCGTGAAGAGATGGAAGCGTGGCAGAAAACGGGCGGCGTGCGGTGTCACGTTACCGTGGACCGCGAGTTTCCCGGCTGGAGCGGGCTTACCGGCTTCGTACCCGCCGTGGTGGAACGTCTGGCCCCCAAGCCGGACAACGCCATAGCCCTTGTCTGCGGCCCGCCCGTGATGATCAAATTCACCCAGCCCGTGCTGGATAAGTGCGGCTGGAAGAGCGACCAGATTTTTTTGTCGCTGGAAAACCGCATGAAGTGCGGCATAGGCATCTGCGGCCGCTGCAATGTCGGCCATCAATACGTCTGCAAGGACGGCCCCGTGTTCAGCAAGGCCGAGCTGGACGAGTTGCCGCTGGAGTATTAGCGGCGGAGCCGTAAGGCTAGATAAGATGAAATGCAAACGGGCAGGTGTGAACCTGCCCGTTTTATTCAGACTGCTGACAAAGTCATTTCTGGTATTTTTTGGCTCCGCCGGGCAGGAACCTAACGTTCCTGCACCTCGTATAAGCGATGAAAATCCGTTTTCGAACCTCGGTTCCGGCTTAACGGGAATACAGTTTTACTGAAAACGAGGGTTTGTCATTAACCTGCCCGTTTTGTTTTCACCGCAGCAGCCGCTCGGACAACTGTGCCTGCACATCCCTTCTGGCACTGATAAACGCGACGACATATACGGTGCCGGCGGCTATCTGATACAGCACCCGGTAAGACATGACGTGCAGCTCCCGCACTCCGGTGAGCCCAAGGCGCTTCATTTCCGGAGGATGATTCCCCCGCTCCGGCAGAGATTGCAGCGAGTGAACAGCCTCAAGCAGGCTATCAAGCACTGCATGAGCCTGCTCTTCACCATCGCGCGATTCTATATACTCGCCAATGTCTCCCAAATCGTCCTGCGCATGGACCGTGATCTCAAGAGCATAACGCTTCACTTACGCCCCCGCTTGCCAAGACGCCCCCGTGCAGCGGCAAAGGCATCGTCCACGGAGACTGTCCGCCCTTCTTCGATATCCTTGGCGCTCATGGCGACAAGCTTGAGCATGGCAAGGCTTTCCTGCATCTGCTCATATTCCTGAATACCCATGAGCACGGCCTTGGCTTCGCCATTCTGCGTTATCACGACAGGTGCGGCCTGCTCTTCGCTGACTTTGCGGATAATCTCCGAGGCATGCGCTTTCACATAGCTCACGGGCTTTACGGATTCGCTGAGTTTCATGACAACCTCACTCTTTGACCATAATTTAGTCCACATTCTGGTCCATAGCAAGCCTCATCCCCCGTCCGCACCTGCTCCGAAAAATATTTTCACGCTACCCCCTTTACAAATCCTGTTTGAGTGCTCAAATTATATTCAACGACGAAGAACCAGAGCGACAACGGTTCATCAGGGGATGGAATCATCCCTGCGGGAAACCTTCAGGCAACCATCTGAAGAAGTCCTCCGCTCAACGCTCCGCGCTCCTCGCTGAAACGGTTACAGGCTCGCATGGCAACCCATGCAAACGGTCTTTCAACATTCAGACGATGAGGATGCAATCATGAACAACAACGTTCAGAATTCCCCCAGTTTCGCGTCCGCGCTGGACGCATTCGGCAACGGTCTTCACCACGCACATGACAACAACGCCCGCCCCGTGCAGCCTGCCTTTGCATCCGCGCTGGACGCATTCGGCTCCGGCCTGCCCGCTGGCAAGCATGCCCGCCGCGCCGGACACCATGGCTGCGATATCAACGGAATGTGCCACTGCTAGAGCTAACCGCTCTGTCCGAAGCCTCGCTTACTACGACGAATTAGATACTACCTCCTTCACATAGCAAAACCGCACCGGCTGCTCAGCGGCAACCGGTGCGGTTTTCGTTTGTATTCCTGCCCTGACGGCGCAACGCGCCGCTAGATATCCAGATCAAGCCACACGGGGCAGTGGTCCGAACCGTGCTGGTCCATCTCTATCCATGCATCACGCACGGCACCGTCCAGCTCGTTGGACACGAAGAAATAGTCAATACGCCAGCCCACGTTCTTTTCGCGAGCCTTGAGCCGGTACGACCACCACGAATACATGTCGGCTTCGCCGGGATGCTTGAGGCGGAAGGTATCCGTGTAGCCGTGGGCCACGAGCTTATCCATCCATGCCCGTTCAATGGGCAGAAAGCCGGAAGTGCCTTCGTTCTGCTTGGGCCGCGCAAGGTCTATGGGATAATGGGCGGTGTTGAAGTCGCCGCACACCACAATGGGCTTTGACTTGCGCAGCGATTCCGCATGGTCGAGAAAGGCGTCGTAGAACCCGAGCTTGTATTCCAGACGGTCGTCACCGGACTGCCCGTTGGGGAAGTAGATATTGAAATAGTGGATACGCTCGAATTCCAGATGGATGACCCGGCCTTCGCCGCGATAGTCGGCATGCGGCAGGTCAAAATTTACGGCCAGCGGCTCGACGCGGGAAAACACCGCCGTGCCGGAATAGCCCTTCTTCACCTCGGAGGCGAACCAGTAGCTGTGAAAGCCCTGCGGGTTTCTGTGCTCTTCTTCCACCTGCTCGGGCGTGGCCTTGGTTTCCTGCAGGCCCACCACATCGGCCCCGCAGGTGCGGAACCAATCCCATTCAGGCTTCTTGCTCACCGCCCTGAAGCCGTTCACGTTCCATGAGGCAAACCGCATTTACGCCGCCCCCTGATGCGTCCTGCAATACACACTATACTCCTTGTCCATGCGCATTATGTGCTCCGCCAGCCATGATTGCAGAAAATGAAAGAGTTCCATGGGCAGCATGCCGGTAGACTGCCCTTCTTCTACCGCGACCATGAAATCGCGGATCTTTTCCATAAAGCGAATGTGTTCCTGCTGGTGCAGCGCAAGACCGGGAAAATCGCACGCCCGCATCAGCTCCTCTTCCGCATCGAAGTGAACCTGCGAATATTCCATCAACCTCACACCGATAAGTGCCATGGCGGCCCAGCCTGCTCCGTGGGAGACGCTATCAAACAGCTCGTTTATGATTTCCAGCATTACTTTGTGCTGCGCATCCAACTGCGCATACCCGACACTCAGCTCGTCGGACCATTCAATATACGACATCGCACCACCGACACTGACAGTTACAGAGTGAGCCCCCGCCCCCCGAAAAATCGACCGTTTCAAGAACAGCCGCCAGAACAACCAGCATACCTTACAATAGCCGACCAGCTACTGCAACACAGGCGCTCTGGGGATGCGGAACAGCACCTGCGTGCCCTGTCCGGGCAGGCTGTCTATGTGCAGACCATATTCCGGCCCGAACATCTGCGCCAGCCGCTGGTGGCAGTTCATGACGCCTATCCCCTCGGATGCGGACTCCATGGTCCGCGGGGTGATGAGGTGCTCCACCTGTTCGGGAGCCATGCCCACACCGTTGTCCAGCACGGCCACACACAGCTCGTCGCCCTGACGGGAGATGGAAAGCTGAATCAGCCCCCCTTCTTCTCTACGGGCAATGCCGTGCTTCACGCCGTTTTCCACAATGGGCTGAATCAGCAGCGGCGGAACCGGCCAGCTTTCGCAGCCGGGTGCCACATCCATCTGCACGCGGATGCGGTCGCCGAAACGTGCCTGCTCAATGGCAAGGTACGACTGCACCTGTTCCAGTTCATCGGAAAGGGGAATGAACCCGCGGCTGGAATCAAGATTGCGGCGCATGTAGCGCGAAAGGTCCAGCAGCAGTTCGCGGGCCTTGTCCGAGTTGGTACGGCAGAACGCCGCAATGGTGTTCAGCGAGTTGAACAAGAAATGCGGATTTATCTGTGCCTGCAGGCGGCGGATTTCGGCATGGGCCAGCATGCGCGTCTGCAGGTGCAGGTCTTCAAGCTCCAGCTGCGTCGAGAAGAGGCTCCCCAGACCCTTGGCCAGCTCAAAGCGTATGCGGTCCAGAGGGTCTTCCTTTGAGCCGTAGAACTTGAGCGTGCCGATGATGCGCTCGCCCTTGCGAAGCGGCACCACAATGCCCGAATACAACGGGCAGGACTTGAAATGGCAGCCTATGTCTTCCGGCCCGTTCAGCAGAAGTGGTTCGCCCGTTTCCAGTACCCGCCGCGTGCCAAGCGTCCTGATATCACAGCCGGTGGTGTGATGGTCGTCTCCGATGCCGATATGTGCCAGCACGGCCACGTCGTCGGTAATGGATACGGCAGAGATGGGAATACGGTCATAGATGATGCGGGCCGTCTCGCGCGCCGAAGCTGCATTCAGCCCGCCGCGCAGGTGCGAAACCGTCTGGTTGGCAATGGAGAGAATCTGCTCCGCCATGTCGGAATCGCGCTTTTCGCGGTCCTTGAATACCAGGCTGATGATCTGCACGAACAGAATGGCGCCCAGCGTATTCACCACAACCATGGGCATGCCGATGATCTTGACCAGATGCAGGGCATCCTCAAAGGGACGGGAAAGCAGCAACACCAGCCCCATATGCAGGGTTTCGCCCAGAATGCCTATGGCACCGGCCGCGCGCCAGTCCAGCCCGTCGCCCAGCTTGCGCGCCACAAGGCCCGCCACAAGCCCTTCGATAAACGTGGCAAGCCCGCAGGGAACCGCGGAAAAGCCGCCGATGTCTATGAGGTTTCTGTGCAGGCCGGCAATAAGACCGGCACCGGCACCCACCACGGGACCGCCGAACAGGCCGCCGGTAATGACGGCCATGGCACGGAGGTTAGCCACGGACTGATGAATGTCGTTGCCGCTGTAGGTGCCGAGAATGCCGAACAGCCCGAAAAAGGACATGTAGAAGACAGTCTGCAACGAAGACGAATGCTTGCCGCCGAAACGCTCCAGCGGACGGAAGGAGAGCAGCAGAAACGCTGCCGCCACAATGAGCCCGAAACGCTCGATGAGCACACCGAGCAAGACTTCTGTCGTCATATTGATACCCGAATATTGCGTAGAAAACGCGTCATGGCCGCCTACAGTCCGAGGCGGTCCTTGAAATCCTTGACTCTGCTGCGGTTGACCACGATTTCCGTGCCCACGGCATCATCCACGATAATGGTATATTTGCCGTTGAACCACGGGGCAAACTCGCGCACCTTAGCAAGATTCACCAGATCGGCCCTGTTGGCGCGGAAAAAGGCATGCGCCCCGAGCCGTTCCTCAAGCTTGCCCAGATTCACCGTGCCGTGGCACAGATACCGGTCGTCGCGGGTGTGCACCCACACCCTTTTGTCATCCGCACGGCAGAAATACACGTCCTGCGGCTGCAGCAGCAGAACGCGCCCCCTGCTTTCCACGGAAATGCGCGTGAACGAATCGCGCTGCCCTATCTTTTCCAGCAGCTGTGCCAGCTCCGAATGCGGCTTTTCTGCGGCATCCGGTGCATTTTCACGGGCCAGCCGCTGCCGCACCTTGTCCAGACCCTTGCGAACGCGCTGTTCTTCGAGCGGTTTCAGAATGTAGTCTATGGCGTTCTCTTCAAATGCGCGGATGGCGTACTGGTCGAACGCGGTCGCAAAGATGACAAGGGGCGGGTCTTCCATATCCATGAGCTGCTCAACAACCGTAAAGCCGTTGCCGCCCGGCATCTCTATATCCAGAAACACCAGATCAGGATCATGTTCGTAAATGACCTCAAGCGCCTGCGTGGCGGAAGAGGCAGTGGCAACCACCTCAACATCTTCCATGCGGGAAAGCATGTAGAGCCACTCGTCGCGTGCCGGGGGCTCATCGTCCACTATGATGCACCTGATTTTCATGCGCGGATGCTACCCTGCCGTTTATAGGTTGTAAATAGGGGCTTCTTGCCAGCCGGAGCCCTTCGCGATACAAGGACACCTCTCACGATGTTTTGCGCACCGGCCCTGTGTGCTGAAGCATCGCAACATGCGACAATCGACTGTGTACGTTCATATCCACAGGCCGCCATCGGCGTTTATCCGAGTCCCGGCCTGACAACACCACCCACCGAAGATTCGGAGGCTCCATGTTCCACAAGGCCCTGATCGCCGCACTGCTCATTTCCTTCTGCCTGTTCGCCGGAACCGCCAGCGCGGCAGAAGAATCAGATGCCAAGCTGAAACAGCAACTGGAAACCATTCTGCAGGAGCACCCCGAAGTGCTCATGAACGTACTGCGTGAAAACAGCGAAGAACTGTTTCTGATCATGCGTGAAGGCTCACAGAAGGCGCAGCGCAAGGCCATTACCACCCAATGGAATGCCGATGTAGACGTGCCCAAGACCGTGAACCTGAAAAACCGACTTGTGCGCGGCGATGCAGACAGCCCCGTGACCATTGTGGCTTTTTCGGACTTCACCTGCCCCTACTGCGAGCAGGCTGCCTTTACCGTAAACACCATTCTCAAGCATTACGGCAAGACCGTTCGCTTTGTGTTCAAGAATTTCCCCCTTGCCAGCCACGAGCATGCCCGCACCGCTTCCGAGTACTTTGTGGCCGCAGCCATGCAGGACAAGGAAAAGGCATGGCAGCTCTATGACGCCATTTTCGCCAACCGCTCGGTGCTCATTGCCGACGGCGAAGCCTTCCTCAAGGACACCGCCGCAACCGTGGGGCTGGATGTGAAGCGACTGGAAGCAGACGCCAAGAGCACCGCCGTGAAGACCATCATTGACGAAGACATCAAGGAAGCACAGGACTTCGGTTTCTCCGGCACCCCCTACTTCCTCGTGAACAACATCGTCATTCGCGGCGCACTGCCCTTCGACCTGTTCAGCGAAGCCGTGGACCTTGCGCTGGATCACGCCAACAAGAAAAAGTAGTTCCAGCAAAGAATGTAAGTCTCGCATCATCAGACGCAAGACGGCAGAAACGCACACGGGGCGGAAGGATTATCCTTCCGCCCCGTTTTTGTTTTGTGGGTGGGGGTGATGGGGGATGAGGCGGGACTAGGTTTAGTATCTTGCTAGCAATTATTCCTCACCCATACTCTTTTGAAGAGGTGCTGACTTTACTATATCCTGCCATGGCAACGTGACATTTCCTAACTTACCCAAATCATCAACATTTTTCATTTTCATTTTTTCAATATGACTACTGTATGCATCTAAAATCTTTACACGCGCATTCTCTTGCCTAACAATAGTATCAAGATATGATACACACTTATCAACTAACGGGCCACTATCGACTCTTTGCATATGAGCCACACACATCTGCCCAAGATCATCCGTCTGAGTATATTCTACAATTTTATCAACATATCCAGCTATAGCTTGAATATGATCATCAGATCGAGGAGACATCGCCTCTGCACCAATAACTACAGCAGTTGCAGCTCCAGAAGCTAACATAGACCGCCCATTCTCAATGCCTTTTACTAATGAATCTCTACTCTTTTCTAATTCAGCAATCTCATTATCAATAGATTTAATTATTTCAGCAGACCCTTCGGAGCTACTATCAACATTTTCTTTTTCCTTTTTCTTGGCATCTATTTGCTTATTTTTGTATTCTTTTTGCAGGACTAGTTCATCTACCCCCTTAGAAAGCTCTACAACGCCCTTCGTATTTATGGAAATATTGGGTGGCCTTATCGCTCCTGTTAACTGCTCAATAGCCAAAAGCGCTACAGTGATCCTCTGTTGTCTTCGCAATAAGATTGAATATTCTTCTTTACTTATAAAACCGTTCATATGCGCTTCACACAAGCGGTATGATTCATCTCGCAACAGCTGAATGCTCTGTGTCCGCAGGCCAACAAATGAAGATCCTTCATGAAATGATCCTACAAACTCAGCGGCAACCTTGTTAGGGACTCCAACCTTGCCTGCCAGTTCCGCAGCATATGCAGACATGGCGTCCGGGCTTGGCTCTGCACATACAAGAACGCCGTTTTTTAGATCTTCTCTAGCAATAATTGCGCGCTGCTTAGCATCAATTATAGCACTTCCAGTCTTAAAATCATGAGTTCTATGGATGGAGTTTAAGCTTGCGCACCCCGTAAGCACCATAACAGCCAACAGAATCGCAGAAATACGTGTTACCTGTGACATAACTACCTCCGGTTGCTACCAATCAATCAAACCACAAAAGCACCTCCTGAACCACAATGGAATTGTGATTTCTATATATACTACACCGCAAATTTATGGGGATTATAATCTACCAACAAATAAAAAAACACGATAACAAGGCAGTATAACAGTTCTTTAACACGCACCAGACTAAATTATATATACATGATCATATCTACATACACACATTTGTTTGAAAATCGTAAACTTTCAAGAGTCACAACTACTAACCAGAGCATCAAGACAGCATCGCCGCTCATATCGCGAGCGAGTTCAAGACAAATACTGACGGGGGAATAGTCGCGGTAGCCGAAACGGATGAGTCCCGAGACGAGCGAGCCTCCTTTAATACCGTTCCTCAGCTACCCTGCAATACTTCTACTTCTTTCTTGTAGCCATGGAAGTGACGGCAAACCTCTTCTATATCAACGGCACGCACCACGTAAAACCGGAACGGCAACAACCAGCCTTTTGTTATGATCAGTATTGTCCCTATTGGCTGCGGTTGCCATGGAGCAACCCATGAAATGAATGGAACCATGGTTCTGACCTGTGACAATTCCAGTTTTCGGACCCACAGTGAACAGAGGAACAGCGTATTGTTCTCTATTCGATACAGCCCTCTGAATACCACGAACATGAACAAGGAGGGCACCAATGCAGTGCCGAACACATACTTGGCCATTGTTGATGCGCTTTGATCAAACAATAGAATGAATACACAGCCACATACGAATGCTAGTAATATTGCATGGCATGCAGCCAAAAAGCACCTGATCCCTAAGCGAGACTCAACACCCACACACACCTCTTATCTATATTTCTACAATGCATATCAAATATATTCATTGCATTATAATTCAGAACCACAATATAACTACATCAGCATGTTACAACTCAACACCGTACACTATTCTTTATACCAATGCGCTATGGATAATTTTTTTCTCCCAATACTTTCAATAATTTCATAAAACTTGTACCAATCCATAAGAATAGAGGCTAAAATACACGCAAGGCAAAAAATAAGCAGCATTTTGTACCATTTCTTGAAACGCACCATAAGAACGATAATCATAAGAGACACAACAAACATAGAATAACAAATTACCATCCAGTATTGTTCAAAAAACACTACCATATATACTCCAACCCAAAAACTGCGCCAGCTCATTGCTGGCGCAGAAGGTTATTTAATTTGATTTTTTGATGCAGTCTTTCCCATACTTTTTCACCATTTCGTCTATCAACTGCTTTTCAAAATCATATTCCTTAGCATTTGTGCTATCTGTTTCCTTAGACCGCGGCGTGGCTGCATCTGGACGTCTGTCATATGATTTTTTAAATTCATCTACTTTTTTGTTTGGAACAGTGTTTATCATTTCATCAATATCATCATCAGAACACTCTTCCAAATCGTAGCCAAACTCCTTGGCATATTGCCTTGCACCATTACGGACGATTTTTTGTGGAACCCACCATGGAATATCTGCCAACCCCCACGGGTCGACGCAGTTTATGGGGTCATCCACACAGTAATCCCACAGATCGCCATCGCCGCGCATATCGCGGGCGGGGTCAAGTGCGGTAAAGCGGCCCAATTCGGGGGAATAGTCGCGGTAGCCGAAGCGGATGAGTCCCGTGTGGCAGAAATATCTCAGCGCTTAGAGATTAAGGCACCCATTCTCCTCTGATTGAGAGGTAAACGTTGCTTCTCTTTTCTAAAAATGTCGGATCAGGCTCCAAGACTTCCATTTGGATAGTTACTGTTTCGTACTTATCTGCGTAAGGCATCCAGAATGGAAAGAGGCTCTCTCTCCAAAAATTTTTTTGTGGAATTCTCCCCCCTCTCCAGCCTCGACTTGATGTAACAACATTAGATTCTATAATTTTTCCATTATTATAAACAGTATATTTTATCGTCCCTTTAAATTCAGCCTGCACAGAATCATATGTTATATGCACATTGTTTATATTGCAGTTAGCAAACACACCGTATCTGAACACCTTATTCGAATATATCGTTGCATTAGCAGTTGAACCTTTTCTTGTTAGATCAAGGTTACCTTTCCAAATTTCGTCGTACATATCATCTCTACAGGAATTAATAAGAGCAAGTGTATCTCTTGGTATTATTTGCCTATAAAATAATGCAAACGAAAGTAATGCAGCGACACATATAGCGATTTTTATTTTATTATTCATCATATTTGCTTATGAGGCCTCCCTTTAGCAGGGAGGCCTGTATTGTTATTATTCAGCGCTTCGTTCCTTCTCAATTTCGCGCCTAATCTCTGGACTATCTTTCAATATATCATAGTTCTCGCGCAGCCTATCGGCATAATCTTGGCAATTATTGGTAAAGAGATCGTATTTCCCCTGCCTTGTTATTTGGGCAGAATCCCGCATGATGGAGTCATCGTACTGCTTGGAATCCATACGATAATCGTCTTTTCTTCTGGTCTCTTTAGTCATTGGGCCGTCTTTCCCATGACCAATATCCCCTCCCTTTTCGTCCTCATAAAACCCCTGTTCATGGTGCAACTGCAGGTTATACTCGCCGGGATTATTCATCCCGTCTATCCACCCATGCGCAACACCACTGTCAGGCATGGGTGAGGTGAAACCGGGGCGGGAAACTGATGTAAATCCATCCAGAGAACGGACTCCAAACCGGAAAAGCCCCCACGGGTCAACGCAGTTGATCGGATCATCCACACAGTAATCCCACAGATCGCCATCGCCGCGCATATCGCGGGCGGGGTCAAGGGCGGTAAAGCGGCCCAGTTCGGGGGAATAGTCGCGGTAGCCGAAGCGGATGAGTCCCGTGTGGCGGTCCACAAGGCCGGAGGCAAAGCCAACAGGCAGAAATAGCTCGGGATTGGAGTCGTTCAGCATAGTCCCGAAGCTATCATATGCCTACTTCTGTGACGGCTCACCTTGTACAATCTCTTTAGCTCGAAAAGCCTTCTGCGCCTTTTTGAGCGGTGCATCAAAGGCTTTTTCCATACGCTGGGCACGATCAAGCATCCAATCCATAAGCGATTCCCAGTTATTCCTATTGTAACCGTCACAAGCTAGCGAACACTTTATGCGGCTCATTTTTTTACCATCAAGACGCTCCCAGCTTAGACTCTCCCCAAAAACCTTTTCTATTTCAGCCCTTCCACTCAGCAAAGCATCATATATGAACTTATTCAAGACGCCATCACCAGTATCTGGAGTAATCTCTACACGCACTTCTTTTTTCCCAAAAACTAATACATACGGCACCCCCCTTACTCCAGACCCTGCACAAATCCAGTTTGTTTTTGATGGGCTTATATTTTGGAATCGAGCATACCCAGCATCACTCATACGTGACAACAATGCTTCCCAAAAATCCTTCCTTATTACATGCCTAGTTGCCAAAGAAGATTGAGCTATTTTTTCCTCTGCATCTTTTACTGACATACTTATTATCATTTCTTTTGTTTCAGGAACTGGTATAATTAAATCAAATTTTAAAAACATTGAATCACCGTCGACATACGGCGTTGCTTTATAGCATTGAAGACTAACACCGTATGACATCAACCACAAAACTGTACTTGTGACCTCTTTCCTAAATCTAGCTGCAACGAGAAAGATTCTCTGCTGTTTACCTTTATTAATCTCTCCATCTTCTAAATCGTCTAGTCCTAAGAATGAGCAAATCAACTCTTCTGCACTATAACCACTATCAAAACTATCGATATACTGCTGATAAATACCAACAATTTGACTTGCAGTTAACGTCGAACAATAGGAAGCGTATTTTAAAGCCTGCCAAACCACATCTCTTCCTGAATCATCAAGCTTATTCTCAATAATCACTAAATTTCCTTGCTTATCCAACGCCAACAAGTCAAGTCGCTCTCGCGTATCACTAAAACCATCAAACTCCTTTTGTATAATTAGCAAATCCTCACCAAATGCCGCAGGAGCATTTTCTAACCATTCTTGCAGGTTTGCCCTCTCTGTACACCCCAGCTCCTGAAAAGAAGTCTCTTTCAGTGGTTCCATTCGATTGCTTGCTCTATTCACTCTGAACATGTTCACCTCCATACGCATTTAGTTACTATAAAATAATCGATACATCACATGCGTTTCACTGACAATCCATCACTGAACCGCAACAAAAAAGCCCCCGTCCTTGCGGACGGGGGCTTCTCATTATCTCATATTATCTTGCGAATAGCCTAGAACTGCAGCGTTCCCTTGAAGGACTTGGCCAGCTCTTCCACATTCTCGCTGATGAGCTTGGAGGAACCGGAAGTCACGGTGAACAGGCCGCTGTCGGTGACTTCACCGAGGCAGGCGATGTGCTGGCCCTTGAACAGGGCTTCAAAGGCATCGGCCTTGGCTGCAGGCACGGTCACCACAAGGCGGGAAGCAGACTCGGAATAGAGCGCTTCGGCCTTGTTCAGGCTGCCGACGGTGACGAGCTTGTCGAGGTCCACAGAGGCACCCAGACGGCCAGCCAGAGCCATTTCTGCAAGCGCTACGACCATACCACCATCGGAGCAGTCATGGCAGCCGTTGACCAGACCGGAGGTAATGGCCTCGTGCACGGCAAGGTAACGGGTGCGGGCTGCAAGGGCATCCACCTGCGGCACGGCGGCCGCGCTCAGCTTCAGTTCGTCGATAAGCTCGGAACCGCCCAGTTCACGCAGGGTTGCGCCCAGCATGTAGATGCGGTCTCCGGCCTTTTTGAAGTCGGAGGTGGTGGTCTTGTTCACGTCCTTGATAACGCCCATGACAGAGAACAGCACCGTGGGCGGAATGGATATCTTTACGCCGCCGCCGGTGTAGTCGTTCTTCATGGAGTCCTTGCCGGACACGCAGGGCACGCCGTAGGCAAGGCAGAAGTGAGCCAGGGCCTGGTTGGCGCGGACCAGCTGGGCAAGCTTGTAGTGACCGTCGGGGGTCTTTTCAGACTGCACGGGGTCGCACCAGCAGAAGTTGTCGCAGCCGCCCATGTGGCGCAGGTCGCCACCCACGGCCACGGCGTTACGCACGGCTTCGTCAATGGCGTTGGCCATCATCCAGTATGCGTCGTAATCGCTGTAGCGGGGGCAGATGCCGTGCGAAAGCACGATACCGGCTTCGGATTCCAGACGGGGGCGCACAACGCCCGCATCGGAAGGACCGTCGCGCTTCACGCCCACCATGGGCTTGATAACGCTGCCGCCCTTCACTTCATGGTCGTACTGGCGGACCACATATTCCTTGGAGCAGATGTTCAGACGGCCCAGCATGGTCTTGAGCAGGCCACCCTGATCGGCGTCTGCCACTTCAATGGCCTGATCGGCATGCACAGGACGCTTCCATTCAGCCTTCAGCTGCATCTGCGGCACGCCGTCGTGCAGGAAGTCCATGCTCAGGAAGGCAACGGGCTTGTCGCCGTAGGTCACATGGAAGTAGCCGCTGTCGGTGAATTCGCCAAGGGCGGTGGCTTCCACGTCCATTTCACCGGCAAGCTGCATGAACTCGTCGATGTGGGTGGTGGGAACAGCCAGCGTCATGCGTTCCTGTGCTTCGGAAAGCAGGATTTCCCACGGACGCAGGCCGTCGTACTTGAGCGGAGCCTTGGAAAGGTCCATGCGGAAGCCGCCCGTATCTTCGGACATTTCGCCCACGGAGGAGGAAAGGCCGCCTGCACCGTTGTCGGTAATGGCGTTGTACAGGCCCTTGTCACGGGCGCGCATGATGAAGTCATACATCTTGCGCTGGGTGATGGGGTCGCCGATCTGCACCGCAGTGGCCGGAGATTCCTCGTGCAGCTCTTCGGAAGAGAAGGTTGCGCCGTGGATGCCGTCCTTGCCGATGCGGCCGCCGGCCATGACGATGATGTCGCCGACCAGAGCCTTTTTATAATGACCGGGCTTGCCGTGCAGGTCCTTGGGCATAAGGCCCACGGTGCCGCAATATACCAGCGGCTTGCCGAGGTAACGGTCCTCGAACACGATGGAGCCGTTCACGGTAGGCACGCCGGACTTGTTGCCGCCGTGCTCCACGCCTTCGCGCACACCTTCAAGCACGCGCTGGGGATGCAGCAGACGGGGCGGCAGCTCACCTTCATGGAAGGGAGAGGCAAAGCAGAATACGTTGGTGTTGCAGACCATGTTCGCGCCCATGCCGGTACCCATGGGGTCGCGGTTCACGCCCACAATGCCGGTCAGTGCGCCGCCGTAGGGGTCCAGCGCAGAAGGCGAGTTATGGGTTTCCACCTTGATGCACACGTCGTGCGTGTCGTTGAAGGCAATGACGCCTGCATTGTCCTTGAACACGGAACGGCAGAAGTCGTCCTTGCCCATGCGTTCACGCAGGGTCTTGGTGGAGCCCTGAATAAAGGTCTTGTAGATGTTGTCCACCACTTCGCGCTTGCCGGTTTCGGCATTGGTGTAGTCGATGCGCGAAGAGAAGATCTTGTGCTTGCAGTGCTCGGACCATGTCTGGGCCAGCGCTTCGATTTCCGCATCAGTGGGGTCTGCGGGCAGCCCCTGTGCTGCGCGGGCTTCGCGCACGGCGGAATCAGTGTAGTAGTCGCGGATGGTGTGCAGCTCTTCCAGCGACAGGGCCAGCGTGTTCTCGCGGGAGAACGCGACAAGCTGCTCATCCGTCATGGTGGAGAAGGGAATGATAGCAACTTCGCTGCTTGCCTGACCGGAAACACGGGCCGCAAAGGGCTTGAATCCGGGGGCAGCGCGCCATGCATCACCGCTGACATACTCGTACCGCTGAATCAGTTCGTTGGCGAGCAGGTCACGGCCGATGGAGTCCACCTGTGCTTCGGTGAGCTTGCCGTAAATATGATACTGGTTGGATACGAAGACGGAAACGCCCGTGCGCTTGGCAAGACCGAGCACAATGGCAATGGTCTCGCGTGCGGTGCGGCCTTCGTTATCGGTAACACCGGGGCGGAACCCCACCTCAAGCACCCAGTCCGCGTCAGAGGATACGGGAGTGATCGACGCTTCCTGAAGTACCGGATCATGCAGACCGGCTGCTTCGACCAGCTGCGCAACCTGCGCATCGTCCAGCCCGTCTACCGTGAAAACCTTGACCAGACGCACATCAGCCACGTCGAGTCCCAAAGATTCCTTGATCTTATGCGCTGTCTTGCGTCCTACGGTGTCAACGACACCGGCGCGCAGCCCTACTTCAATGCGCCGCAGCATGTGCTTCTCCTGAAAATTGGGTTGCTGTGGTTATCGGTTGGGCACTCCATACTGGCATTTGCGCCATTTGGGAAGGCCAAAATTGACTGAGGGAAGACGGGAAACAAAAGGCAGGGTACGGTGCCGGACGGGATGAATTTTGCCTATGATGAATTGTAGAATACGGAAGCTCCCCCCTGTCGAGGGGTGGAGGGGAGATCATCTCCCCTCCCCGCCGGAGGCATCTTACCCTCCAAAATTCTGCCCTTAATCTTCCCAGCAGGTCTGGGCACCGCCCTTGTGCTTGGCGGTATAGCTGGCTTTGTCCACGCGCTGCAGAAGCTGCTCTGCGGTTTCTTCCGGCCGCAGCAGGGCCACCCCCATACTGAGGGAAACAGCGTCCTGACACTGCTTGCGCACCATTTCGTGCAGACGGACACACATCTTTTCCAGTGTCTGCCTGTCCACTTCCGTCACCACAATCGCGAATTCATCCCCCCCGTACCGGCAGGGAAAATCCATTCCCTTGCGCACACTCTGCATCACGCCCTTGGCAATAAGCTTGAGCAGGCGGTCGCCAGTCTGATGCCCGTAGGTGTCGTTCACCTGCTTGAAGCGGTCGAGGTCGAAGAAGATAAGCCCCATCCCCCTGCCGGTTCTGCTGCTGCGCTCCACCTCTCGTGCGAGCACGGTATTGAACTGCGAGTAGTTGAAGAGCCCGGTCAGCCCGTCGAACATGGCCTGCTGACGAATCTTGCTCTCCAGCCTGCGGATGACGGTAAGATCGCGCCCGACCACAAGGTAGGAACGGGAAACATCGTCTGCCTCGTGCAGCGGCGAGAAGACAAGCTCCAGCTGCGTCATCTCCTGCAGGTCGTCGTTTATGTCCACCTCTACCGGCATGGCAGGAGCAGGGCCGGAAGCGAGAAACGTGCTGTTCCATTCACCCGTAAACAGTCCGGTAGGCCTGGTGAAATCGAAGAGATTGCGCCCCACGAGATGGGCGGTTGCAGGCGCACTCCACACCACGGTGCCGCCGATATCGACGATAAAGATGCTCTCCTGCATGGCCGCCACCATCTTTTCGAGAAAATCGCGCTGCTTGAGCACCTGCATCTCAATGGCGGACAATTCGGAAATGTCCTCAAGAACAATGAGGAATGCCGGTGAGGAATCGACTTCATGCCTGTGGATGGAAAGATACAGGCACACTTCCTGCCGCTGCAGATGGGGAGCGGCTACGCAGAACAGCTGACTGATGGACTGGCGCTGCCCGTCGGCGCGCAGGGCATCCAGCAACGAAGCAGCAGGAATGCCCAGCGAACGGCGCAGCATATCCGCCACGTTATCCCCTACCACATCACCGGAGCCGTCGTTATCAAAGGAGTTGAAACGCTGGTTCGCGTCCAGCAGAATCCCGTCAGGGCTGGCCAGCGCCACACCTATGGGCAGGGCCTGCAGTGCGCGGGCCTTGGTCGCCATGACGGCATGATCTTTATAGTAGGTTGTCAGCGTAGAGGTAATGAAGTTGGAATAGACCGGCATATCCTGCAACGGTCGCAGCGGCTTGGCTGGCACGGCATAGCGCAGTTCACCGTATATCTGCCCCTTGGGGCCTAACTGCATTTTCTCGCCCTTCACCTTCCATGGCAGCTTGGCAATGGAGGGAGCCTCGTTCATGGTCAGCGAGGCGTCTTCCGACAAGAGGGTGAAGAGCACAAACGAGTTGCCGCCCGCTGTACGCAGGGCCAGCTGAGCATGCTCAATACCCCAGTTCCAGCGCAACTGACGGCAGATGATGCGGCCCATGCCCTCAACACCGTTGACGGCGCTGCTTATCTCCATGGCATGAAAATAGAAGCTCTGCATGGACTGCAGCGACTGTGAATAGAACCGACTGTCCAGCGAGGCATTTTGAATGCCCAGCAACTGCAGAAGAGATTCAAACCGCTGGGTGCATTCTTCGCGCAGCAGTTCAAGCTGGGAATCATCCAGCCCCAGCATGGCACGCAGCTGCATCTCGAACTGGATTATGCCCCCGTGGTCAGGCACGGCCGCATGCTGCAGCTCGGCCCAGCGGGTGGCAAGAATCACACTGCGGGTGATCAGCGAGCAGGACTCAAGGTCCTCCATGTCGTGGTGATGGGCAATGGCTTCGAGAATGGGTTCAGGCAGCATCCACCCGCTGAGCAGGCTGCGGGTAAGTTCAGCATGGGTTTCTCCCCAGCGGGCCCGCTCGGCCTCCATCTGCCGGTCTTCGAGCCAGAGGAAGCAGGCGTTCTCTTCATCCGGCCCGCCCTGCTCTAAACACAGATACAGGAACAGCGAGAGATCTTTGAGCAGCGAGGCAAGATAGGCAAGGTGGGCTTGCTTGGGGTCGGTGCGGGCGGCTATCTGTTCCGCCGCAATGGAGGACCAGACGGAAAGACGCCAGTCTGCAAACAGGGTCTTCTTGTCCCTCTTGATTGCAACCGACGTATTCTGCTGAAATGATATGGACAGGGCGATCTTCAGAATTTCCCGCGTGCCCAGAACCACGGCGGCACGCTCAAGATTCGTAACCTTGGTGGTCATCCCGTAAAACGGCGAGTTGACCAGCGTCAGCACCGTGGCCGAAAGGACAGGGTCGCTCTGAATGATCTTGGCGATATTATCGAAGGCAGGAACCGGAGCCACCAGCTCCTGTACCAGCTGCACCATGGCAGGGGGAAAGGTCAGTGCAAGACACTTGGCCAGAGCTTCCGGAGTAATTGCCAGTGCGGTGCGGTGCTCCTCTCCCATGTAGCTCCCTCGATTAATGCTTTCTGTCTCTCACGTACTCTATGGTCTGGCCGAGCATGAGGCGTTCTGGGCATTCCGGCAGCGTATCCAGCGCTGCCTGCGCCATGGCGAGGTAGCTGTCCGCAAGTTCACGGGTGCGCACATCAAGCCCTGTCTCGCGGATGGAGGCGGCAATGCCCAGAATCTCGTCTTCGGTAAAGGTACCTTCTTCAAAGTTCCGGACAAATGATTTTCGCGCATCTGCCTGCAAACTATCGCGATACATCAGCAGGGGCGGGGTGAGTTTACCTTCACGCAGGTCACCGGCAACGGGCTTGCCGATATCCTTGGCGGAAGGGGCAAAGTCGAGTGCATCGTCCACGATCTGGAAGGCAATGCCGAGATTCATACCGAAATCCGTGGCGGCCTGAATCTGGGCGGGAGTGGCCTTTGCCACCATGGCGCCCAGCTGGCAGGAAGCCTGCAGCAGAAAGGCGGTCTTGCCCTTGATGATGTCGATGTAGGTTTCCTGCGGATGCTCGGTGCTGCGCAGGTATTCGATTTCTTCAATCTCACCGGTCGCGGTAGCCATGATGGCTTCCGCTATGCAGGTGGTGAGGCGCGCATCGCCGTAGCGGGCCACGATCGTGTTGGCCTGGGCCAGAAGCACGTCGCCCGCCAGCACGGTTTTGGTGTTGCCGAACAGGGTATGCGCGGCAGGGTTGCCGCGGCGCAGGTCGGCATCGTCGATAATGTCGTCATGCAGCAGCGTGGCGGAATGGAGAAGCTCAACGGAACATGCGAGCGGGTAAATATCGTCTGCTCCGTAGCCGAGCATGCGGCCGAACAGCAGCGTGAGCAGCGGACGCAGGCGCTTGCCGCCAGCCTTGAGCACATGGGCAGCCACGGGCTGCACCAGACCGTTGAGACGGCTTGTCTCCTGTTCAAGAGTAGCATTGATCCGGGGCTGTTCCGCCGTCAGGTACGCAATGAGTTCTCGCATGAAATCACATTATCCGTTTGTTAAAGTCAAAACAACCAGTACCGGACTCCGGAGGTGACTTTCTCTCCGGAATCACGGCTGAACGCACAGCCCGCCCGCAACCGGCGGAAAGGCGCCTCAGACGAACAGCGATCGCGCAACAGCCCCCAGTGCGACAAACGCTTCGTTCAGCTTCCAGTCCGCCGCCGCGCGCGATCCAACCACGTTGGAAACCGTGCGCAGCTCCACAAAGGGAATACCGGCCTGCCGGCACCCCAGCGCAAGGGCAAAGCCTTCCATGTTTTCCGTCAGCGCGCCGTAGCGGTCCCTGAGCATGGCGGCATGCTCTGCCGTGCCGGTTACCCCGGCCACGGTAATGCTGGTTCCCGCCAGCACCTGCGGACAGTTAAGACCTATACGTCTCAGGTCCTCCGCCGGAGAAAGCTCCACGGTATCCCATACAATCTGTTCCAGCGGCTGTTCAACTCCGGGATCGCCACCTCTCCACTGGGGAAAGGTTATGCCCCGGCTGTCCACACCCTGTGACGTGCGCAGGCCATATTCCGGCCACACTTCCTTTTCGGCAAGCACGGCACTGCCAAGCGGACACGCCTGCGGATCAAAGGTTCCCGCAATGCCCAGATTCAACACGCCGGTAATGCCGAAGCACTCTCCCATGATGCGTCCCAGAGTCAGCGCAGCATTCACCGGACCCACGCCCGTGACCGCCAGCAGACACTGGTGCTCGTTAATGGGAGATTCGCACCACTGCCCCTGTAAAGGCAACTGGCAGCCTACACGCCCCCGACCGTTGAACCCCTTGAGCACCGCCTCCATTTCTTTCTGCGTGGCAGTGGCAACAATAACTGTCATGCGCGCTTTTCCAGAACGTAATTGACCAGGTCTTCCGCCCTGCCCGCCTCATTGTCGACGGGCAGAAGGCGCGCCTCAACAACTACCGCATCCCGCACCCTGGCAATGCGCTCGATGCGCTGCCGGTCAGACGGTCTCGCCTGTGCTATGATCCTTTCACCTGTCTCGGCATTCCGGAGACGCAAACTCGCCTCCATGAAGCCGATTCAGCAATCGGCCCAGCAATTGATGACGGGAAGAGGTTCCACGAATTACAGTCTCCACAACTCCATGCCGGCGGCACGAACGGCTTCGGTGTCGAACATGCACTTCACGTCCAGCAGCAGGGCATTCTTGGGCTCTGCAAACCAGCTGAGCAGCTGGGAGGGTGCAATGGCGCGGTATTCATCATGCGCAACGGCCAGAATAACGGCATCCAGCCTGGTGAATTCCTGCAGGTGGTTCAGCGCAAGGCCATATTCGTGCAGCGCTTCCTCGGCATCGGCAACGGGGTCGTGCACCAGCACTTCCACGCCGTATTCGCGCAGTTCATGCACCATATCGATGACCTTGGTGTTGCGCAGATCCGGCACGTTTTCCTTAAAGGTGAAGCCCAGCACACCCACGCGGGCGCCTTGAATAAGGCGGTTGCAGCGGATGAGGCCCTTGACGCAGCTCTCGGCCACGTACTTGCTCATGGAGTCGTTGATGCGGCGACCGGCGAGAATGACCTGCGGATGGTAACCGAGGTCTTCAGCCTTGAAGGTGAGATAATAGGGGTCGACGCCGATGCAGTGACCGCCCACGAGGCCCGGACGGAAAGGCAGGAAGTTCCACTTGGTACCGGCGGCCTGCAGCACTTCCATGGTGTCTATGCCCATGCGGTCAAAAATGATGGCAAGTTCGTTCATCAGGGCGATGTTCAGGTCGCGCTGGGTGTTTTCGATAACCTTGGCGGCCTCTGCAACCTTGATGGAACTTGCGCGGTGCACGCCAGCCTTGACCACGGTGCTGTAGAGAGAAGCAAGAATATCGAGGGTGCGCTCGTCGGAACCGGCCACAACCTTCACGATGGTCTCAAGGGTATGCACCTTGTCACCGGGGTTGATGCGCTCGGGGGAATAGCCCACAGTGAAATCAGTACCGAACTTCATGCCGGAAAGACGTTCCAGCACGGGCACGCACTCTTCTTCGGTCAGGCCGGGGTATACCGTGGATTCGTACACAACCATGCAGCCTTTGGACATGTTGCGGCCCACGGTCTCGGAAGCCTTGAGCACGGGGGTCAGGTCGGGGTTGCGGTGCGAGTCAATGGGGGTGGGCACGGCCACGATGATGATACCGGCTTCGCCGATGCGCGCAGGATCGGTGGTGAACTCCACCTTGCTGGCCTTGAGCCTGTCGTTTTCCACTTCGCCGGTACGGTCGATGCCGCCGGAAAGTTCCTTCACGCGGAGCTCGGAAATATCAAACCCGATGGTCCTGAAATGCTCGGAAAGACAAACGGCAAGAGGCAGGCCCACATAACCGAGGCCGATGACCGCCACTGCGGTTTTACCGGAAGATATATCGTCGAAAGTCATCATGTATTATTCTCCTTGTCCCCTATGGCAGGGTGGACATGTCCGGGCCGGTATGAAAAAAGACCCGCATGCACATCGATTGGAATATACTACTCACTGCTCTGGGGCTGGCGCTCGTTCTTGAGGGTCTGCCCTACGTCATCTTTTCGGACAAGCTGCCCGCCATGCTCATGGAGCTTGCGCAGCGCGGGCCTTCTGCCATACGACTCATGGGGCTCACGGCAATCTGCGCCGGGGTTCTGCTTGTCTGGCTTGTCAGGGGATAGCGGCCTGCGCCGCTGCATCTCCCAAATCTGACACGATCACCTAAAAAGTCACAGCACGGCCCTCCAAGCAATCCGGGGCCTGCCCGCCCGCATGCCCCGAGCGGAACATCTGCGCCTGCGGCCCCTCATGCTGCTGCAGTCCGTCAGCCTTTCTTTTCCGCCACATGCAGATACACAATGCCGGAAGTCATAGGCTTGTAGAACGCGCGGTGGAATCCGGCATCCATCATTTCCTGCACCAGCTCGTCAGCCGTAGGAAACGCCATGATGGTGTCGGCAAGGTACTTGTACGCACCTGCATCACCGGAAAGAATCTTGCCGATGACAGGCAGAAGTCGGTTGAGATAAAAATTGTAAAAACCTTTCCAGACGGGCGTTTTACCCGTTCCGAATTCCAGAATACACAACCTGCCGCCGGGTACCAGCACCCTGTGCAACTCCCTGAGGGCGTCGCTGCGCGGCACAATGTTGCGTATGCCGAAGGCGATGGTTGCGCAATCCACGCTCTCGTCCGGCAACGGCAACGAGCGACCGTCCGCCTGCACGGGCATGATGAACCCGTTGCGGCCCCTGGTCAGCTTCGACTTGCCCGTTGACAGCATGGGCAGGCAATAGTCCAGCGCTGGCACGGTCACACCGGGGTGCTGTCGCAGAATTTCCAGCGACACATCCATGGTGCCCGCAGCCAGATCGAGCACGCGGCCCGTGGGGCCGGGAATGATCTGGCGCACCAGTTGCTGCCGCCAGTAATAGTCCATGCCGCCGCTGAGCAGATGGTTCAGAAAATCGTACCAGCGTGCAATACGCCCGAACATGCCGGAAACCTCGCGGGCATGCTCGTCATGCCGCACATCACGGCAGCTCTGGGAATGTTCCTGCATTCGAAAGCCTTTAGTTTTCTTCGTCCGCCGCATCGGCGGCCGCCGAACCATCGAGGGTACCCAGCACCACGTCATAAACGGCGGGGAATATTTCCGTGATATTCTGCGGAGAAACGCGGCCGGTCTCGATAAACTTGACCACGATCTCCTTGGTTACCTGCAATGCTTCCTTCTGAAGCTTTTCCATGAAGAAGCCCTCATACCAATGCCGGAAAGTATCAACGTTGCGGCACATGGGGCATCGTCCGGCGAGCGATGCTTCAAAACCTGCAACATTGCTTGATATCAAAAAAACCGCCCGTGGGGGAATGGTTCAGACCGACACGATCAAAACCGGGCGGATACAAAAAGAAGAAACCGATCAGACCCCTTCCTTTTATTTTCCGCGCTGTATAGCACTAAGCCTCGCGGGAGTCGAGAGTGGTTTTACCCCCATATGCTGCCGGAAGGATGGTAATTTTTCCGACAGATAGGTTGCCCCCGCGCCAGATCAGCGTTGTGTAAGCTGGCGCTGCACCACGGCCTTATCGTAGGCGGTGACCACATCCCGCTCGCGGATGGTGCCCTGCAGCCTGCCGGATTCATCAATGACAGGCAGTTGCGATATCCCCCGCACGGCCATGGTGTGCAGGGCGTGCTGGATGGAATCGTTCGCCTGCACCGTCTGCAGGCAGGTTGTGGCAATGTCTCTGGCAATGATCAGATGCTCAAGGTACTCCTCCGCCAGCACATTGCGCAGGTCGCGGAAAGAGATAATACCCGTGAGCACGCCTTTGGCGTCCACCACATGCAGGTAGGATGCATTGTTGCGGTGAAAAGCACCCAGCACATCCATCAGCGGAGCTCCTTCATAGATGGTGATGTCATCGGAATGCATGAACTCACGCACCTTCAGATTGCGCAGAATATTCTGTTCCATGCCCGACCGTATATCCACCCCCCGCCGCAGCAACTTGATGGTATAGATGGAGCCGCTGTTCAGGCCGGATGCCACAAGCGTGCTGATGATGCAGGTGGTCATGAGCGGCAGTATGCACTGATAGTCACTGGTAAGCTCGAAGATGATGAGAATGGCCGTAATGGGCGCATGCGTGGTGCCTGCCACCAGCCCGCCCATGGCAACGAGTGCATAGGCACCCGGGCTGGCCGTTATGCCCGGCAGCATAAAGTGCATGCCCCAGCCGAACACACCGCCCGTCATGGCTCCGATGAACAGGGAAGGCGCAAACACCCCGCCGCTGCCACCGCTGCCTATGGTTATGGTGGTGGCCAAGATCTTTATGCCCACCAGTGCCAGCATGAGCTGCCAGCCCATGCTGTTCATGAGCGACAGGTTTATGGCCCCGTAGCCCACCCCGAACACCTGCGGGAACCACAGCAGAATGCACCCCACAAGCAGACCGCCCAGCCCCGCCTTGAGCGGAGCCGGAATGTGCAGCACGTCAAAGAGATCCTCCCCCTTGTAGAGGACGAAGACAAAGGTGAGCGCCACCAGCCCGCACAGAATGCCGAGGAAGGGATAGATACCGAATTCCCACAGCGAGATGACCTCGAACGAGGGTACCTCAAAGGCCGGAAAATCACCGAAATAGTATCTGGCTATAGTGGTGGCCGTGACCGAGGAAATGACCACGGGAGAAAATGCCGAGATGCCGAAGTCGCCCAGCAGAATCTCCAGCGCAAACAGCACCCCCGCGATGGGCGCATTGAAGGTTGCGGCAATGCCCGCCGCAGCGCCGCAGCCCACCAGCGTGCGCTGGTTCGGACGCGAAACCTTCATCAGCTGCCCGAGCGTGGAGCCGATGCCTGAGCCTATCTGCACAATGGGTCCTTCGCGCCCCACAGAGCCGCCGGAACCGATGGATATGGCGGAAGCGAGAATTTTGACCAGCGCCACGCGCTTGCGTATGCGCCCGTCGTGCAGGGCGACTGCCTCCATGACCTCAGGCACCCCGTGGCCCTTGGCCTCCGGCGCACCGCGCGACACGAGAAAACCCACCACAAGCCCGCCCGCTGCAGGCAGCGCGAGCTTCAGGTACCACGGCACAGCATGAGCAAAGAGCAGAAAGTCTTCCGAGTTCTGATAAAAGGCATACTGCACGCCTTTGATGACAAAGCGGAATAGCACGGCACCGTATCCGGCGAGCACGCCCACGGCGATGGCAAGCAGGAGCAGGGGCAGATGTTTGTCGAGATGGGAAAGACGCTGGCGCAGCCAGCCGAAGGAAGACGAAGGGCAGGTTTCGGGCATGACCACTTCCTCATCTTGCAGCCTTACGGACCGGCACCTCACCGAAGCGGCACCGGCCTTTCCGGCCCATGAACGGAACTGGCTATGACCCTAGCCCATTTTTCAAATCATGGGAACAGGATGGAAGAATTGCTGACCACGCTGTATTGCGCCCGATCGTATGATTGCGGCGGATTCCCTTTTATGAACCGTTGCGGTTGTGACCTTTTCCAAAAGACCGTATACCAACCGCAACATTCCGGAGGACAGCATGCTCTTCAGTACGCCCGAGTGGGACAAATCCCTTTTCTTTCTCGTGAACGATGCATGGCGCAACCAGACGCTGGACATCATCATGCCCCTTGTTTCCAACAGCATCGTCATGTGGGGCCTTGCCGCCATCTGCTTTGCCATTGCCGCACGCCGCAGCGGCTGCTGGAAGCCCCTGCTGACCGGACTGGTGCTTATCGCCCTTGTGGCGGGACTGAGCGACCTTGCCTGCTACCCCATCAAAAAGGAATTCAAGCGGTTACGCCCCCTGAACGCCATGGCCTCGGTGCATTTCGTGGAAGATGGTGAATGGCGTCAGCGCCCTGCCGACTTTACCCCCGTAAAGACCAAGGGGCAGTCCTATGTTTCCGCGCATGCAGCCAATTCCATGGCCGCAGCGGGCATGGCCGCCCTGCTCTGGAACCGCATGCCCCTCATGCGCCTGCTGTGGCTGCTGCCCTTTGCCATAGGGTATTCGCGCTTGTATCTGGGCAAACACTACCCTTCGGATGTCATGGGCGGCTGGCTGGTGGGCACAGCCGTACTGATGGTGGTATGGCTGTGCATTCCCGGACGGGTGAAGCGTTTCGTGCGGGGCGAATCCGCGACGGACTGATACTGCGCCGGTTTCCGGTGCCTGTTCCGGTAGCAGTTGTCCGGCTCCAGTTGGCCGCACCCAGTACTTCGGCTACGGAGTATCTCCATCTCCTGACTCCGGGCATGGCAAGACCTGACCATGCCCGACCGGACTCGACCAGACTCTATCAGTCTCGACCTGTCTCAGTCAGGCCCGATCAGTCCCTTCCAGACACAATCTGTGCCTGCCCGATCCTGTCCGGCCCACCACCGGTCTAATCCTTTCCTGCTTCTAGCCCCATGCGCTCAAGGGCCTGACGCGCAATGCCCCCCACGGTGGTGCACACAACGGCTCCATCCTCAAAGAGTTCAACCGGAGTGTCGTCATCCAGCAGGGTGCGGATCTTGTCCGCCGCATCCAGCGCGTTGAGGTTGCCAAGCGCCCATGCGGCCATGCCTCGACCGGGATGAAACTCATCTTCCAGCCCCCACCACAGAGCCCGCACGGCAGGCTGCATGAGTTCCGGCCGCACCTGTGCCAGCCTGCCCAGTCCCCAGTATACGGCGGCCCTGAGCGGCGGATGGTCCAGATAGTTGTCATCCTCAGTGGTTTCACGCACATAGGAATGCAACATGCGGTTGTAGTCGTCCGCCAGCCTGCGGTGATTGCACATGATTTCCGCCATGGTCTCGGGTATACCCCAGCCCACGTTGCCGGACTCCTCGTTCATGTGCCAGAGCAGACGACGCATGAACACGCGGGCCTGCTCCATGTCTTCGTCCGCCATGCGTCCCACCACCAGCCCCAGCGCCGTGGCGGCCCGCCACTTCATTTCGCCGCCGAACAGCAGAAAAGACATGAGCGGGCCAACGGTTTCGCGGCCGGGAAGAGCCAATATGTCAGGCAGGTGATCCTGCCACAGTTCTGATTGCAGCTGACATCGCAGCTGTGTCTTGAGAGAACGGAATCGAGCCATGATGCCTCCTTGTTGGATGATTAATAATAATCATTCCCGAAAGATGCGCAACATCTTTCACGAAAAACGCGTCCGGTGTTCCCGAAGGAAAACCGGACGCGTAAAGATGACATGCCTGTTGAACAGAAGGCACCGGAAAGGAAAGTGCGGCAGCCCGTTCCTCTCTGTTCTGCCATGCGGGCCTAGGGCTTGATGTAGATGTAGCCCTTGCGTTGCAGCTCCACCAGCTCGATGATGCCTGCAGGCACTATCCGGCCGGAAGGAGTGAGCCACTCCGGCGCAAGGCCGAATTTGGTGAGTGCGTTGTTGCACACGCGCAGACTCAACCCCTTGTCACACAGCGCTTCAAGCGCTCCTGCAAAGGGGCTGTCCTTGCCCATAAGCTTGATGCCGGGACCATTCACCACCAGCACCAGACTGCACTCCTGCCCTTCATAGGCGGCAAAGGTGTTGGTAATGTTGCTGATGGCGATATTCAGTTCCGCTTCACCATTATCAAAATGAAAGACAATCGCGTTTTCCATGGCAGGCCGCACTCCCTGACTCTAGATGAGTCTGTCGAAAATGAGACGGAACATGGCGCGTATGGCCAGCGCAAGTCTCAGCCTCGCCTTGTCCACGGCGTCCTGGTCTTCCAGCATGAGGCCGGCAAGAAACGCCGCCACTTCCGAAAAATCCGAATCGCGTTTTTTCTGCAACAGCGTCACATACACGTTTATGCTGCGCAGTTGCAGGTCCACTTCCTTGTTATTCCCTTTGGCGGAATACGCGTAGCGGCTTATGAATTCCTCAAATACCAACTCGCGTTCCGCGGGAAAGGACTTCTGCAGAGCCAGATCCCACAGGGCGATGAAAAGCGCTGCCAGTTCACGGCGCGCCTTCTTCCTCTTGATGAACTGATGTTTTTTAAAGCCGAATATGGCAAGTTCGGCGTCAAAATCATAGGAGTCAAGCAGCGCAAGAAATATGCGGATGAGCTCGTCGCTGGTGTACTGGGTTTGTTGCACGTACCGGAACATCCTGTAACAGATTAATCCTGACGCGGAGCCGAGGGCTTCCTGCGTCTTCGGGAGCGGCCGGGGCGTTTGCGCCTGCCTTCTCCTTCCCCCTCTTCGGTACCGGAAGCCTCGTTGGCACGTCCGCTGGCCGGAGCTGCCTCCTTATCCGGTGACTGCCCGTCCCTTCTGGGTTCGGAACGGACTTCTGTGCTGTTCTCCGACGGTCTCCCACCCTGACCGCCACTTCTTTCCCTGCGTTCGCCTTTGCCGCGCAAGGGCTTGCGGTCTGTCACCCTGCGGGGGGGCTGCGAAGCACCATACTGCTGCGTCTCGGGTTCTGCGTCGGGCATCTGCAGGGGCGTATGCAGCGTTACCTGATAGAGCTCGTCCAGCAGCTGCGCCACCAGCGGAAGTGCTTCTTCATCCGCCAGCAGGCTTTTCAGCATGGGGGTAAAGCGCTTCATGCGTTCGCGTTCAAGTCCGGTTTTTGCACGCAGCCTCGCTTCCAGCATGGCGGTCATGCGCTGTCCTACAACAGCGGCAAGATCTTCATCCGTGGGCGTGGTCCTATGCTCCATGGTTATCTTGTAATGCTTGGCAATGCGCTCAAGCTCAAGCTTCTGCATGATGTCCACCAGCGAAATGACCTCACCGGTGGCACCCGCACGGCCCGTTCTGCCGGCACGGTGAATGTAGGATTCGCGATCTTCCGGCGGCTCATAGAGAATGACGTGCGAAAGTTCGGGGATATCGATACCACGCGCAGCCACGTCTGTTGCCACAAGAAAACGCACTTTGCCCTCGCGCAGCTTTTCCAGCACCTTCTCGCGCTTGCTCTGCGTAAGATCGGCGGAAAGTTCGTCCGCATCATACCCAAAGCCCTTCAGCACGGCGGTCACGAAATGCACGTTCGCCTTGGTATTGCAGAAGATGATGGCGGAAGCAGGGTTAACCACTTCCAGCACGCGCACAAGCACGCGGTCTTTTTCCATGGGCTTGGAACTGTAGTAGCTGTGGGGGGTATCCGCCACGTGTACCTGCTGGTGGCTCAGGCTGAGCATGCAGGGATCGTGCATGAATTCGCCCGCCAGCTTGACGATCTGGGGCGGATATGTGGCGGAAAGCAGGAAGGTGGACCGACGCTTGGGCAGGTAGCGCTTGATTTCGCGCATATCAGGATAAAAACCGATGGAAAGCATGCGGTCCGCTTCATCAAACACGAGCACACGAACCTGATTCAGGTCCATGGTGCGACGCAGAAGGTGATCCAGAATACGACCGGGCGTACCCACGACCACATGAGCGCCGTCGCGCAGAGCTTCCATCTGCTTGCCGAAGCCCACCCCGCCGTACACGGCGCAGGTAAGCAGGCCGGTGCCGGCAAACAGCACTCTGGCTTCATGCTCCACCTGCAGGGCCAGCTCGCGGGTGGGTACCAGCACAAGCATCTGCACATGGGGCTTGGAGGCATCCAGCCGCTCAATGGCGGGCAACAGGTAGGCACCCGTCTTGCCGCTGCCGGTGCGGGACTGAACCATGATGTCGCGCCCGGCAAGCTGATAGGGAATGGAACGCGACTGCACGGGCATTATGCTGCGCCACCCTGCATTCTCGCAGGCGGCTCGCATGGCGGGAGGCAGTTCCTCCAGCGTCACGGGTGGCAGCGCGTCTTCAGGTTCGTCAATTTCAGTAATTTCTGCGGCAATGCGCGCGGCGGGATCATAGTCGGCTGCGGGCCGGACGGCGGAGGCCGCCTGAGAATGGGCCTCACTTCCGGTTTCATCAACGCGAGAGTCTTCACCCTTCACGTCTTCGGGACGGTCGGTCATGTATGATTTCCTTTTTCGCCCCTCTGGACGAAGATGATGCAAGCCCAAGGGGGCACCCCCTTATATAGCGCGTATTCTCCGCCCTCGCAAGTATACGGGACCAACGCCATTCATCCCTGCCGGAAGGCAGGAATTACAGGACTTCACACCCTGCGTTGCCGACCTTCTTCCGGTGCAGCATGCAAACGCCGCAGCTCCACATGCCACCAGCATAAACAACGCTCAGGAGCCGTGCTCCGGCCCCGTGACAATCATAAGTCCTCATATGCCAACCATAAACCAGTCATATGCAAGCACAGCCCATCTGACCATCCCCGCAACATTGACAGTCGCACGGTGCGCAATTACTTCAATATCAAATCATTCGACAATTAATCAAGGAGGCCATGCAATGCCCCAAACGCAACAGGCTCTCGCAACCTACGTAAAGCTGGCCCGCGCCGCAGACACCGTAACCTCGTGCGCACATGCGCACCTTGGCGGACACAACCTTACCATCAGCCAGTTCGGCGTGCTGGAAGCATTGCTGCACAAAGGTCCGCTCTGCCAGCGCGCGCTTGCCCAGAAGCTGCTGAAATCCGGCGGGAACATGACAACCGTTGTGGATAATCTGGAAAAAAGAGGACTTGTCCGCAGACAAAGAGGCGAGGCAGACCGCCGCTTCAGCACTGTGCATCTCACAGATGAAGGGCGTGAACTCATAGAGCGCATATTCCCCGCACACGCGCAGGGCATCGCCGAGCTCTTTTCCGTGCTCACGCCCGAAGAACAGACACAGCTCGGCAACCTGTGCCGCAAGCTGGGCCATGCCTGTGCAGGGACTGGTCTTGAGGAATAAAGCCAGACGGATAATGCCAGAGAAAAAATCGGATAAATAAAACGGATGAATAAATCCGGACGAATACTGCCGGCTAAAGAGATCGTACAAGGGCAAGGAAAGTATCCCGCGTTGCTCCCCGCATCCGTAAGCGTCCCGTATTCAGCCAACAGCGGAAAGCCTGCGCCGCTTGCACACGGCTACATACCGTCCTTTGCCTTCAGCCCACTCTTGCGATTCCTCCCGAAGGATGCCGTAAACTAACCTACCCCTATGCAGCCGGAGTATTTCTGGCTGCCTCCCACGCGAGAATGGCTTTCTTGCGCAGGTGACCCCAGCGGTAGTTATGGGCCTCGCCGCTTTTGCGTATCACCCTGTGGCAGGGGATGAGAAAGCCCACGGGATTGGCCGCCACAGCACTGGCCACGGCGCGAAACGCTTTGGGATTGCCCATGAAGCCCGCTAGCTCTTCATAGCTGGCCACCCAGCCTTCCGGTATCTGCAACAGCGCCTTCCAGACCTGAATCTGAAAGTTGGTGCCTTTGAGATGCAGGTGAAAAGGACGTGCGGTGCGGGCATCCGGCACGAAAATTCTTGCCGCTATATCTTCCGCTCCGGCGGCATCTTCCTGCAATGCGGCTGCGGGCCATCTGGCTTTCAGCGCATCCAGCGCCGCCGCCAAGTCAGGTGCCAAGCCTGGCGAATTGTCCGAATTGGGCGAACTGGGCGAACCGGTTAAATCGGGTGTATGTGGCCCCGCAGCAAAGCCGCTCTGCGGCACAAAGCCCAGATGGCACAGCCCTCGTTCTGTCCATGCCACAAGGCATTCGCCGAACGGCGTTGCTGCAACCCCGTACCGCAATGACAGACCGGAACCGCCGTTGCGGTATTCCCCCGGCGTCATTGCCTCTATGGTCACGAAAAGATCATGCAGACGCGCCGTGCCTGACAAGCCTGCCTCAAGAGCCACCGCCTGCAGGTTGCCCGCCTGCAACATACCCTTGGCGTATTCCAGCGTCACATACTGCAAAAAGCGTTTGGGGCTCACCCCTGCCCAGCGGCGGAACAGGCGGTCGAAATGAAACTTGCTCAGGTGCACCTGCCGCGCGATCTCATCCAGATCCGGCTGCTCCCTGTGATGTTCTTCGATGAACCGTATGGCTGTTTCTATGCGGGCGTAGTCGTCCGATTGCGTCATGTGCTCCATAATGTCCTCCGCGTCTTAAGCATAGCATAGGTACGACAGCGCCTGATGACGACCCGAATATTGCGCTCATATCGCAACGTGTTTCCACCGGATATACCGCAATCCGTTCAAAATCGAACAATGTGTGCGCCAATGTACGCATTGCCTGCACAGTACAGCCTGTCGCACCGCGTATGGCCGGGAACTGCAACCGCCCTATTCCTGCACCGCCCGCACAATGGCCTGCAGCCGGTGCCCGTAGGTATGCTCGGCAAGGATGCGCCTGCGGGCGTTGGCAACCACGTTGCCCGCCGCTTCACGGTTCGCGGCGTAGTATTCCACCAGCGGCCCTATCTCATCCGTCCGCGAAAAGGTCACGGCCTCTGTGCCTATATCAAAGCATTCCGCAATCTGTTCCTTGTGGTCGGAGATGACGAAACCGCCCGCGCTTGGAACATCAAAAATACGCTGCGTGGTCGCCGTGGGCAGTTGCGCACTGGAGACGTTCAGGTTCACACGGCTGTGGCGGTAGAAATTGAACAGATCGGGCGCGTAATATCCTATGGGCGGGTGCAGCCGCGCACATGCATCGTCGGGGATATGCTGCTTCCAGTAGGCATCGCCCGCAATCACCGGCGCAAAGGGCAGCAGAGCACGCACCATGGGCACCCGCTTCGCCGTATTGGCTTCCCAGCAGATCAAAATGCACAAATCCCTTAACCGTTCACTGCCCAGCGCATTACGGGCCGCGTCCACAAAAGCCGGTTCCTCGCGGGTGAGAAAGGCCAGTACGGAAGGCTCGGGCGCTGCGGCAAACCGTCTGCCCAGTTCCCTGTACCGGCGCAGGATGAACCGTGGAAAACGCCCGTTCCGGAGGCACAGGGCTTTCTTTTCCGTCCATGTTACCCCGAGAAAGGATGCCGTTATTTCCGCTTCCGGCAGAAAACGGTCTTCCTGCCCGTGCAGGCGTGCCGCATCTGCCGCAAGGGGCAGGTAATGCACGCGCCTGCCACCCCATGCCTGCAACAGGGGCATGGCCTGCCGTTCACAGGTAAAAAGCAGCAGGTTCTCGCTGTCCGGCACCGAGCCGGAGACAAAATGCTCGGGACTGTCGATGAACCAGACGCACAGCGCAGCCCCCATGCGCCCCAGCACATCCGGCAGCTCGGTCCAGTTGCCGAGCCCTCTGGCATTGACGCTCAGCACGGCATCCGGCCTGAACCGCCGCATATGCTCCAGCAAGGCCGTGCCGAAGTCATGGGCATGCCTGTGGGCGGGAAACACTTCCATTTCCACTCCCACCATTCTGGCGGCGTGGCTCAGTTCACGTTCCAGATAATAGTTTGCCCCGACAAGCAGCAACCGGCAGTTCTTCCCCCCGCGTATTCGCATGGTATCCCCCCTCCATTACACAGAGATTCCCCATGCGACTCATATCGCATTCTCCGCTGCAAAGCCAGAGCAGGACAAAAAACGCGGAGCAGCGCGCTGTGCGTTGCTCCGCGTTCCATATCAATAGTTTATACTCTGATCTGCTGTTCCAGAGATTACCCCTGCGCCTTCACCTCGCGTCTGCGGGCATGCAGAATGGGTTCGGTGTAGCCGCTGGGCTGCTGGCGCCCCTTGAACACGAGATCGCAGGCCGCCTTGAAGGCGATGCTGGCTTCAAAATTCGCAGCCATGGGCTTGTAGAGCGGATCACCTTCGTTCTGGCGGTCCACTACGGCTGCCATGCGGCGCATGGTTTCCATGACCTGCTCCGGCGAGCACACGCCATGGTGCATCCAGTTGGCAATATACTGGCTGGAAATACGCAGTGTTGCGCGGTCTTCCATCAGGCCCACGTCCGTGATGTCCGGCACCTTGGAGCAACCGATACCCTGATCGATCCAGCGCACCACGTAGCCGAGGATACCCTGTGCGTTGTTATCCAGCTCGCGCTGCACCTCTTCTGCCGACAGCGTGCCGGTGAGCAGGGGCATGGCGATAAGGTCATCAAGGCTGGCGCGGGGCTTGCCGATAAGCGCTGCCTGCTGCGCAAACACATCCACCATGTGGTAGTGCATGGCGTGCAGGGTGGCCGCAGTGGGTGAAGGCACCCATGCGCAGTTGGCCGCAGCCTTGGGATGGCCGATCTTGGCAACCATCATTTCCGCCATCATGTCCGGCTTGGGCCACATGCCCTTGCCGATCTGGGCGCGCTTGTGGAAACCGGCGGCAAGGCCCACATCCACGTTCCAGTCTTCATAGGCCGCAATCCAGGGTTGCGACTTCATGTCGTTCTTGCGAACCATGGGGCCTGCTTCCATGCTGGTGTGAATCTCGTCACCCGTGCGGTCGAGGAAGCCGGTATTGATGAATATGACGCGGTCTTTGGCGGCGCGGATGCACTCCTTGAGGTTCAGGGTAGTGCGCCGTTCCTCGTCCATGATGCCTATCTTGAGGGTACGTGCGGGCAGGCCCGTGGCTTTTTCCGCTGCGGCAAAGATATCGCAGGCAAAGGCCACTTCATCCGGTCCGTGCATCTTGGGCTTCACGATGTAGACGCTGCCCGTCTTGCTGTTGCCGTAGCGCGCGGTGCCCTTGTGTTCGTGCAGGGCCACATAGGCGGTGACAAAGGCATCCAGAATGCCTTCCGGAATCTCGTTACCGTCCATGAGCACGGCATCCGTGGTCATGAGATGCCCCACGTTGCGGATAAGCAGCATGCTGCGGCCGGAAAGTGCCATGGACGAGCCATCCGGCGCGGTGTAGGTGCGGTCGGGGTTCAGACTGCGGTCCACCATTGTCTTTCCCTTCGGGAAGGAGGCAGTGAGCGTGCCCTTGATGAGCCCAAGCCAGTTGCCATAGGCCAGCGCCTTGTCCTCGCCGTCCACAACGGCCACGGAATCTTCGCAGTCGTTGATGGTGGTCATGGCGGCTTCCAGCACCACATCCTTGATGCCGGATGGATTCTGCGCACCGATGGGGTGGCTGCGATCCACCAGCAATTCGATATGCAGGCCGTTGTTGCGCAGAAGAATGGTCAGTCGCTCGCCCTCTTCCACGTAGCCCGAAAACTGCGCAGGGTTCGCAAGACCGGTGGAGCTATCTCCCGCCAGCGTAACATGCAGGGTCTTCACGCCGCCCTTGTCGGACACGGCGTAGGCAACAACCTCCGCATGGCTGCCCTTGGCAAGCGGCGCAGCCGTGTCCAGAAACTCGGCAGCATATTCAATAACCCTGGCACCGCGCACGGGATTGTACTGCGGGCCTTTTTCAGCGCCGTTGCTCTCCGGCAGTACGTCTGTGCCATAGAGAGCGTCATACAGGCTGCCCCAACGCGCGTTGGCCGCGTTGAGCGCATACCGGGCGTTGGTAACGGGCACCACGAGCTGCGGCCCCGCAATGGTCGCAATCTCAGGGTCCACATTCTCAACCGTTATGGAAAAATCTTCACCCGCAGGACGCAGATACCCGAGGCTGATCAGGTATTGCTTGTAGGCTGCGGCGTCATGGGGCTTGCCCCTGTTCTCGATATGCCAGCGGTCTATTGCCTCCTGCATGCGATCACGAACGGCAAGCAATTCCTTATTCCGGGGCTGCAACTCACGCAGGGCCGCTTCCAGATTGCGCCAGAACTCCTCCGGCGCAAGGCCCGTCCCCGGGGCGATGTCATTGGCAACACAATCATGCAGGGGGCTGGATATTTCAAGATTTCCGATGCGTACCCTCTGTCCCATGCCAGTCTCCTTGTATGCGGCCGCCCTGCCCGGCAAACAACAGGCAACAGCGGCCTCAGGCTAGTGTGGTGTCCCTTGATGGAAGCGGCACTGTGATAAGACCAACCAATCCTATCACAGGCATGGGGCAAACGGCGTTATTTTTACACAGCAACAAACACCAGCCCGCAGCTTATCAGAGACGTGTAAACTGCCACAATTGGTCTGACCAGAGTGGCATAGGTTGAGTGGCGTGGCAAGGGGATGGAGCGCATATGTTGACAACTATTTATTATGCTTTTAACAAATTCTTGGAAGCAACAAACTAACTAACTGATAACTGGAAATTATGAATATCATAAGAAGAAAGCAAAAATATCATGATTACTTTGGATCGCAATCGCTTGGTCGTCTTGATGAAATAATAGCGATGCAACGAGGGGTTATATCTAATCATCTACATCTCGTTGCGAGTGCCTGCTATCCCTTCCCATCGGTACTGAAGGCGCAAGCTGAGCCATCTACGCTACTTCCTGTCGAAGGAATCGTTGGAGAAAGGTATCTTCCTGGAGCAGCGGTTATGGATATCGTGGAGGCTGAGGGGGAGCAGCTACTGCTTAATATGTTTTCGGACTCAACAGGATACCGTGTTTCACTACAGCCCCATTCGGGCACTCAGGCAAACCAGATTGTTTACAACGCAGTGCTTACTTCTAAAGATGAAGTATTATGTCTCAAGCCATCTGATGGTGGTCATATTTCCCACACAGTACTACTCTCGAGACGAAATAAGACATATAACTTTGGCTTAAGAGAAGATGGCTATATTGACTATGAATTATTAGAGATGGTGGCGCAAGAGCGCCGGCCCAAATTGATTATTGTAGGTGGCAGTTCTCTGCCGAGGATGATTGATTTTGCCCGTTGTAGCGAGATTGCACGGAAGGTGAATGCTTTTCTGCATGCTGATATTTCACATACTTGCCCTTTCATAATTGGCGGTCTACATACAAACATTTTTCCTTATTGTGATTTTGCTACGTTTAATATGATGAAGAATTTAAGAGGTCCAAATTCAGGAGTCGTTATATACCGAGAAGATTTTCATAAAAAAATTAGTCGGTCTATTTTTCCTGATACACAAGGTGGAGCTAATGAGCCTTGCCTACTTGCGAAATACGCAACAATTTTGGAATGGCAACATAGAGATATTGCAGAATATGCTCACCAGATAGTCTTGCGTTCGCAGCTTCTTGCAGAAACTTTTAAGAAGAGAGGTGTGAAGCTCGTAACGGATGGTAGTGATTGCCATATCCTATTGTTAGATCTAGCTTGCCGGCAAGAAACTGGTGCTGAACTGGAGAAAAGGTTTGAGGATCGCTGCGTGTTGCTTAATAAAAATCAAATCCCTGGAGATCTGCGTGGGCCAAGTACAGCATCCGGTTTGCGAATAGGGACAACCAACTTAGCAATCCTTGGCATAGATAAGACGGATATAGAGCGTTTGGGGAATTGGATATGCGACACTATCGAGAACAAGGCAAACAAAACTGATATTGTTCGGGAGCTCCTGCATAAGTATCCTCAGCCAACCTATTTAAAAAATCAGTAGCGCCAATGAGGAGATAAAATATATGGAACCGTAATGTCTGGCCCCAATCGGTCGGTTGACACAAGCAACTCCAGTCCTGCCAACTCAGTGTCCGTAATTATTTCAATTATTTCAGAAGAATAATCAGTGGCTTGCCCAGAGCCAAAATGACAAGAAAGCATATTTGTAAACCAGCCCAATGTTTCAATAAAGCGTATGTCCTTGGTCTTTTGCGCTCTATGGTGGATATGCAGGCAGGTCTCTAGCGCATCATAACCTGAAGCCTTGCCTGCCAAAATTGCCACAGCCATTTCGTTATATTCGAACATCAAAGTGTCCATGGCTAAACTTCTGGGGGCATTGCCTTTTGCTAAGTGCAGATATCTTTCTGCTGCGGAGTAATCTCTATTCAGTATGGCTATGCCACTTAAATTAACTAAAGGCTGATAGATTTCATTAGACATTAATTTTTGTAGAAGAGTGCATGCTTGGTCGAGGTGCCTCTCCGCTTGTGTTGTTTGGGGGATTACCATCTCGACGATTGCTAAATTGCTTAGTGTTGTTGCAACGCCAAAATCACTGCCCAGCTTGTGAAAGCCTGAGATTGCAACCTCCAAGACTTCTTTAGCTTCTTGTTTTTTGAACAAATGTCCAGAACTTCTTAAAATTGCATATTCGAACTCAGAGCAGGTTTCTTTTTTAGCTTTTTTGTAGGTGCTGCGCGCTATGCGCGTTGCCTCGTCGTTGCGATTCAAGTTTATTAAAATGTTAAATGCTACAAGGTTACGCTCTGGGCCAACTTTGGCTTCCTGTAACGAAGCTTGAGCTAGTTCGTAGTGGAAAAGCTGAACTAAATACTTTGCTTCATAAAGGTGTGAGATTGAACGATGAGCCTCTATTTTTTTGCATCTCTCAGCAAGTATAAGTCCAAAATGAAACAATGAACACTTCTGTACTGCATTCATCAATATTGCTATTGTTGAAGATGGAAGAATGTCTATAATATCCCAACAAACTGTATCTCGCCCAAGGGTTGAGAGGTATGTAAACTGTTCAAGACTATTTTTCGTATTTATGAAGTTTACAATGTGAGTTTGTATTTTTGGGCAAGACCTTACTTCTTGTTCATGAGTGTTGCCGATTAGGCGGTCATACAGAACGTCATCATCAGCTAATTGTTTTTCTGCTAATAGATTTACGATAGATTTTACAACCTGCTCACGGAGTTCCATTTTTTCATCTTCTGGAGTCAAGTCTGTTACCGCGCTTGCAACACGCTCGTGCTCAATTTTTATCTTGTCATGAGATTCAGAGTTAAGGACAAGCAAGCCCATGGCCATCATGTCGTTGATAGCCCACGATATTTGATTAGGATCAACTCCTAAATTTGAAGTTTTGAACAATTCAATCAAGTGTGCAATTGACAGCCCGCCTAAAAGAATAACAATGGTTCTTAAAATAAATTGATCAAGTGCTGGTAAGGATTGCACAATATTTTCATATGTACAATTCTGTAAAGCAAACTGCTCGCCCTTTTCTATTCTTTCAACTGTAAATTTTAGTTGAAACCATATTGATTTCAAATTCCCTTCGCTACGTCGATGAATACTTTTGGCCAATTCTCGTAAATCTTCGTGGCCCGGAAGAACTGCCCTTGCAATAGCGAGCGTGTCTATTTCTGAAATAGCTTCTAGATAAATGTCTTTGTAAGTTGCATCGCTTATTTCAGGATGCCAATTGATAGCTTTGCTTTGTTTGGTCCTTTCAATAACAACAAAACAAAACATACACCCTGCTTCTGCAAATGTATTTCTTAATATTTCAAGCATACTTGTTGAAAGAAATTGAATATTATCCAATGCCAACAACACGGGAAAGTTGTTTGAGATGTCAAGGCAACAGTTGAAAAGCGCCATATCCCCTTGCACAGTTTCTTGCCGCATTGGTAAATTTTGAGGTAGCAAGGCCTTTACTATTGGCCCAGCCACCGGAATTTGGCCAATAAGATCTCGAAATACCCCATAAAGATAGTTAATAAAGGATGAGCTGCGCAATACGTTTCGTTGTTTCAATCGCAATACCATGTTGCGTGAAATACTAACAGGATGGGTCCTTGAAGCTATGCTCTCTTTTTTGAGCAACCTTCCAAGCTTCTCTAATGTCTGCGAAGCTTCAAGATCTGATGGCGGAGTATCAAGGTAAAGCACGATTGCATCGGGCTTATCATGGGCAATTTTAGTAAGTAACTCTCTCACAAAAAAACTTTTCCCAGATCCAGAGGGACCAAACAACCTCAGAATTTTTGGTTGTCTGGATGTTCCCACATCAAGAAATGCCATGGCAGCAGTCAGCTCGTGTTCTCTTAAAACAAAAGGCCAATCGTTTTCAGATCGAAAATAGTTTGCGAAATCACTCATCACTTCGCCCCTTGTTTTTTTTTTCATACATCCCCTTCAGCATCGTTTCCCGCGGATGCTTGCCGCGCAGCACTTCCCGCTGTGAGTTCTGGCTTACGTGCG
>NZ_BLVO01000015.1 GCF_013340285.1 Desulfovibrio subterraneus | reverse complement strand
ACCGGAGTTTTTCGTTCAGGAAATAAGTCTTGGCGGCGGCCTACTTTCCTGCCTGACAGGAGTAGCCTGCCCCTTGCTACGCTCGGGATCAGGCCTCGGCTGCGCGAGGGGCGCGGCCCCCGCTTGCCTCCCTGCCTTAACTTATGCCGGTCGCTGGAGGCAAAGCAGGCCGTGAGGCATAAAACAGAAAAACTCCGGCCCTCATCGGTTACCGGAGTTTTTCGTTCAGGAAATAAGTCTTGGCGGCGGCCTACTTTCC
>NZ_BLVO01000014.1 GCF_013340285.1 Desulfovibrio subterraneus | reverse complement strand
CGGCGTCCGCATCCACGGCCGTCAGCGTACCGGAGGCAGCTACGGTCACGTCTTCAGTCACGGCTCCGGTGTCAGTTCCGGTGATGACGGGTGCGTCTTCGGTACCGTTCACCGTGATGGTGATGGTGTGCGTGTCGCCGCCGTTGGTCGTCACCGTAAAAGTCTCGGTTCGAATATCACCATTGTCCAGCGCCTGCGCGCGGCCATCCAGCTCGTATTTCCACTCACCGGTTTCAGTGATGGTCAGCTTGCCGTAGGAACCATCCAGCGGGG
>NZ_BLVO01000013.1:1497688-1632604 GCF_013340285.1 Desulfovibrio subterraneus | reverse complement strand
GCCTGATCCCGAGCGTAGCAAGGGGCAGGCTACTCCTGTCAGGCAGGAAAGTAGGCCGCCGCCAAGACTTATTTCCTGAACGAAAAACTCCGGTTACCGATGAGGGCCGGAGTTTTTCTGTTTTGGGGGTAAAATCATATCCCTTAAGTTAGCCTTCCTTTTCTTCCTTCCATCCGTCTTCCATCATCCTGTCTTAGTTTCAATGAATTGGGCCTTGGTCGTGATAAAATCATCCAACTTCGTTGCCTGTATACTGAGAAAGGCCAATCAGTTATCTTGCCGTTGCAAATCTGCCAACAAACATTACTTTCCCCTTCATGAAAAAACTTCCTCTTGGTTCACGAGCGCGTTTCGACAATAGCCTGCCCACAAAAGTCTGGTTCAGCGCAAAAGATGCCACACGGATACTGCACAGACTGCTCTGCGGAACGGAGAAGCGTGTTCCGCAAGGCAAGGTTCCAGTGGTGTACCGGAGCCGGGAATCTTTTGTAACTCCTGTGACGCAGGACCCTGCTTTCACTTGGCTTGGGTGGAATACCATGCTCATCAATATGTCGGGTATGACCCTTTTGACTGATCCTGTCCTTTCTCGTCGGGCATCACCGACCGGATTGTGGGGGCCGTCGCGCCTGCATGATGCTCCATGCAGTGTGCATGACCTGCCCAAAATCGATGTGGTTCTCATTTCGCACGATCACTATGATCATCTGGATCGCGCCACCGTTCGGGCGTTGAACAGTGCAGATACAGCCTTTGTTGTTCCGTTGGGGATAGGGCGCATCCTGAAGCGCTGGGGCATCACCGAAAGCCGGATTCATGAGCTGCAGTGGTGGGAAGATATAACAATCGGCTCAGTGACTCTGACAGCTACACCTGCCCGCCATTATTCCGGTCGCGGACTGGCGGACAGATACGCCTCGCTCTGGGCAGGATGGAGCATTGCAGGCCCCACGCATCGGCTCTTCTTCGGCGGTGATACGGGGTACTTTTCCGGATTTACCGAGATAGCTCGGCGGCTGGGACACTTTGATGCATCATTGCTCCCCATCGGTGCCTACAGCCGCTATTGGAAGGATGTGCATCTGTCACCCGAGCAGGCTGTTCGCGCCCATATGGACCTGCAGGGTGGGGTGTTGATCCCCATGCACTATGCCACCTTCAATCTGGCGCTACACGACTGGGATGAACCGTTGATACGCTGTCTGAACGCAGCGGCGCAACATGAGGTCCGCGTGCTGTGTCCTCCTCCGGGAAGGACCGTGAATTTGAGCGATTGTACGCATAATGCGGTATGGTGGAGTAACTAACCGCCTATGTTGATCAAATTCTTAAAATGCTGACTGGTTGAGTGTGGGCGGTGCTTCAGGATGGTGTTGCAGTGCTGTGGTTCTGATGAAATCATCGTATAGAAATCTTGAATAACTACCTGAAGTAGCGTTAATATTTTTTCGGCTTTACGTTTGAGGCTGAAAATTTGATAAAACTAGGCTGTGAGGCGCAATAAATTATTATAAAATGATCATTTCATCATTTATGGGCAAATTAATCGCTTCTGAGGCCAACTGTCTCTTTGACAGTGTTCCCGCGCCGCGATAGTGTACGCCTCTATTTTAAATTGTCATTGGAGGATGCCAAGGCTATGCAAGAATTTCCGCGTATGCACCGTCTGCCCCCCTATGTCTTTGCAGTTGTTGGCGAGCTCAAGATGCAGCTTCGCCGCCAGAACATCGACATCGTGGATATGGGCATGGGAAACCCCGATATTCCGACCCCTCAGCACATCGTGGATAAACTGACTGAGGCGGCGGCCAAAGGCATCAACCATCGGTATTCCGTATCTCGCGGCATTCCCAACCTGCGCAAGGCCATGTGTGACTGGTATCAGCGCAATTACGGAGTGTACCTCGATCCTGAGAAGGAATGCGTGGTGACCATGGGCGCAAAGGAAGGCCTTTCGCACCTTGCATTGGCCATGCTTTCGCCCGGTGATGTCGTCCTGGCACCGGACCCGACCTATCCCATTCACACCTATGCCGCGATTATTGCTGGTGCCGACGTGCGCCGCATTCCCATCGGCAAGGGACGGGACTTCTTTGAAGACCTTCTGGAGGCGACCAAGCAGACCTGGCCGCAACCCAAGGTGCTGATGATCAGCTATCCGCACAACCCCACCACGGAACTGGCAGCACCCGAGTTCTTCCAGAAGGTTGTGGACTTCGCCAAGGAACACAAGATTTACGTCATTCACGACATGGCCTATGCCGACCTCGCGTTCGATGGCTACAAGCCCCCGAGCTTCATGGAAGCAAACGGCGCCAAGGACGTGGGCGTGGAATTCTATTCCATGTCCAAGAGCTATTCCATGGCTGGCTGGCGTGTCGGCTTCTGCGTGGGCAACCGCGAGCTCGTGTACGCCCTGACCCGCATCAAGTCCTATCTCGACTACGGCATATTCCAGCCCATTCAGATTGCCGCAACCGTGGCTCTGAACGGCCCCAGCGACTGCGTGCGCAATATCGTGCAGGTATACCAGAATCGCCGCGACACCCTGATTGAAGGGCTTGAGCGTGCGGGCTGGGAAGTGCCTTCTCCCAAGGCAACCATGTTCGTGTGGGCACAGATTCCCGAAGAGTTCCGTCACCTCGGCTCCGTGGAGTTCTCCAAGCTTTTGCTCACTGAAGCGAAGGTTGCTGTTTCTCCCGGTCTCGGTTTCGGACACTTCGGCGACGATCATGTCCGCTTTGCTCTTATCGAAAATGAACACCGTACCAATCAGGCATGCCGCGGCATCAAGAAGCTGCTGAATGCAGGAGGCGATGTCTGTGCCTAATGGAAAGAAGCGCCTGGTCCTTGCCCTTGCCGGATACGGCACTGTGGGCACGGGCCTTGCCAAGGTCATAGAAGAGAATCGGGACTGGATTATCGAGCGTTCCGGCAGCGAGGTGGTGATAAAATCCATTCTCGTGCGTGACGTGAAGAAGCCCCGTAACTTCCCGGTTCCTGCCGGTGCGACCCTGACGGACGATCACGAGGCGCTGCTGAATGATCCCGAAGTGGATGTGCTTGTCGAGCTCATGGGCGGCATTGAAGCGCCCAAGAAGCTCATTGCGGCAGCCATCCGTGCGGGCAAGCATGTGGTAACCGCCAACAAGGCGCTGCTCGCTGAGCAGGGGCTTGAGCTGTTTGAACTGGCTGCCGAACATGGCGTGCACCTCAAGTATGAGGCCAGCGTATGCGGTGCCATTCCGATTCTGGATACCCTGAAGGAAAACCTTGCGGGCAATCGCATTATGCGGCTCGTGGGTATTCTGAACGGCACGGCGAACTACATTCTTTCGGAGATGACCTCCAACAAGCTTGATTTCGCCACCGCGCTGAAACAGGCTCAGGAACTGGGCTACGCCGAAGCGGACCCCACGCTGGACATTGAAGGGCTGGATGCGGCGCACAAGCTGTGCCTGCTTACCCGCCTTGCGTTCGGCGTGAACTATCCCTTTGAGCAGCTTCCCGTTGTGGGCGTTTCCAAGGTTGAACCGGAAGATATCGAGTTCGCCCGCGAGTTCGGCTACAGGGTCAAGCTGGTCGGTCAGGTGCAGGAAGTGGACGGCAAGATTGAAGCGGGTGTTTTCCCCACACTGGTGCATCACACCTATCTGATCGCACGGGTGGGCGGCGCGTACAATGCCGTCCGTCTTGAAGGGAACGCCTGCGGCCCCATTTTCCTGCATGGTCCCGGTGCGGGCGACCTGCCCACGGCTAGCGCCGTGCTGGGCGATATTCTCAGCGTTGCGCGCGGTGCCTATCCGAACAACACCGGTTTTGTGCGTCAGGTGCCGCCGCTGGCGAACATCATGTCGCCGGATGAAGCCTCTTCCAAGTACTACTTCCGCGTCATCGTCCGCGATGTGCCCGGTGTGCTGCGTGATCTCGCAGGCGCTCTGGCGGAGCAGGACATCTCCATTGCGCAGGCCATCCAGAAGGAAAAGGGAGCGGCGGAAGTGCCTGTGGTATTCCTTACCCACGAAGCAACGGCCCGCGCCGTGAAGGCTGCGGTTGAAGGGATGAAGGCCAAGGGCCTTGTCGTACGGGAGCCCGTTTACTACCGGATTCTGTAGTGCGGAAACTGATCTATTGTATTGCGGACGGCATGGCCGACGTTCCGGCGTATTGCGAGCATGGAATAACGCCGCTACGGGCCGCAAGTACACCTGTACTGGATACCATGGCCCGCCACTCTGTGGCGGGCCTTTGTCATGTTATTCCTCACGGCCTGCCCCCCGATTCCGATGTGGGGAACATGGCACTCATGGGATATGACCCCCTGCAGTATCACACCGGCCGCGGCCCCATTGAAGCGCTGGGCATCGACGCGGGCCGCTTACCTGCAGGTTCCGTCTCTCAGGACGATCTTGTCTGGCGGCTTTCGCTTGTGTGTGCCGAGGGCCGGAGTCAGGTGTTGCGCGACGCGCATGGCGGAGGCGTGACAAACGATCAGGCTGACCGGCTTGCCGCCTTGTTTGACAGTGCTCTGTATGCTTTTTCAGGCGGGAGCCTGCGGGTGTTCGCCAACGAGACCTATCGCCATATTCTGGTGCAGCGGGGAGGTGCCTCACTCCCGGAGGCCAATCTACCTGTTCCGGGTCCGCATACCTTACTCGGGCAGAGCCTGAGCGCATCTGCCGCTGTGTATTCAGCTGTCCTGCATCAGGCGATGGAGATAATGAACCGCATCGCTGCTGAAGATACCTCGCCGCCTAACGCCGTCTGGCTGTGGGGGCAGGGGCCTTTGCCGGTGCTTCCGGCTTTTGCTGCGCAACACGGGCTGAAGGCCTGCATGCTGGCCGGAGTTTCCCTGCTTCGCGGGCTTGGGCGGGCCGCCGGTATGCAGGTGGTGGAGGATGCTTCCTTTACGGGAACGCCGGATACCGACCTCAAGGCCAAGGCTCGGGCCGCAATCACGTTTCTGGAGAACGGGGGCGATGCGGCCTTCATTCATGTGGAAGCGCCTGATCACTGCGCCCATGCCGGAGATGCGGCCGGAAAGCAGGCATCTCTTGAGGCCTTTGATCGCGAACTGCTGGCCCCGCTTGTATCGGCAATGCCGGAAGCCGTGTTCGTTGTCACCTGCGACCACCTGACATCTTCGGTGACACGCACCCACGAGCGGGGAGCAGTGCCTTTCATGATTCACAGGAAGGGGCTTGAGTTTTTGCCGTGCGATGAGTTTTCCGAAGAAGGGTGCAGCGGGCTTGGCGAGGTGGAAAGTGGCCCGGCCCTGCTGGAGCTTGCCAAGCGCTTTCTCTAGTCTTTCGGAGAAATCCTTGATCCGCGTAGCGGAAAGAATCAGCTCACCAGTGTGCAGCGGTTGGGGGCATGAAAGGTGATGATGAAGGTTGTGCCCTTGTCCACCTCTATATCCAGAAATGCTCCCAGCTGGTCCACCAGCGAGTGCACAAGCTGCATTCCCAGCGTGCGTGCGGCATCCGGTTCATAATCAAGGGGCAGGCCCACCCCGTTATCCCTGACAATAATCTTGATGTTGTCCTGATCGCGTTTGACGGAGAGACAGACAATACCCTCGTCGCGGTTTTTGAATGCGTGCTTGAGGGCGTTTGAGAACAGTTCGTTGATGATCAGGCCGCAGGGAATGGCGGTGTCTACGGGAAAGAAAATGGGCTGTATGTCGGTGATGAGGCGGATCTCCTTACCCATGGAGAAGGCTGAAATCAGCTTCTGGGTCAGCTTCGGCAGGTAGTCGCTGAATTCCACGCAGGCCAGATCGTCCGAGCGGTAGAGCTCTTCATGCACCAGCGTCATGGAATGGATGCGGTTCTGCGATTCCAGAAACAGCTCCCTGTCTTCCGGCGTGCGGATGTAGGAAGCCTGCAGGTTGAGCAGGCTGGAAACCAGTTGCAGGTTGTTCTTTACCCTGTGGTGCACTTCCTTGAGCAGGGTTTCCTTTTCCTTCAGCGAACTACGGAGTTTTTCATCACTGGCCTTGCGGTTGGTGATGTCGTCGGCAATGCCCACAATGCGGTAGGGAACGCCCCTGTCGTCTTCAACAGGGAAAGCCCGCTCGCGAATCCAGCGCAGAGTGTTGTCCGGCCGCACTATGCGGTGTTCCACATCGAACGGCTTGTGTGCCTTGAAAAGCAGGTTCCACGCCTCGGAAACCCGCTCCTGATCTTCCGCATGCACGGATGTGAACAGGCCGTTGGGGTCTGAATAGAGCGAGGCGCAAGACCTGCCCCATACCTCTGCGTAGGTGGGGCTGACATAGAGAAAGGCCCCTGTGTTCATGTCGCGCACGAAAAAAACCTCGCGCACGTTTTCAACGAGCTGGCGGAAGCGTTCTTCGCTGTCCGCCAGCGCTTTTTCAAACTCGATCCGTTCTGCAATCTGCCTGCGCAGTTTTGTGTTGGCTTCTTCCAGCGCCTCGGTGCGTTTGCGAACCTGCTGTTCAAGGTTTTCGCGTCTCAGGCCTTCTTCCCTGAGCAGGCGGGCGCGTTCAAGGCAGCGTTTGATGGATGCGCCAAGCTCCTGAAAATGCTTGAGCGGCTTCATGAGAAAATCCCATGCGCCACGTTGCAGGGCGTCCACCACATCATCCATTCTGTCAGTACCGGAGACGATGATAACGGGCGTGGTGGGAGCCTCTTCGCATATGCGGCTCAGCACCTCGCCGCCGGACATGCCGGGCAGCCGCCAGTCCAGCAGAATGGCAGCGGGACGCAGGGAGCGGAAGATCTCCAGTCCGGTTTCCCCGTTCTCGGCTTCCATCACGGCATAGCCGTCATCGCTGAGAAAGGCGGCCATGGTGGACCGTATTACCGGATCATCATCCAGTATCAGAATGGTATGTGCGGTGGTTGCAGTCATGCCGGGTCCTTTAGGGAATGCGCGGCAGCATTATCCACACGCTGCCCGGGGTGTTCATGTGTCCGGCCACCCATGTGGCTTCTTCGCCGTAGCCGCTGAAGAAGTCCAGCCTGTGTCCCTTGATGGCGCCGCCCGTATCCTGCGCAAGGCCTATGCCGGTGAAGGGGGTGCCCTGACGGAATTCGCCTGCGGGGCCCTTGTCAGGCAGGGGAATGGTAAAGGTCATCAGGCTGCCGAGCGGCAGGAGCAGCGGGTCCGTGGCGAGCGATACCCGTGCCGTGAGCGGCTGGTTCATGGCGCCGAAGGGTCCCTTGTCCGAGAGGCGGAAAAACACGTAGCTCGGGTTGGTGTTCAGCAGTTCCTGCATTTTCTGGGGGTTGCGGTCCAGATATTCGCGTATGGACTGCATGCTGATGTTGTCCGGCCCGAGCAGCCCCGCTTCCTTCATGACCCTGCCGAGGGAAACATACTGGTGGCCGTTCTTGCCTGCGTACAGGACATGCATCTCGTGTCCGTCTGGCAGGATGAGGCGTCCCGAACCCTGCACCTGCAGGAAGAAGATATCAACGGGATCCTTGGCCCATGCGATTTCCAGTCCCTTGTTGGACAGCTTTTTATCGGAATCAATGTCCGCGCGGTGGAAGTAGGGGACAACCTTCCCGTTTTCCAGCCGGTAATAGAGTCTTTCGCCCTTGAACCGAGGATGGAAGGGAGTCAGGTCCACTGATTGCAGGTCGCCCGGCACGGAATAGATGGGGTAGGCATACACGCTGGAGGGCGTGAGATTGGCTTCAATGGCGGGTTCGTAATAGCTGGTAAATTTGGGATCTTTCGAGATCTGGACAAATCTGAAATGTTTGCCCAGCAAGCTGGGGTCCTGATCGAGCTGGGGCAGCAGGTTGCGCATGAGCAGCAGGCCAGCACGCAATTCGCCCCAGGTGATGGTAAGAATGTCGCGCTTCAGGGCCACACCGTCGGCGGGCTTGCGGTTGACGTAGGCGAGCGAGCTTTCCAGCGCGGGGGCAAGGTCGTTCCACGACGTGAGGCCCTGCTTGGAAATGTCTATCTGCCGTGCAATGGCGTCTGCCTTGCTTTCGGAAACGGGGGTGTATTCGGTGGTGGGCTGTTTGGCACAGGCAGCAAGCAGAATGCAGGCGAGGGCAAAACTGGCAAGACGGATATATAAGGGATTCCTGAAAGACATTGAAACTCCTTGAGCGTGCGTGATGATATGAATCAAGCAGCTTGTAGCACTAAACGCTGCGGGACAAAAGGGATGGCGCTGGTGTCTTTGGTGTTTTTCTTTACAGCCCGTCTTCATGGAAAGGGCAGAAGGGCTGTTGCAGGGCGGCACGTATGGGCGTACCATATCTGTCTGCAAGGACAGCAATAAGGAGCGGAATATGCAGACCCGGCGGATATATCTTATTGGCCCGAGAGCCAGCGGCAAGACGACTGTGGGCAAGGCGCTGGCGGATACGCTGGGGTGGCGTTTCACGGATACGGATGAAATGGTTGTGCGCGGTGCCGGGTGCGCCGTGGGCGACATAGTGGAACGCGGGGGCTGGAAGGCTTTTCGCGATATGGAATCCGCCGCCCTGCGTGCCGTGAGCGGAGAGCATGAAGTTGTCATCGCCACGGGCGGCGGCATGGTGCTGCGGGAAGAGAACCGCGATCTCATGCGGGCCACGGGGCTGGTGGTTCTGCTCACTGCCTCTGCAGAGGCGCTTGCCGCGCGGTTGCAGGCTGACCCGCAGCATGCGCAGCGTCCTTCGCTTACGGGCAAGAGCATTGAGGAAGAAGTGGCCGATGTGCTCAGGGAGCGCGCGCCGTATTATGCGGCTGCAGCGCATTTGATTGAAGATGCGGCACGCCCGGTGGACGAAATTGTGGCTTCCGTCATGCGGGAGCTTGAAAACGGAGAAAATCCGTAGTTATATAGTGATGGAACAACTGTTTTCTGCCGAATAACGGCCTACTGTGGCGTAGCGTACTATTCTGTTCTGCTCATGACTCAAGGAGTTTCGCCATGCAGATCAAAAAGATTCTGGTTCCTGTGGATGGTTCCGAGTATTCACTCAAGGCTGCCAGATATGCCGCTGATTTTTCCAAGCTCGTCGGAGCGGAACTCGTGCTGCTCAACTGCCGCATGCAGGTTCCGCCCATGTTGAGTGCAGAAGCCTATGAGCAGGCCAAGGAAAGTCTGGTAAGACGTGCCGACGAACTGCTTAATCCCTTCCGCGAACTGCTGCGCGGCGCGGGGGTGACTTTTTCCGCCAAGATCATGGAAGGCCCTGTTGAAGACGCCATCATCGAACTGGCGGACTTTGAAAAATGCGATCTCATCATCATGGGATCACGCGGCCATTCCGAACTGGAAGGGTTGCTTGTGGGCAGCACCACGCACAGAGTGCTGCAGATAGCCGCGTGCCCCGTTACCGTGGTGCGCTAGAACGCAGAACCGTAAAAGGCCGGAGGCAGCACCCTGCCTCCGGCACTCTCATATCTCCGTTCCCTGTCCGCAGGGACGGAATCCTGTCCCGTTATGCCGCGCATGTTGGCAATGCAGATAGAACCGTGTGTGATTCCTGCCCGTCCCGAAAGGGCAGGGCGTATCGCCAGCAACCTTCAGGAGAATGTGAATGAGCGGCAGCACCTTCGGCCGGATGTTCCGGCTTACGACGTTTGGTGAATCCCATGGCGCGGCATTGGGCGGCGTGGTGGATGGGTGTCCTTCCGGCATCGAACTGAGCGAGGATGACATTCAGGGTGAGCTGGACAGGCGCAGACCCGGTCAGGGAGGCCTTGCGGCAACGGCCCGCAAGGAAGCGGACAGGGTGCGCATTCTTTCCGGCGTTTTTGAGGGGCGCACCACCGGCACTCCCATAGGGTTCATGATCGAGAACACCGATCAGCGTTCGCACGACTACAGCGACATAATGCATGTGTGGCGTCCCGGTCATGCCGATTTCACTTTCGACCGCAAGTTCGGCTTTCGTGATTATCGCGGGGGCGGTCGTTCTTCAGGCAGGGAAACCGTGAGCCGCGTTGCGGGCGGCGCCATTGCCCAGCAGTTTCTTGCCGCACAGGGCATATCTGTCCGCGCCTATACAGTGGAACTGGGCGGCATAGCCGCGGATATCGTGGACCCCGAAGGCGCGCAGGAGCGTCCGTTCTTTTCGCCCGACGCGGATGTCATCGGCGGGTGGGAAAGCCTTGTGCACGATGTGAAGGCAGACGGCGATACGCTGGGCGGCGTGGTACAGATTGAGGCACTGGGTGTGCCTGCCGGTCTTGGCGAGCCTGTTTTCGACAAGCTGGATGCCCGCCTTGCCTACGCCCTCATGAGCGTGGGCGCGGTGAAGGGCGTGGAGATAGGCAGCGGTTTCGAGGCGGCGCGTATGCGCGGCAGCGAGAATAACGATTCCATGCGCGAGAACTCTTTTGTCACCAACAATGCCGGTGGCATTCTCGGCGGCATTTCCAACGGTATGCCGGTAATTGCGCGGGTAGCCATAAAGCCCATACCCTCCATCGCCAAGGAGCAGGTTACCACCACGCGGCAGGGCGAGGAACGCACCATCCGCATAGGCGGCAGGCACGACATATGCGCCATTCCGCGCGTGGTTCCCGTGCTCAAATCCATGGTCTGCCTTGTTCTGGCCGACCTCATGCTCATGCAGGCCCGTCAGAGTCTGTCTCCTCTTTCCGGGCTCATGGAGCTGGATGAGTTTGACCTGTAGGCGGTCAGTCGATACATGACCCGCATGCAGCAGAAAAATCTACTCGATGCCCCGGCCGATGGCGGAGACAAGCCCGCGGAAGTGTCACTGAAAGGCTCGCTTGAACGCGTGGTCTTTCATAACGAGGAAAACGGCTACACCGTTTTCAGCCTCAAGACGCCCACCGGAGACAGTGTTCCCGTGGTGGGGCATATGGCAGACCCGCAGCCCGGCGTTTCCCTCGAGATATGGGGAGACTGGGTCAACAACCCCCGTTTCGGCAGACAGCTGCACATGCAGCGGCACCAGACCGTGCTGCCTGCGCATGTTGAGGGCATCCGGCACTATCTCGGTTCCGGCCTCATTCACGGGGTAGGTCCCAAGACGGCGGAGCGCATTGTCGCCGCTTTCGGCGAGAAAACCTTCCATGTGCTCGACCATGAGCCGGAACGTCTGCTTGAGGTGGAGGGCATCGGCAAAAAGACTGCCGAGGCGGTGCAGGAAGGGTGGGGCGACCATCGCGGCATACGCGACCTGATCATGTTTCTGCAGCCCCACGGCGTTTCCACCGCTTATGCCGTGCGCATCTATCGCTTCTACGGCAAGCATGCCCTGACCGTGGTGCAGGAAAACCCCTATCGCCTTGCCATGGATATTCATGGCATAGGCTTTCTCACCGCTGACGCCGTTGCACGCAAACTGGGGTTTGAAAAGGATTCTCCGCTGCGGGCGGAGGCCGGTACACTGTATACCCTCAAAAAAATCACCGACGACGGCCACGTCTATTACCCGCTGGAAAAGCTGGTGGCCAAGACCGCGGCCGATCTGGATATTCAGTACGATCTTATAGAAGACGCCATCCGGTCGCTCAAGCTCGAAGAACGGGTGGTGCTGGAACCGCTCGAAGGCGACGAGGAAGCCGTGTATCTTACCCGCTTCCACGCATACGAATCCGGCATTTCCACCTATCTTCGCAAGCTGCTGGGGTCACCCAAGTCTGTCGAGATTCCCCGCCCGGACGAAGTGGTGAACAAGGTGGTGAGCGAGCTCGGCATCAATCTGGCCGAGGCGCAGCTCGATGCCGTGCGCACTGCGGCCCGTGCCAAGGTCATGGTGCTGACAGGCGGCCCCGGTACGGGCAAGACCACCATTACAAACGCCATTATCCGCGTATTCCGCTCCCTGAAGGCCAAGGTGCTTCTATGCGCCCCCACGGGGCGGGCGGCCAAACGCATGTTTGAAACTTCCGGCGAAGAGGCCAAGACCATTCACCGTCTGCTGGAATATTCACCCCGCGACGACGGCTTTCAGCGCAACGAGGATAACCCCCTTGCCTGCGGTCTGCTGGTGGTGGATGAGGCGTCCATGATGGACACCATGCTTATGTTCCATCTGCTCAAGGCGGTTCCGCTGGGGGCTACGGTGATTTTTGTGGGCGACGTGCACCAGCTGCCTTCCGTCGGACCAGGCAACGTGCTGCGCGATGTCATTTCGTCCGGCGTGGTCGATGTGGTGGAGTTGACTGAGGTGTTTCGTCAGGCGCAGGAATCGGACATCATCACCAACGCGCACAAGATCAACTGCGGCGAAGTGCCGTATCTTGAAGCGCCCCGCGATCAGCTTTCCGACTTCTATTTCATCAGGCAGGATGAGCCGGACCGTTGTGCCGCCATGATTGTCGATCTGGTCAAGAATCATATTCCGCGCCGTTTCGGCATGGACAGGTTCAACGACATTCAGGTGCTCACTCCCATGCACAAGGGCTCTGCCGGTGCGGGGAACCTGAACCTCATGCTGCAGCAGGCGCTTAACCCCAACGGGCTGTGCCTCAAACGCGGGGAGCGGGAATTCCGTCTTGATGATAAAGTCATGCAGATTCGCAACAACTACGACAAAGACGTGTTCAACGGCGACATAGGTCGTGTCTGCGTGGTGAATGTGAAGGAGAAGGAAGTAACCGTCCGGTTCGATGACGAGAAGAATGTCATCTATGCCTTCAACGAACTGGATGAGCTGGTTCCGGCGTACGCCATATCCATCCACAAGTCGCAGGGGTCGGAGTATCCGGCTGTGGTCATTCCGGTGCTGACGCAGCATTATGTGCTGCTGCAGCGCAACCTCATCTATACCGGAGTTACCCGCGGCAAGCGGCTGGTCATTCTTGTGGGGGCTCCCAAGGCCCTTAACATGGCCGTGAAGAACAACAAGATGCAGAAGCGGTATACGCGCCTTGCGCAGCGGCTTGCTGCCCGCTAATTCTGTCACTGCACTTGCGGCAGGCAATGAAACGACAAGCCCCCGTACCGGTCCCGATACCGGTACGGGGGCTTTTCATGAGAGCCACATGGGGACAGAGGAGTGTTGTTCAAAAATTCTTGGTCTAGTCGTGGCCGAGTTCCTTGCGGAGCCATGCCTTGATTTCCTTGGTAGGTTCCATGATGCACTTCAGGTCGCCGTATTCTTCCAGCAGCTTGTTTGCCAGACGGTTGGGGAGCTGAAGGGTTACCAATTCTTCCGCAGCTTCAGAGTTGCGGCGTACAAGGCGGACAACGGGCTTTTCTCCCCACATGTCAACCACGAAATAGGTGGAATAGTCGGCCTTGGACCGGACAGGCGGATATTCCGCATGCCAGTTATTGTTGCCCCATTCAAGATACATGGTAACTGCGTGCTCGGGGCTGAGGTTCCAGTCTATATCCAGATGACCGAACTGAGAAAGAAGACCCATATCATCCTCCTTGGTTGGCGAAATATTGTTCCGGCTGAGCCGTGTTCTTGTCATAGTGTCCTGATTTCGGGGCCGGGCTGCCACCCCCCGGCCCCGATCAAGACGGTGCATGCCTTGTGAAGGGAGAGCTTTCGCTCTGCATGATTAAATAGTAACGATTATTATTAACTGGTCAATACTAAATTTAAGTTTTCTGCTTCTTTTTCTTCTTGCTACGATTCCACTCTGTGTTTCCGTCAGTTGCGGCTATTCACCGGTGTCGGGCCGGAGGATGAAAGGTGTGCCTGCACCCTTGTTTGAGTGATGAGTTTTGTGTGGATCGGGGAAGCTGACCAGGCTGAAGTTCACAGATGTTACGGAATTACGGCAGAATGATTTGTTTGAATTGTGTGTTCAACCTGTTTTGATTCGCTTGACGTAGGCTAGTGATTATGAGTTTATACCTGTGCTGGAGAAGTCCTCAGTCCTGTCCGTGACCAGATTCTGTGGGTCGGACTGGTTTTGGAGAGGGTTTGAGGCATTGAGTACGTTACCGTTCCATTGTGGACGGCCATCATGCTGAACTGCAAAAACCCCTTTGAGCTACGGAGGTTCCCCGATGAAGCCAGATGAGTTTGCTGTTAGGTTTTTTGAGGTGGCTAAGAGCATGGGATTGGAATTTACCCCTTCCGGGAATGTGGTAACCGGAGGCGGGAAGAACATCTCCCATGGCAAGGCAGCCACGTTGTACCGCCGCTACGGCGAAGCGTGTGCCAAATGTCCTTCCAGTGAGTTCAGGCAAGACTCAAAGGGACTCAAACAGTTTCGCATGATCGCAGAGAAGACTTTGGGCTAAGGTCTTTTCAATCGCGGTTGTGACGTTGAAGCATGGTTGGTGCCCGCCGCTGCCCCCGCAGCGGCGGGCTTTCTTTTTTGCCATTCCCCTTTTTCTCCTGCTTCAGGATGAGAACTATCCAAATCCATTCTTCTTTTTTCTCAATATTGCATGGTTTCCCTATTGAATCACGCAGATTTGTCGATTTTATTTCGTGTGGTTATACTGGACTGGGAAGTGGAAAATGCGGTAGGCAAAGCTGTCTGATTGGTTAATGAATTTCCTGCATTTGGAGAGAGTGAGCACTATGATAACCGAGAGATTTGCCATGCTGAGTCTGGTGGCCGGAATATGCGCAGTCATCCTTGTGTCTGTGGGAGCCCTTGTTGCCGGTGGTGCGGTTGAACTGTGGCTTCTCGCTGTAGCGCTGGTTTCGGTCATCTGCATGGCCTTGGGTCTGTTTGGAGTGAAGAGAGCATCCACCTCTCTGGGGGATATTGAAAAATTTGCCACCGCCATGACCGACGGTGATTTTTCGGCCCGGTTCGGCAGTGCTGAAGCGGGTGCTCCTGCCAAGGCAGTGGAGGCGCTTGCCGCAGCATTCTTGCGCGAAATGGGGCTGAAGAAAGGGATAGTGGAAGGGCTGCCTACCCCGTTCCTGCTGGTGGATACCAAGGAACGCGCCTTGTACACCAACAAGGCCTGCATGGAGATGCTCGAAATTGATGCCACTCCTGAAAGCCAGTATGGCCGCACACTTGCCGAAATCTTCTACAACGACAAGTCACGCAAGACTGCGGTAGGGCAGTCCATTGATAACGGCAAGGTTTTCAAAAACCTTGAAGTGACCATCAACGGCCACAAGGGCGGCGTACGCCACGTGCTTGCCAACGTGTATCCCCTTTATGACATGGGTGGTAAGTGTATCGGTGGCTTCTGCCTGTATCTGGATATGACGACCCTGAAGCAGAAGGAAGCAGAGATATGCTCGCATAACGAGATGATATCGCGCTCTGCTGCGCAGGCCACGGATATTTCCAACAGCCTTGCCGCTGCGGCGGAAGAGCTTTCCGCGCAGGTTGAGCAGTCCACTGCGGCCAGCCGTCTGCAGCAGGAACGTACCCGCGAGGTTTCCCACTCCATGGAGCAGATGAATGCGTCTGTGGTAGAAGTGGCCAAGGGCGCGGGCAATGTGGCCAGCCTTGCCGAGTCCGCACGCTCCAAGGCGCAGGAAGGCGCCCGCGTAGTGGACGATTCGCGCAAGCTGACTGAACGTGTGTATGCAGATGCCGTACGCCTCAAGGACGATATGGATATGCTGGGCGAACAGGCAGAGAGCATTGGCACTGTTATCGGTGTTATCAACGATATTGCGGACCAGACCAACCTTCTTGCATTGAACGCCGCCATCGAGGCCGCCCGTGCCGGCGAATACGGCCGTGGTTTTGCCGTTGTTGCCGATGAAGTACGCAAGCTTGCTGAAAAAACCATGCAGGCCACCAAAGAAGTGACCTCGGCCATCGGCAGTATTCAGGAGAGCACGCACAAGAGCAGGTCGTCTTCTGAAAGTACTGCCAGCGCCATCAAGGAAAACGCCCAGCTTGCCCTTGCTTCCGGCAAGATGCTGGAAGAGATTGTGCAGCTTGTGGAAAAAACTGCGGACCATGTGCGCGACATCGCAGCCGCTGCGGAACAGCAGTCTGCGGCCAGTGACGAGATTGTCGCTTCCACCGAGTACATTTCCCGTTCAGCGGATGAAAATGCTCACGCCATGCATGAATCTGCTCTTGCCGTGCAGGAATTGGCCCGCAGGGCGGCGGATCTGAAGACCATCATTGCAGAAATGAAGGCGCACTCGTCTGAAACTTGCGACATGGATGAATGATCCGCTTTGACAGGTATTCCAACAGGCCGGTTTTACCGGCCTTTTTTTATGCCTTATATACCGGGAATACGGTTTGGACATGCTCTGCTGTGATACTCCAGTGGTTTATGTCGTCACTTATGGGTTGGACCAATTGTGCTCTCACTGGTGGTTTGACCAATTTGGGGAGAGGTGTGCCACAGCTGAGATATGCAGAAAAATGATGCAAAAAAACACAGTTAGAGACATAATGCGACAAATTTTCGATGCAGGACAGGAAAAGGCAAAAAGGAACTTTTAACAAATGTGGACGTGATTTTCCGTATGCAGTAATAGTGGGCTATTCCATCTGTCGTTTTTTGTGTTCATGCAAGGGTAGTTCAAACCGGATAAATCGGGACTGAATGCATGAGTCATGAATGCATGGGGCTGCGGAGAGGAGCATATTTAGTCATTCCCCGGGCAGATTGTGCCACCTCACCGGCAAGAGGGAAGGGAGTGACGATTCACTGAGCAGAACCGCCGTCGGCGGGTAAGGTCGCGCTTTCCCGCCGACGGAGGATTCTGCATCTCAGCGCTGGGCATGAAGTAATACAACGCTGTCCACGAAAAGGGGCGGGTCAATGTGACCCGCCCCTTCGTGTTTTTGTGCTTTGGCGTTGTGCGCTACAGCTTCTTAACTTCTGTGTACCAGCCGCTGGCCTTCTCAAGCAGGTTGTTGATGCGGCCAACAAGGGCGTGCGGGTCCTTGAGGTAGCCTTCGAGGAGCAGCGAAGATTCAAAGAGCTGCACCACGGTTTCCTCGATAATGGGGTCCTTGCTGTCTGCCTTGAAGATGCGCAGCAGGTTGCGCAAAATGGCATGGTCGCGGTTGATCTCAAGCACCTTCTTGGGAATGGACTCGTCTTTGTTCATGATGCGCATGAGGCGCTCCATGGAGGACGTGGCACCATCCGTGCTGGCCAGCACGGCAGGGGAACCCGAAAGACGGCGGGAGATGCGCACATCGGTAACCTTGTCGCCCAGAATGGTCTTCATGGTTTCGATGAGGTCATCAAAGGTCTTGGTGTCGCCTTCGGACAACTCCTCGGCCTTCTTTTCCTGTTCCATGTCGGGGAAGGCATCCAGCGTCTCGGCCTTGACGGTTTCTGCCGCCACGAACTCGAATTCCTTGTACTTGTGCAGGTTGTCCATGACGAACTCGTCGACGGGTTCGAAAAGGAACAGCACTTCCAGTCCCTTGCGGGTGAATATTTCCAGATGCGGATTGAGCTTGGCAGCTTCGCGGCTGGGGGCGGTGATGTAGTACACGGCCTTCTGTTCGGGCTTAGCGCGCTCAATGTATGCTTCAACGGAGGTCAGTCCGTCCTTGTCTTCATGATGGGAAGAATTGAAGCGCAGCAGCTGGGTGAACTTTTCACGGTTTGCATAATCGTGGTAGCCGATGCGGAAGACCTTGCCATGGGTGTTCCAGAAGCGGTTGTAGGCATCTGCATCGCTCTTTGCCAGCTTTTCCAGATGGTTCAGCACCTGCTTGGTTATGGTCTGCTGAATCTTTCTGATCAGGGCATTTTCCTGCAGGGTTTCGCGTGAAATGTTCAGGGGCAGGTCTTCGGTATCCACCACGCCCTTGAGGAAGGAAAGATATTCGGGAATGAGATCCTTGTTCTCGTGCTGAATGAGCACGCGGCGTACGTAGAGGTCCAGCCCGTAACGCTCACGGTCGAAGCCGAACACATCTCTTGCCATGTTGGGAATGAAGGCAAGGCAGTTGAACTGTACAGGGGCATCCACCGAGATGTGCAGCGTATCCATGGGCTCTGCTTCATCAAAGGTAAGGTGGGTGTAGAATTCCTTGTACTGTTCCTTGGTGATGGAGCTCTTGGGCTCGCGCCACAGGGCAGGGGTGGTGTTCACCCGTTCGCCTTCCAGCTGGATGGGGAAGGGGATAAAGCTGGAGTGCTTTTTCAGAATGCTCTGCAGGCGGAACTTTTCGAGAAACTCGTCCGCTTCGTCCTTTACGTGGATGGTGATGACGGTGCCGCGCTCCGGTGCGCCTTCCTCGCAGGGGATGACTTCAAACGAGCCGAGTCCGTCGGAAACCCATGTGGTTGCCGCTTCGTCGCCACGGGCACTTCTGGTGGTCACTTCCACCTTGTCCGCAATCATGAAGACGGAATAGAAGCCCACACCGAACCGGCCGATGATGTTGCCGGGATCTTCCTGCTTTTCCGAAAGTTCCTTGAGAAAGCGCTCAGATCCGGAGCGGGCGATGGTGCCAAGGTTGTCCACCAGTTCCTCACGCGTCATGCCTATGCCGGTGTCGCGGATGGTGATGGTCTTGGCTTCCTTGTCGATGCTGATGTCGATGCCCAGTTCAAGCTCGGGGGCGTTCACGGCTTCACCCTTTGCCTGTGCGAATCTCAGCTTGTCCAGCGCATCAGAGGCGTTGGAAACGAGTTCCCGCAGAAATATTTCGCGGTTCGTGTACAGCGAGTGGGTGATGATGTGCAGCAGTTTGCGCACTTCGGTCTTGAATTCGAACGTTTGCGACATGCTTTGCGTCTCCTTGAGCAATAAATTCTGATGGATAGAATGGTCATGACGCATGACCGATGCAAAGATAATGCGCAGGACTCCATGGTCAAGGGGGGAAGTGCACCAGTAGTATTTTGGTTATAATGTAATTACCTTTCTGGCGGGTTTATATTTTACACTGAACCTGTTCCACGATGTCCGCTTCCGCTGCGAAAAGATGACTGCCGGGATGCGCCGCGGTAACAATTGGCCGGAGACATTATGATCGTCGACTTTCGCAGGAAAACTCTACAGGTGCTCATCCTGTTCATTCTGCTGATCCTGTTTGTCCACTTGGGACAGGCGGTACATATTGTCGTGTCCGGACCCGTCGGCCGCACAGAAAGCGGTATGCTGCTGTACAGTCTGCTGTCGCCTGTACGGGCCGAAATACGCCCCCCCGCACCGGAGCCGCTTGTGGTGGGCATTCCCGAGCTCTCTCCGCCGGACTATGTATCTCTGGATGTGTCCTCATCCGGTTTCGCCATGGAATGCATGGCACATATTGCAGAATCTGCAGGTTATTCTCTGATTATCCGGCGATATCCGGACATGAATGCAGTGCTGCAAGATCTTGAGGCAGGCAGAATTCAGGCGATCCCCCTGCTTCCGGTCAGGGAGCCCTACAAACAGTTTGCCGATTTCACCACGCCGCTGCGGTCCGATTCGGTGGGATTGTTCGCTTTGTCCGACTCTGTTTTTTCCAGCACGTCAAGTGATCTGCAGGGGCGCAACGTCGGCGTTGTGCGCGGGGGTATTGCTTTATCCATAGTGCGGGAGCTTTCCGGCACGCTGGTGCGGGAGGCATCTGGAGTAGAGCAGCTTCTCTTCATGCTGCTTTCCGGTCAGGTGGATGCCGTCATTCATCCGCAGGCTGCAGTGTTATTTTATGCAAGGCGAATGGGATTGCAGGATCGCATCAAGATGCTCGACGGGCGCCTTTTGAAGGAGCAGTACGCCATTGCTGTGGGAAAAGGGAACGAATCTGTCAAGGACAGGCTTGGGATACAGGTTGAGCTGTTCGTGGACAGCCCTTCGCACCGCAAGCTGCTTGCCAAGTGGTTTGCGGACGATGGTGAAGCACGGCAGCCGCTTTCGCTGGAAGGTGTGCTTATCGCGCTGGGGCTTCTCCTCCTTGGCGGTGCAGCCATATGGGGACATATGTATTTCAGGCGGGTGAGACAGAGGCGTACGGCTATACTGCGCTCACTCTTGAACGCGTCGGAAAACGCCATATTGCTGGTTTCGGCCGGAGGCGATTGTCTTTTGGGTAACGAGACGGCGGACCGGCTTTTCGGGGAGATTAACTACGGTGCAGGACAATCCGGTTTCGGGTTCCTGTTCGGTGAAGACGACAGAGAACGCCGGTTACGCGCTATAAGTCGTGTCGTTGACACCGGCACCCCCATGGATACTCTGCACGAGTATGGCAGCCGTATCTACAGGCTTTCCATGCATCCTGTTCCCCGCCAGAACGGGGCAGAGGCCTTTGTGGCTGTTACCTTTCATGACGTAACCGAGCGCAATGCCAGAGAGCAGCTGGTGAGCGAGACGTTGCGTAACTTCCAGCTGATGTTCGAAGGGGCTCCGGCCGGTATGGCGGTGCTGAACAGCAATATGACCGTGGCATCGGCCAATCCGGCCATGGGCCGTTTCCTCGGGTGTTCTGCACGGGAACTGGAAGGCCGGTTGCTGCGCGATCTGTTCAGTCCGGAAGATGCGGAATCCACCAGACTGGAACTGCATAAACTCTTCGCCGGTGAAACAGACCGGATACAAGTTGAAAGGCGGTTCATGCACAAGAGCGGGGTGCCGCTCTGGGCTTCACTGAACGTCGTGGCCGAGCGTTCTGATGCGGGACTTATCGAAAGCCTCATGGTGCATCTGACAGACATTCATGAGCGCAAAACTTCTGTTGAGCGGTTGCGTGAGAGCGAGCAGCGGTACAGGGAGTTATTCGAGCGGGCATCTGATGTTATCCTGCTGATTAACCTGTCGTCAGGAAGGGTAGAGGAGTTCAATCAGGCTGCGGTGGCAGTGTTAGGCTATTCGGATACCGAACTGGAAACCCTTGATTGTTCACGATTGGTTGTACAGGGCGCTGAAGGGGATTTTGCAGGCCTGTTTGACGAAGGGCTTGCAGAAGGGCAGCTTCGCAGGAAAGACGGCTCCGCCATGGATGTACAGGCGCATACGCGCATACTGTCCGCCGCAGGCAGGCGATATGCCCTCTCTATCATCCGGGATGTTACCGGATCGCGCGAGGCTGAAGACTGTCTGAATCATGCCCGCCGTGCGAGAGAACAGGCGGAAAAAGCCACTGAATCGTTTTTCGGGAGTATCGGCGAGGAACTGCGCACTCCGTTGCAGGGCATAATGGGCATGCTCCAGTTGCTGGCAGAGACCCCGCTTACCGACCTGCAGCAGCACTATGTGCGTATGTCGCAGGAATCCGGCGACGGGCTTATGCGGTTTATGGAAGACCTGCTGGAGTATGCCCGTCTTACCTCGGCCCTTTCAACAAAGGCCATTGATACGGAATCAAGGGATGAAGTATCCTGTCCCTTTGTGATTGACGACATGCTGCTGGATGTTGTGAACGCCCATGCGCCGAGAGCAGCCCGAAAAGGTGGAAAACTATCGGCTTCCATAGCCTCGGTGTTCCCGGAAATGCTTGTGGGCAATGCCTCCAGACTGCGCAAAATTGTTTCCAAAATGGTTGAGTATTCTGTCGAGGGAACCAAAAACGCAAAGATCTGTCTGGAACTCAGGCAGCCGGCAGGAGAATCGGCATTGCTGAAACTCGGCACGCGAATGACTGAATTTGTCGTAAGCGTGGCGGCGGATGACCTTGCTGAATGGGCAGAGTGCGCACGAAAGGTGGTAGGCGGAGAAGTTCGCATCTTGCAGTGCATGGGCAGTTTCGGACTGGCTCTGGCAGGCCGGTTTGCCGTGGCGTTGGGGGGCAGTCTTTCTGTGGAGGAACGAGACGGGGCAGTAGAGCTTGCCATGCGTGTTCCGCTGCGGTGGAACCCTGTGGACAGATCTGCCGAACGGGTGCGGATTCTGGCAGCTCAGGCTGTGGCAGAGCAGACGGCGGAAGGGGATAGTCCGGAATATCCGGAACAGATCTCCGGTGCTGATGCGGGCGGAGATGCTGCCCGTTATTCTCCCGTCAGAAGGGAAGAGGTGGCCCCGCTTCTTAAAGGTGTGAAAATCATCGTTGCCGATGATGACAGTATTAACCGTGTGGTCATCGGCCGCTGGCTGGAATTGTTCGGCGGCAGTGTGGCCTATGCCGAAGACGGGCAGAGCGTTGCCACCCTGTTGAAAAGCGGTCGGTATGATTGCCTGGTGCTGGATCTGCAGATGCCGGGGCGTAACGGGCTTGAGGTGGCCAGAGCCATACGCGGCGGTGAATGCGGGAAGGACGTGTCCCGAATGCCCATTGTGGCGCTGACGGCTTTTTCCGGAAAGGAAAATGAGGAAGCCTGCTTTGAGGCCGGGATGAACGCCTTCTTATCCAAGCCTCTGGATCTGCGTAAATTGTCCGAGGTGCTGGCCAGGCTGCTGGAAAGCGGCGGGGTGTTATCATCTGAGGAGACAAAGGCGATTACCCTGTCCGAAGGCGAAAACAGGCTTCCGCGTCCCCACTGAGTTTTGCAAGATACAAGAAAAGCCCCCGCACCGGATTCACCTCATGCGGGGGCTTTGTATTGCTACTTGGTTTCCTGTTTTTGCGCCTCGGCGACAGGATCATAGCCCAGTATTTCAGGCAGGCCGGTGCCTGTGTAGCTCTTGCAGCCTTCTTCCGTGCATTCGACGGCCTCGATCACTTCTGCCTCGAGAATTCCTTCCGGTTTGGGTGCAGGAATAATCAGCAGGCGGGAAGAAGAAGGACTTTCAACACCCGGCTTGAAGCGGTAGCGCACCAGCCAGTCGCGCTTGCCGTCCTGATTCCAGTCGAGCAGCGCTATCAGTGTGTAAATGTCCGTGCTGAACTCGCTTACCACCACAAGGGATGACTCGTTAATGTTAAGAGCCTCGCCGGTGGATGTCATGCTGGAATGGGTCACCGGTTCCGTGGCGTCTGCACGCTCTTCGGCATTCCACATGAAGCGCAGGGAGAGGCGTTCATAAAAATCTCTGCCGAAGGATTTCGGCCTGTATTCGCCCTCTGGAACATTCGTGCCGTGCAGCAGCAGCGGTGTTTCCGGTGCCGGAGTTCCGTTCGGGGTCAGAATTTTGCGCTTTACCAGTTCGGGCAGGAACCGCTTTGTGAAAACGGCAAAGTCCGCTCCATCCATAACGGTCAGAGGGGGCTCAACCGGAACCACCGTGGCGTTTTGAGTCACGGGCGCTGCCGGAGGTTGATGGACGACGCAGCCCATGAGCACGGAAAGGCTCAGGCAGGCGCAAAGCAGGGTGACGAGGGTTGGGGTTTTCATTGAGTACCGTGGTGCTTAAAAGAGATTACTGATCGTGCAGTTTGAACCTCAGACGCAGAATGCCATCCGCAAAGTCATGGGATATTATGGAAAATGTGCCGATTTCGGCAGTGTTTGCGACGTGTTCGCCAATGCAGGGACAAGCATCATACTCTCCGATATGGACGATGCGGATGGTCCGGATGGAATCATCCGGAAGTTTGCCGAGGTTGAATCGCGCAGCAGCGGCCGCCTTGTCAAGAATCTCCTCGCGGACAGGCAGGTCAAGTCGGAGTTGGGTGTTAACTATCTTCTCGATTTCCTTCACTTCTTCGTCCGTGAGTGGGCGTAAAAAATGATAATCGCACTTGGACTTCTTTTTGTTCAGATGGGCGGAAAAACAGCGCCCGCATCCGAACATGCGCACCATGGTCTGGTTGAGCAGATGCTCGGTGGTATGCATCGGGGGATCGTAATCCTTGGCCATTCTTGTATTTCCTCCATGAAGAACGGGTCTGCATCCGCACAGACGGATGCAGACCCTGCTGCGAAATGAGTATGTGCGCGGGAAGACTGCCTAGAGGGCGGCCTTCTTTTCCATGCGTTCGGCCAGATCAAGCAGGTTTTCATGCATGGACATGATGGCGGGGAACACGCGGGGGTTATCCTGCACCCTGCGGTACACCCACTGTGCGATGTATACGTTGGTGCCGTCGTCCTGCATGGAGACCCACTTGTACTTGCGCAGGGCGTTTGCAAGAGATTCCCTTGTGCGCTCTCGCTGCATTATGGCCTGCTGGTAGGTCTTGCCAGCGCTGTCCATGGCGGTCTTGGCCTTTGCAATGGCCTTTGCATCCTTTGCATCCGCTTCGGAAAGTTCCTGATAGCGCAGGAGCGCCGTCTGGAAATGCTGGTTCGCTTCAAGAGACTTCTTGGTAGAGGCATGCAGCGCCTCCACTCTCGCCATGGCATCTTCCATGAGGACGCATGCGCGAAGAACGCCAGCCGTTGCCTGCACCTTCGTCGAGAGCAGATGGTGCATTTCCTTGATTTCCATGCGGGTCAGGTTGCGCTCCTCACCCTCCACATTGCGGATGATCTGTCTGGCCTCTTCCTGCAGGGCAGCCATGAAGCGGTCTGCATAGAGGGTGTAAAGGGCGTCTGTCATGGTGGGGGTCAGAACATAACGCAATATGTTCTGGCGGCCCCTTCTGATGTCGTCGCCGGACCAGGTGAGGCCCGTCATCTCAACACCGTAATGCATGTTCAGCGCCTTGGTGCCGGTTACGAGAACGCCCGTATCCTCTTTCTTGGCCGCTTCGGTGCCGGCAGGATAATAGCTGTTCGCAAGGTAACGGGCCAGATCGCTCACAAAGCTCAGGGTAATGACGGAATCGTCCTGCACCTTGGGCATGACGCGTCCCACGTTCTGGGCTCCATCGGTGGCGGTTTCACCCGTCTGCGCGGAGGGGGCGTTTTCGGTCATGGCAGTGGCCGGAGCTGTCCCGCCGGCATCCGGTGCGCCTGCGGATTGAGAGGTGGCGTTTGCGGTGCCGTTAACCGTTGCCTGCGGAGGCGTGGGAAGCTGCAACCGCATCTGGCCCTGATCAACAGGAGGCGGCGCAGGGCGTGTCAGTTCCCGGGCGGAATCGCGGAACATCCAGAATGCTCCGGCCGCAACGGCACAGATGAGAAGAATCCAGAGAAGCCTCTTGTTTCCCGATGAAGGCTTCGGAGCCATGGTGATTTTGTCAGGGCGTTGAGTGTCAGCCACATTTCCCCCTACTCTGGGTTATATGCTTATGCGTCTGTATTCCACATACCGGCTGAGAACGATACCGGCAAGGAACGCGACGGCGAGATTAACGGTTATGGAAAAAACGAGCATGAAGAAGACGATAAACAGTCCGCTTCTTTCGGTCAAATCGCGAATGGTGAGACAGAGCTCCACTCCTGCCATAAAGAGCAGTACGCCCAGAACGGCAAGGGGTATCAAGTTCAGCGCGTTAACCAGAGAAGGGCCAAGCAGGATCGAGGCGCCAAGGAACAGAGCACCCGCGAACAGATTGGAACCGTTGGTTCTGGCGCCGAAACGGTAGTGCGCGGCCAGCCCGCCGGAACCGTGGCACATGGGCATGCCGCCAAGGAACGACGAGGTGAGGCAGGCTATTCCCATAGTGACACACAGGGCTTTCGGAGTCACTTTTTCCTTGGCTTCAGGGAAAAGCTGATTCGAAAGATCTGCATTGGCGAAAACCGCATTGCCTATGGTCATGGGCAATTGCGGCAATACCAGCATGGGGAGCGCAAAGGCAAAATCCGCCCACGAGGGCAGGCCGAAAGGAAAGAGGGAAGGGCTGTAAAGACCGAGGGAAAGTCCTGCCCCCTTGAACAGTAAGCCGGTGATGAAACCGCCGCTCACCACAACAAGCGCTGCGGGATAGCGTTTGCTGTCGAGCAATGCGAGAATGGCACCAAGGGCAAGAAGTCCGAGGATGATGCTCCACGGAACGCCGAATATTGATCCCAGTCCCAGGTGTGGTTCACTGAGAGCCCCCTGCAGACTGGAGCGGCCAAGGACGAGCTTGCACCCCTGTATGGCCAGCAGCACGCCGGTGGAAACCTGCACGCCGCGCACCACGGGAATGGGAATAAAGCGTTTGAGGAACGTCAGCACGGGGCCGTAAGCGGCCAGAAGAAGCAGCACACCGAGCCACATGCCGGAAGCGGCTATGGCTGTGGCCGATATGCCGGTTGCCACGGCATAGGCGCTGACGGTCTTCATGGGCTGCACGGCAATGGGAGCACGGTAGTAGGCCCCGCCCAGCAGGTAGAACAGCCCGACACAGAAGAATAGCCCCACAGGATCAAGGCCGTTTATCAGGATCATGCCCAAGGCAAGGGGCAGCAGTGCGCCAAGATCGCCCAGTGAGCCCGCCAGTTCCATCCTGTTGAAGCGAATAGCCAAATGTCAGCTCCTCAATACGGGCAGGTATTGGTAATGCATTGTTCGTATTGAAAACCCTTTTCCCCTATCACTGCCCCTGATTGCTGTGAAGGGGTTTTCTTGCTGTTCCGTCACCGTTTTGTACTTTCAGCAGGCTGGCGGCAGGCCCCGTATCTGCGTGAACAATACGCCGCTTTGGCGGGTGTCCGGACTAATAGGCAGCCTTCAGCCGCAGGTGCAGCCTTTTTTTGAAAGCACCCTGCTTAATGTTTCTAGTAGTTCAGCTTTTTCTATGGGCTTTTCAACCAGAGCGTCAAAACCTTCCGCCAGAGGCGTTGCTGACTCCATGGACGGTGAGTGGGCTGTCAGCGCAATCACCGGCAGGTGTTTCTGGCTGTCCCTTTGGCGCAGGGCAGACAGGAGCAGTCTGCCGTTCATGACGGGCATTTCTATATCCGTGAGAACCACATCCAGTTCGAGCCCGTCGTTCAGCAGGGCAAGAGCCTCCAACCCTTCTGCGGCAAGGTGCACGGAATATCCGGCCTTGCTCAGCATATGGTTTACTGTGATGCGGTTGAGCATGTCGTCGTCCACGACAAGTGCCACAGGCATCAGATATTCCTCTCTTTAGCAGGCATTCGTATCATGCCAGCAGTTGAATGCCATCCCTTGCCGTGCGGATATAATCCGGAGTGATGCCGCAGCAGCCCCCGATTATGCGCACGCCGGACGTGATCCACTGGCGGGCCTTGGCACGGAATTCTTCCGGTGTGTAGGTGTCTGCAACGGACTGGTTGGGTACCGGTGAGCGGGAGGCGTGCGGTGCCACCGCAATGGGGCCTACCCATTGCTGGCGCAGAACCTCAAGGCAGGCACCGATATCCGAAGCCATGGTGTGCGTAAGGCAGACAACCTTTACACGGCTGGAAAGCAGAGACCCCAGCGCCTCTTCAAGGAGCATGCCGCTTGCGGAAAGTACAGGGCGCCTGCGTTCGTCACGAGAGCACGAGAATCCGGCCCACAGAGCAATGCCCGCGTCTGAAGCTCCGTCAAGCGCCAGTTCGCCCCAGCGGGCATCGTTGATCATTTCCACATGAATGGCTTCAGCGCCTGCTTTGGCAAGAGCAACCGACTGTCGGGAATGCTGTTCCCGAATGGTTTCCGGTGACCAGTCCCCGTCGGGCGGGATGGCGGAAATGGAGCCGATGACATGCACCTGACGTTTTGCCCCGACATTTTCAATGGCTTCATAGGCGAGACGCACCGCGGTGGTGTTGATTTCTTCCCATCGATTGTCCATGCCGCAGGTGGCAAGGTGCAGCGCAGAGGCACGGAAGGTGTCGGAGACGATGATGTCCGATCCGGCGCGGATGAAGTCTTCATGCACCGTGCGGACAAGGTCGGGCTGGCCGAGCACGGCTTCTGCGCTCCAGCAGGGGGCGTTGCCGTGTACAAGCCCTCTGCGGGTAAGCTCAGTCCCAGTTCCGCCGTCGAGAAAGAGAAATTCGCCGCTTTTCACACGATCATAGAGAGTAGGCATATGATTGCTCCTTGGTGGAGGCGTTATAGTGCAGTTTCGCGCACCGCAGCAGTTTCGTGTACCGCCGGGGCGCATGCAGGGGAGCCTTCGTCCTCGCGGGAAGAGCCTTGCGAGGGAACAGCGGGTCTGTCGAAAACGATGAGCATGACGGCCCCGAGCACCAGCGCGCCGCCAAAATAACCGAGGGGAGAAAGCAGCTCGTCCCACCACCAGAGTGCGAGCAGTGCTGCAAGAACCGGTTCCGCATTGGCAATGACAGCTACGCGCGTTGCTTCCAGACGTTTCAGCCCTTCGCAGTAGGCATAGTAGGCTCCATAGGTACACACAACGCCCAGCACGAGAATGACGGCAACGCCTGTCGGGGTTGGCGGAGTGAACTCAACCCACGGCAGCAGTGCCAAAGCGCCTGCGGGAAGACTCCACATATACAGCGTAACCGATGAATACGTTTCAAGATATGTCTTTCCGAAAATGTAGTGCAGTGAATAGGTGAATCCGGAAAGCAGGCCGAACAGAATGCCCGCCGTGGTGACAGAATGCCCGATGCCGCCAGAAAGGCATACGAGTCCTGCTCCGCACATGGCCAGCCCCAGAGCCATTGTTTTCATGCGGGAGAGCGGCTCGCCGAAGAGCAGCCGTGAGAGCAGGGCCACCCATGCGGGGGCCGTGTACAGCAGGATGGATGCAAGGGCCGCTCCGGCACCCTGCACCGCAAGCTGGTATGAGCCGAAAAATAGTGCAACACCCGTACAGCCGAACACCAGAAAGACGGGAATGTCTTTGGGGCGGGCCCGCATGGTGCCAGTTCTGCGTGCGTGAATGCCGAAAAGCAGCGTGCCGCTTGCCGCACGCCAGAAGGCAAGTTCAAGCGGCGTCATGCCCGCAGCAAGGCCGAATTTGGCGACAGGCCCGAGCAAGGCCCACATGGATGCGGCCAGAAGGACGAAGGCATAACCCTTCATATGAGAGGATACGGCTATCATATTGGAATATAACTTGCTGTAAAAACATAAAAATATCAAGGGGGAGAAGCTATCAAAGCCGTTGAGCGAATGATTCTGTTTATAAAATGTTTAATTTCAGAGTGTTAATTGCATGTGTTGTCCGGAGAAAAAAGATTGATACGCCATGGTGCGTGTGTGCGCCCCTTCATTGCATAGACCGGCAATGCGGTGTATCATAGCAGGACTATTGACCATCAATGGAAGGAGTGCCCGTGGGCGAATTATTCAGACGCATGGCCGCACGGCCGTTTGCCGCATTCGAACTGGTTCTGGCCACCTTCTTTGTCACGCTGCTCAATCTGGCATCACCCATCTTCGTCATTCAGGTGCTCAACCGCTACGTTGCTTTCGGCTTCGACGGTACGTTGATCACTCTCACCTCCGGCATGGTGGTGGCAACGGCCCTGCTGTATGCCTTCAATGCCATACGTACGCGTCTTGCTGTGGTGGTAATGGGGGATGAAGATGAACGCCTTGCCGCGGCGGGACACGAGGCCATGCTCCGCATCCGGGCGCAGGCCATGGGGCCTGAGGTGGTGAGGGCTGCTTACGAAATTCCCGCACGGGCTGCCGCCATACGGGCCGCATCCGATTCTGCCGTGGCGTTGCAGTTGCTCGATGCCCCGTTCGCACTGCTGTATCTGGGGGTGGCCTTTCTTCTTTCTCCTCCCCTTGCTCTTGTGGGACTGATCGGGATGGTTCTTATGGCGGCACTCAACCGCCGGAACAACGACGCACAGGCACAGCTTGCGCACGACATGGACAGGGAAGAGGCAGAAAAGCGCCGCATGACGGCTTCTGTGCTGGAAGGTGCAGATACCGTGCGGGCCTTCCGGTGTGCGGGATTTGTCCGCCGCGCATGGAGCGAGCGGAATGCGGGGCTGGAAGCACTGCGTTTTGCGTTGACTCTGTCGCGCGAGAAGGGGCGGTCTGCCGGTTCGGTCATCGCCATGCTGCAGAGTGTGGGCATCTATTCCGTGGGAGCCATGCAGGTGGTGAACGGCGATATCTCGGTCGGGGTTCTCATCGGTGTGAACATTCTCGCTTCCCGTGCATTGTCCGCAGCTGGCGGACTGGCCTCTTCGTTGTCGCTTGCGGCCCGCGCGCGATCTGCCCGCCATGATCTCCTTCGTTTTCTCTCGCTGCCGCAGGAACCGACATCCGGCACTGCGCGCGATACCTTTGCCGGCAGGCTGGAACTGCGCGATGTGGCATTCGGCTGGCCGGGGAGCCATTCTCCGCTGTTCGAATCGCTATCCATGGTACTTGTTCCGGGCATGCTGACCGTTGTGCAGGGCCCCAACGGTGCCGGTAAGACTACCTTTGCCCGTATGCTGGCAGGGCTTGTGGAACCTGCGCGGGGCGAAATTGTGGCAGACGGCATTACACTGCGCCAGATCGCCCCTGACTGGTGGCGGCAGCAGATATGCTACCTGCCGCAGGAAACGGTGCTCTTTCCCGCAACGCTGCGGGAGAATATTTGTATCGGACAGACCACGCCATGCGGGGCCGCGTCTGGTGATGCCGCGTCTGGTAATGTTGTACCGGGCAAGGCTGCTCCCAACGGGGCTGGATCGGATGAAACCGCACTGAACCGTGCCATTAATGACGCTGACCTTGCGTCCTTTGTGTTTTCCCGTTCCGGAGGGCTGGAGCTCATGCTGGAGGATGCAGGGCGTTCTCTTTCCATGGGGGTGAAAAAGCGCATTGCGCTGGCCCGTGCCATGATGACGGGAGGCAGGCTGGTTGTTCTTGATGAACCGACTGAAGCTCTGGATTTTTCCGGACGTCAGGCTGTGTTCCGCTATGTCATCAATATGATCAGGGAAGGACGCACCGTTGTGGTTGTCTCCGCCGATCCCGGTTTCGAGCGCATAGCAGGGCAGAAGCTTGATCTGGGCAGTAAGCCGGTGCCGGTTATTTCGGGCAGGGCGCGCAGCGTGTCCCCCCGTGCGTCCGGACAGGGCACGCCACTTGAACATGTTTCCGGTATCGGAGTCCCGTCAGGGGATGCAGGGAATGCAGGGAATGAAGGGAATGAAGTAACGGCATCGCTTGCCGAAGCGGACACCGGTTCCGGCGAAAGGGCGCAAGGTGAGACAGGCGCAGAAGCTGACCCGAGTATGCAACAGTTCACGGGACCGGATTCAAATCAGGGTGCGGAGCAGGGTGACGGCCGGAATGCTGGCCGGGCCACTGGCCGGGAGAATAGTGATTCTTTAAAGAATGCAGCCGCCGCACCGGTTGAAGAATCGACGCCTTCCGGCGAAGAGGGGACGGGACGATGAAAATGAACGGTTCCCATCTGCAGCTGGATACCACAACGCGGGCCTTCCTGTGGCTCTGTATGGCGGGGTGTGTTGCCTTTCTCCTCTGGGCGAGCGTGGGCAGGCTGGATATCGTGAGTCTGGCCGAGGGCGAGGTGGTTCCATCCTCGCTGGTCAAGCGGGTTCAGCATCTGGAAGGGGGAATCATACGGGAAATCAAGGTGCGCGAGGGCGAGGTGGTCACGCAGGGGCAGGAACTTGTGGAACTGGAAGGAACCCAGCAGGGGTCATCAGTCGAGGAAGTGCGTGTCCGGCTTGAATCGCTGCGTGTAGACATTCTCCGGTATCAGGCAATGTCCAATCTGGCTGCTGATCTGGTGGTACCCATGAATATTCAGGCGACCCTGCCCGATAAGGTGGCCGCCGCGCGCAGACTGTTTGCTTCTTCCATGGACACTCTGGCAGGGCAGCTGGCCGAGCGGCGGCAGCAGATCATCCAGAGTGAGCAGGAGGTTCGCAGTGTGACGGTGCGTATCGAAAAGCAGCGCGATGCGCTGGTACTGCTGCGCAAAGAAATGAAGATAACGGAAGAACTTTTCAAGGAACAGCTGGCGACAGAGCTGAAGTATATTCAGCTGCAGCGCGAAGTAAACAATCTCGAAAGCCGCATCGAGCAGGATAAAGCCCAGTTGGGGAAAATGCGTTCGCAATATTCGGAGGCGGTTACCGCGGCGGATCGTGTGGAATCACAGTTCCGTGAAAAGGCCCGCGAGGATGAACGCAGGGCGCAGCAGGAATACGACGAACTCTCCGAGCGCATGAAGAAGTTTGAGGATACCCTGAAGCGGACAGTGCTGCGTTCGCCCGTGGACGGTGTGGTGAAGCAATTGGCTTTTGCCGCTCCCGGAGAAGTCGTGGAGCCGGGCGGCACCGTAATGACCATTGTTCCCACAAGTGACAAGCTGGTTGTGGAGGCGCACCTTCCGGTCAATGATATAGGCTATGTGGCTCTCGGGCAGGATGTCAGAATATCGTTGACCTCGGCAGATGCACGGCGTTTCGGTCGCATTAAGGGTTCCGTTGCCCGCATATCACCTGATGTGGTCGTGGACAGGCAGGGCAAGACATTCTACAAGGTGCGTATAGAGACAGAAAATTCCTGCTTTGAGCGTGGAAATAACCGCTACTGCCTCTATCCCGGCATGGTTGTCGCGTGTTCCATACATACCGGATCTCGCACAGTGCTTGAGTATATTCTTTCTCCCTTCATGTCGTCTCTTACCTTCTCCATGCAGGAGCGCTGATATAGCATGGGGTAATCATACTTCGTATGTTTGTTGAAAACCGGCCTTTTGGCCGGTTTTTTTGCGAACATGATAATTTTCCTTCATTCTTTTCGTATTGTTCTTTATTCGTTAAGGTGTTCTTTGAGAGTGAACGCTTGTTATTCTGTGAGCATTTATCATCTTCTCAGCTGGAGCGTATCCATGAAGAATCTTAAGCTGGCCTGGAAATTGGCCATCGGTTTCGGCGCGTTGATAGGTCTTACTCTGGTTGTCGCCTGGGTGGGACTGAGCGGCATATGGGGCATTGAAGAGCGGGTGGGCAAGGCGGACGACATGAACCGGCTGGTCAAGTTGATCATGGATGCCCGTCTGCAGGAAAAGAACTTCATTATCCGGCGAGACGATGAATCACGTAAGAAGCATGCTGAGATCATCGTGTCCATGCACAAGCAGATTGCAGACAGCAGGGTCAAGTTCAGCGATCCCGTCAATCTGAAACAGATGGATGATGTTTCCGCTGCGGTAGGCAAATACGACTCGTCCTTCCTGCTGTATGTGAAGGGGAGTAACGAACGTTTTGCCATGATGGATAAGATGCGGGCGAACGCGCAGGCAGTGCTGTCTGAAGCGGAAGACATCCGCGCCAATCTCAAGCAGCAGCTGGTTCAGTTGCGGGCCGCCGGAGCCGCATCGGCCCTTGTGGACCTGAAGCTGCGCAATGCCGATGACGCAAACCGTATCATCAAGTGGTTCCTTGATGCCCGCAAGAACGAAAAGGAACTGATCATCTCTTCCGATGCCAAATACGCCGCAGCGGTGGACGATGACATGGCCAAAGTTCTGGAGCTGACAGCCGACCTGCGCACCCGTCTTGAGAGCAAGGAGAACCTTGCATCCATAGATGCGCTCAAGGCTTCGGTGAAGACATATCACGATGGCTTCCGCCTGTACCACGGCATGATGCAGGAACAGGACAAGGCTAACACCAACATGATTGCGAGCGCGCGCGAAGCACGCGCCATTTGCGAAGAAGCGCGTAATAACCAGAAGGACAAAATGGATGCCCAGATTCAGAGCGCGGTATCCATAATGAGCGCTATGTCCGCATTTGCCATTGTTGTTGCCGTGCTGCTTGCGGTGTTCATTACCAGAGGAATCACCGTTCCGTTGGCAAAGGGCATTGCCTTTGCGCAGCTGCTTTCCGGTGGCGACCTGCGGGCAACCGTGGACGTGAACCAGCGGGATGAAGTGGGCATGCTTGCCGATGCCCTGCGCACCATGGTGGGCCGTCTGCGTGAGGTGGTGGGTGAGGTGCAGAGCGCTGCCGAAAATGTTTCGTCCGGCAGCGAAGAGCTTGCCGCCTCAAGCACCAGCATGTCTCAGGGAGCAACCGAACAGGCTGCCGCAGTGGAAGAGATTTCTTCCTCCATGGAGGAAATGGCCTCCAACATTCGGCAGAATGCCGAAAACGCAGCCCAGACCGAGCAGATGTCGCTTAAGGCCGCCAGAGACGCGGAAGAAGGTGGCAGGGCGGTCTCCCGCACTGTTGAAGCCATGAACAAGATTGCCGAGAAGATTTCCATTATCGAGGAAATAGCCCGCCAGACCAACCTGCTTGCGCTGAACGCCGCCATTGAGGCCGCGCGGGCCGGAGAACACGGCAAGGGCTTTGCGGTGGTCGCATCGGAAGTACGCAAGCTTGCCGAACGTTCGGGTGAGGCCGCAGCCGAGATAAGCGAGCTGTCATCCTCAAGTGTTCAGGTGGCGCAGGCTGCCGGTGAGATGCTGAACAAGATTGTGCCTGACATTCAAAAAACGGCGAACCTTGTGCAGGAAATTGCCGCAGCCAGCAACGAGCAGAATTCCGGAGCCGAACAGATCAACAAGGCCATACAGCAGCTCGACACGGTTGTGCAGCAGAACGCATCGGCATCCGAAGAAATGGCATCCACTTCGGAAGAGTTGGCTTCGCAGGCTGAACAGCTCATGCAGAACATTGCCTTCTTCAAGATTGACCATCACAGCGGCTCTTCGGTGCATGCTCAGGCCCCCAGACAGGTTAAGGCCGGCTATGCGCAGCCCGCAAGAAACAAGGCGGGCGGAGGAGCCGGAAAGCCCCGTAAGCTGGCCGCTTCCGGCAAGTCTTCCGGCGGGGCATCGGGCGCATCATCCGGCGCAGGCATTGCGCTGGATATGAAGGAAGCGTCAGATGATGATTTTGAACGCTTCTAGCTTTGTGTAGTGCCGGATTACGGCCATAAGTAGCGCAGCAAAGCGCCCGCCCCGGCGGGCGCTTTTTTTGTATTCTTCGCGCTTTTCATTGCCCCGGAAAGGCGTTGAGGATAGAGTGCCGTCCATGAGCCTCTTACGAATTGCAGAAGAAAACGAATCGGTTATCCGTCTGGTCCCGAGCATGGTGCCTGCCGTTGCCATGGGCTGTTGTATTGTCATTGGCTGTGCTTTCGGCGTTGCCGCAGCCTTGCAGACAGGGCAGCACCTGCAGATGGTAGTGCTGCTGATGGTTGCCTGCGCATTTTTTCTTACAGCCATTCTGGTGAGAAGCCAGAAGAGGGCCTATGAGGTGAACATTGCCGATAAGGCTGTCTACGTCATGGGGCGCCAGAAGACGGATATCTATGTCATTCCTTTCAGCGAGATAGCAGCCCTGCGCATTGCCCGCGTCGTCCGCATGGTGAATGTTTCCGTGCATGACAGAAAGGAAGAACTTGTGCACGCCTCCAAGCGCCCGGGCAGGCCGGAATTCACGCTGGATATTCTCCGCCGCGATTCAGGCTATGAAACCATGGACAAATCCGTCACTGCGCAGGAAATTGTGACTCTTGCCAATCTGCTTGCCAAGCGCACGGGACTGCCCGTGGTGGATGATGCAGGATTGGATGCAGCGCACGAGGCAACCGCAACCTATGCTGCCGACGCAGGTGCTGCACCGGATTCCCCCCCGCCCGGTTCCGTCATCCGTTACAGGGAAGACAGGCGCGGCGCAGGCTATGTGTGGACGCTCTCATCCGGCCTTGTTGTCATGGGACTCATGGCCCTTGTGGGTGTGGGTATGCTGGGCATAGGTGCCATGGGCATTCTGGAGTTCCTCAAGGAAGACGGTAATCATTGGGTTGCCGTGGCCGCCACCATCATTGCAGGGGTGCTTGCCTATCAGATTTCGTGGCGTTTTTTGCACGGGGCCCTGTGCAGCGGATACGTGGCGCTGGATGATGAAGAACTGCACTGCGGATATTACTGCCTTGATAACGAAAAGGAATCGTTTTCCATTCCCAGACAGCAGGTCATGGCGTTCAGGGTAAACGCTCCCCGCTATCGCAGGTGCACGCTTGAAGTGCTTACCCGTGACGGCAACACCCTTATCGTGGCAAAGCTCAATCCCGGTCTCTTTCCCCTGACTGTAGGCGACCTGCATTGGCTCAATGCGCGGCTTTCCAGGGTGCTGGCGCGGGGAATCTGAATGGAACGCCTTTTCGACCATTGATATTTTACGGCATTACCTTGCACGTAGTCAGCCTCGGGCGCTATTGTAAGGTATGAATCTGCAATCCACTGCCATACGGATACTGAAATATCTGCTGCCCTGCCTGATTTTTCTGGGATTCTCCATGATTTCAGAGGCGTCCGGTGCATATAGGGTTCTGCAACTCAATTCCTATCATCCCGAATTTCCCACGGCCGGTCTGGTGCACGATGGTGCCATGTCCGTATTTGCGCCCGTGGGCGTGGAGATGGATGTTGAATACCTCGATACAAAGCGTCATCCGGACGAACAGATAACTGAGCTGGCGGCAAAACCCCTCGCCTACAAACTGCAGAGGCGTCCTGCCTATGCTGCGGTGCTTACCTCGGACGATAACGCCCTGCATTTTGCCCTGCGCTACAGGGATACGCTTTTCAAGGGCCTTCCCATAGTCTTCTGCGGGGTGAATGACGTGGACTTTGCCTTGTCCATGAACGGGGACCCGGGTGTCACCGGCGTCATTGAAGCCGTTTCGCTGAAGCCGACCATCGACCTCATCTTCACCCTGAGTCCTTCCGTCAAACGGGTCATAGCCATAGCGGATGACACGTTGAGCGGCAGGGGCGATTTGCGGTCCTTCCTGCAGCTGAAGGGCGAGTATCCCTCCGGCACGCTGGATGCGATGGACCTTGCCCGGCTGAGCTGGAACGAGCTTGAGGAACAGCTGAAGCATCTGCAGCAGGATACGGCGCTGCTGCTCCTCTCGGCATACGGAGATGTCCGCGGAGTCCGTTATGACTTTGCAACGGGGATGAAGAGAGTCGTTTCCGCCAGTCCCGTGCCGGTATATCATCTCTGGCGGCATGGCATAGGCGGCGGACTCATGGGGGGCATAGTGGTCAGCCACTACCATCAGGCCCGTGCGGCTGCTTTGATGGTGCTTGATATTCTGCACAACGGCAAATCTCCCGGCAGCATTCCGGTGACAGATAAAAGCCCCAACGTGTGCATGTTCGATGCCTCGCTCATGGCCCGCTGGCATCTTGATGTCTCGCGTCTGCCATCCGGTGCGGAGCTTGTGAATCCTGTTCCTCATTCTTTTACCCGCATTCTTTCAGACTCAAGAGCCATGTACGTGGCTATGGCCGTTATTCTTGCCGGAGTTGCGGGCCTGGTAGTGCTGTTCAGGCATAGAAAGCACTTACAGCGTATGGAGGCGCAGAACAGGCTTGATGCGGCACGCAGGGGGCTGCTGGATTCACAGGAATCTTTCAAATCCATCATAGACAGCCTGCCGGAAGCGCTTGTGTTACTGGACTGCGATGGACGCATTGTGGACTGGAACCGGAATGCGGAGCAGTGGGCGACAATTCCCGGCAAGCTTGGGGCAGGGAAGGACTTCTTCACCATTTTCTCTTCTCTGCCGCTGGCACCATCGCGGATTGATCTTGTCCTGGCGCGCAGAGAGGCTGTGCACATATCGAACAGCCCTGTCATGCTCGGCGGTGTGGCTGTGTATGCCGATATTCTTGTCTGTCCCGTCCGTTCTTCGGAAAGCGACAGGGTGCTGGTGCGATGCGTGGATGTCAGCGGGCAGGTGCGTATTGTCCAGTATCTGATGGGAGCCGAATGGCTTTTCTCGCTCGGCGGAACTGTTTCGGAGGTGACGAAGTCGATCAACAGCCCTCTGTCCGCCATTTTGCTGGATGTGCAGAATATTCATCGCAGGCTGGGCGGCAGTCTGCCGGAGAATGAAGAAACTGCCCGGCTTTGCGGTACTTCCATGGAAGCCATTACCGCATACTGTAACCGCAGGGGGATAAGCGGCATGCTGTCGGGCCTTCGCGAGGCAAGCGAGGGCATGGCGAGGGTGAGCGCAGAACTTTCCGTCTTTATGAACGAAGAGAGAAACAAGCTCTCTTCCGTGAATCTTGGTGAACTGGTCCGCAAGGCAGCCAATCTGGCTGCCACTGAGGCATGGCTGGGCGTTGCAGGCAATGAGCGCGGAGTGCGGTTTGTCTTTTCGGAAGAAGGAAAACCCGAGGTGCTGTTTGTGCGCGAAGAGCTTGAACTGGCGCTGCTCTGTTTCTTCAGGTGGCACGGCAAGATATGCGCCGATGTATGGCAGTCGGGCGAGATAGAACTTGCAGTCACAGCCTCGGCATCACAGAGCGAGATCGAAGTTCGTGTCCGCAACCCCGTGATGGAATACAACGAACAGCTCCGCATGCTGCCCGATGCCTTTGCACAGCGCCAGATGCTTCTTGTGCCGTACATGGGGGCGGAGCTGACCCTGGTGTACCTGCTCTTCGTTCTGCGGCACAACGGCTCTCTGGCTGTGCATGAACATCCCGCCGGAGGCGTGGTCACATCCCTCCGGCTGCCGGCGGGGAGTTGATGCATCCGCATGTTCTCTTCTTTCCCCATCGGCCATGCGGCCGTACATGGGGGCTATACACTCATGGCTAATTGCGTATAATACGACCACCCTGTAACGCTGGTATGGCAGGGCAATATCATTCTGCAACGCTGGAGGAATCCGAATGCTTGATCCCAGGGAATGCATCCTGTACAGCGGCGGTGCTCGCGGAACCGAGACCTGTTTTGGAGAAACGGCTGAGAAGTACGGGCTTCAGGAAGTTAACTACAGCTTTGAAGGACACAAGGTTGACCGTACCAGAGGCGTGCGGGTGCTTACCAGCGAGGAACTTGCGCTGAAAGACGTGAGCCTGACCTATGTTTCCCGTCTGATGAGCCGCAACTATTCCACCGCGCCTCTTTTCCGCAAGGTGCTTCAGTCCATCTGCTGGCAGGTTTCCAGCGGGCATGAAGTGTTTGTTGTGGGCGAAATTCAGGAAGACGGAACCGTCAAGGGCGGCACCGGCTGGGGTGCTGAATTCGCCAAGATCTGCAACAAGCCGCTGTATGTTTTTGATCAGATTCAGAGCCGCTGGTTCAAGTGGGAAAAGGATGCATGGGAGGCTGTTGAAAATCCGGTGATCACTCATCGTCATTTCACCGCCACCGGCACCCGCTTCCTCGATGAGGAAGGCGTGGAAGCCATTGAAGGCCTTTTCACCCGGTCATTTGCGAAATAACGTCTGTACGTGACTGCAACGCCGGAATCCGCAAGGCTTCCGGCGTTTTTTATTTTGGCCTCCGGCATTATTCCGAAGGCACGTTCAGGAGTGTTGTGTACATGAAAACGGATTCTGCCTCTGCAGCCTCTTCGGGAATGGCTGCCGCCTGTGTGGCCTTTGTCATGTGGGGATTGCTGCCCCTGTACTGGAAAATGCTCGGCGGGGTACCCGCAACCGAGATTCTCTGCCACCGTATTATGTGGTCTGCCGTGTTTGTGGGCGGCATTGTGACTTTCACCGGAAGATGGAAGGAACTGAAAGAAGCCCTGCACTCGCGTAAAACCCTGCTCACAATGACCTGCAGCAGTGTGCTTATAGGCATCAACTGGTGGCTGTATATCTGGGCGGTGAACAGCGGGCATGTGCTGGAAACAAGCCTTGGTTACTATATCAACCCGCTTGTGAACATCATGCTCGGCTTTCTGCTTTTCCGCGACCGCCTGCGTCCCGTACAGCTTGTGGCCATAGCGCTTGCCGCCGGCGGCGTTGTCTACCAGCTTGTGCAGTTCGGGCGGCTGCCGTGGGTCGCGCTCAGCCTCGCCTTTTCGTTCAGCTTCTACGGTCTGCTCCGCAAAATCGCCTCTGTGGAATCCATTCCCGGCCTCATGTTTGAAACACTGGTGCTCACCCCGCTTGTTACGGGCTATCTGGTGTATCTGCATGTGCAGGGTACAGGGGCTTTCGGCACCATGGGAGTGACGATCGACCTTCTGCTGGCCGGTGCCGGTGTGGCGACATCGCTTCCCCTTGTCGGTTTTGCTTATGGCGCACGCCGCATCAGGCTGGTCACATTGGGGCTGCTGCAATATGTGGCACCCAGCATTGCCTTTTTGCTCGGGGTGTACGTGTTCAAGGAAGAGTTCACCGTTGACCATCTGATCACCTTCGGCTGTATATGGTCGGCCCTTCTGCTGTATTCGGGCGAAGGCATCTTCAGGAACAGATTTCTGAAGCGGAAGTAGAGGTGTTTCCTGCTGGCATTGCCTGCTTCTGCCGGAACCCGGGGCAGCCTTTTGATTTTGCAGGATGTGTCAGGAGTGACCGTCCGGCCTCCCGCTCGGCCTGTCTGTTCGGCCCGTCTGTCCATTTTTCCATCCGCATAGATCTTCCGGCATATACAGGGTTTTCATACCCCGTCCCGCTTCTTCACAGGAGAGCGGGACGGGGGTATTTTTTTGCAGATTGTTATTCGTTGAGGAAAAACAGAACATAAATTTTGTAAGGTTGCTCTTTCTTCGGATGAAGTGCTGACTTTTTGAAAGGAGAGGTGTTATAAGTTCTCAAAGGTGTATTGCTGTACTTTTGTGGTGCGGGTAGTCTTTGATTGTCTGTTTGTCGGGGGAGGGATTCGTCATGGCAGAGATCGGAAGTGTCGTATCCTCAGCGGGCAAGGTTGTTGCCGTTCTCGATGGCGCGGAACGCGTGCTTTCTGCCGGAAGCGGCGTGTTTGAAGGCGAAGCCATCAGGACGGGCGACGGTGCCTCGGTCGAAATCCGGTTTGATGATGAAACCGTTCTTTCGCAGGGTCCCAACAGTGAACTGACCCTCGATTCCTACGTTTACAATCCCAATGCTCCGGCGCAGAGCAGCTTTCTTTTCAAGATGGCACAGGGTACCTACCGCATGGCCACCGGCCAGATTGCCGAAGACAATCCGGATGGTGTACGTCTCGAATCCCCCCTTGCCACCATCGGCATACGCGGTACAACCACCGTTTCCCGCATTCTTCCGGACGGAACCGAGCTGCACGCTGCGGAATCGCTTTCGGGCGGCCGTTCCATCATCCTGCAGGACCAGTTCGGCAACCAGCAGCTAATAACTTTCACCAGCGGCGGCGTGCCTTTTAATCCGAATATCCCCATGGGAGCGGTTATTACCGTCCCCCGGAGTGTCTTCGATGCCATTCGGGCCAGTGCTCCGCTTACCTCACGGGGCGAGCCTCCGGCTGGCGGGGCGGGCAATGGGGACGCTGGCGGCGATAAGCAGGGCGTAAGCGGTGAAGGTGGGGCTGGACCGGAACCAGATGGGCCGGGACCAGACGGAGCGGGACCAGATGGACCGGGACCAGACGGAGCGGGACCGGACGGGCAAGGAGCGGACGGGCAGGGGCCTGCAGATACCGCCGCGCTCAGTCTTATCGGCGGTGACGCGCTCGCCGCTCTGCTTGGACTGCCGGATGGCACGCTCGATTTTCTGACGCAGGGAGCTCTCGGGCGGGGCGATATCACCGAGGCCACTGATCCCGCCGAGCTTCTCGAAAGGCTGATAGCAGCTCTGATTTCCAGTTCTCACGGGCTTCCGGGCGAAGGAACCGACACGCAGAATACCCTTGAGACTGAAACAAACACCACGCCTGCAGAGCAGACCGTCACACCACCCGTGAGCGGCGTGAACATAATCACAGGTACATCCGGACCGGATCTGCTGAAAGGCACCAGTGGCAGTGACAGCATTTCGGGCTTGGGCGGCGACGATACGCTTGTGGGCAACCGCGGGGCAGATACGCTTGTCGGCGGCAAGGGTGACGACACCATTTATGGCTCGGAACAGGGACAGGAAGATCGCCTGAAGGTCATGGCAACCGTGACGCACGATGGTGATTCGCTGGAAGACGGCGCGTTCGCCCGAATCGACACAGACAGCGATTATGAAGTGGTCTTGCTCGCACAGGACTCAGGGGGCAACAGCACTCTTACCTGGTACGAGACTTCCCTGAATCCCCTCACGCACGCCATATCCCTCACCGAACATGTCATAGACACCATCTCGAACGATTATCCAACCTCGGCGCTTGCCGTTGGGGATTCCGATAATGACGGGGACAATGACATCTTTCTCGGCATGGAAGGCGGGCAGATTCTCCGGTATGAAAATCTGGGGAACGGCACCTTTGCGCAGGATACCGTCAACACCCTCGATTCCCTGAGCGGAAGCGTGGACAAGATGTTGGTCACCGATCTGGACGGCGACGGTCAGGTTGACGATCTCGTTGTGCGCGGTTCGGGCAATGGCGGTGAGCTGGTCTGGTATACGAACGGGGCAGGCACACCGCAGACTATTCAGGGAGCACTCGGTGGCAGCGATATTCTTGCAGTTGCAGAGGTCAACAGCGCAGACGGCAACTATCGCGAGGTGTTCACCCAGTACGGCTCGCACCTCAAGTGTTTCCATTATGACGGTTCAAACTGGGGCTATTCGGTTGTCGAAGCCAATGTGACCGGTTCGCAGCAGAGAATGGCCTTGGGCGATGTGGACGGAGATGGCGACCTTGACCTGTTCTTCTCCGACGATGATACCCTGCGCCTGTACATGAATAACGGTGGTTCCTATTCGGAAAGCTCGGTCTCGCTACAGACCCCGGGCGTTGCCATCGCGGCTCTGGCCGTGGGCGACTTCATCGGGAACAGCGACCTTGATCTGCTCGTGGCCACGGCCAACGATCTGTATATCTATCACAACGTAAATGACGGGCAGTGGTTCGAGAAAACTGCGCTGCTGTCGACCGACAACACCATCGACGATGTCATGGTGGGTGACTTTGATGGCGACGGAAAAGCGGACGATGTGGTCATCCACTATACAGGCGGCACTGATTCGGCCGTGATTTATGAGAATCTGCTCAGTGAGGCGGAACAGAATACGGTGAGCTACAAGCTCTCCGCCACGCCGGTAACAGTGGATCTGCGTGAGGGCGTTGCCACCTCCGACGTGGGAGGCGACGGCACGGATTCGTTGCACCTTGTGGATAACATCATCGGTTCTGCGGCCTCCGATTCGCTCGGCAACGGCGATACCCTGTACGGAAACGGGTTCGACAACAAGATTTCAGGCCTTGCCGGTAATGACAGCATAGAAGGTGGGGGCGGAGACGACTCTCTTTCCGGCGACGAGGGATCCGATTACATCATCGGCGGCATGGGCAATGACCTTATCTCCGGCGGGGCGGGCAATGACGTGCTGTTCGGCGATGAAGATCAAAACGGTGTGGCGTATGGCCACGATAGTATTTCCGGCGGCTCCGGAAATGACGAGATTCATGGGGGCTACTGGGACGATCTGCTGCTCGGCAATTCCGGCACGGATCAGCTGTTCGGTGATGACGGAAACGACACCCTCTGGGGGGGAACAGGCGGAGACTCCCTTACCGGCGGTAACGGGGATGATGTATTCTATTACTCATCACAGCTGGATGCCGGAGATGTGGTAAACGACTTCAACAATTCGGACGACACTTTCAGCTTCCTGAGTTCTCAGTTCGGCTCGCTGGCGCATAATGCCGCGCTTTCAGCGGGCAACTTTGTCTACTGGGTCAAGGCAGACCACTATGGCCAGAGCTTCACCGAGGCTGGCGGCACCTTTGCAGGTGGTACTGCCGGATTCGTATACGAAGTGACAGACAGTAATGCCGCTTACGGCAACCTGTATTTCGACAATGATACGGGCCACACCGGCGATGAAGTGCTCATTGCTACGGTTACGCAGACCACGGCAGGCAGTGCCGGTGCCATGGCCGCCTCAGATATATATCTGACGGACACGCCGTTCACAGACCCGAACGCCATCGTTTGATGTCCCGCCCTGCAGGCACCTGGCCCCGTCCGCAGTATTGCGGGCGGGGTTTTCTGTGGCGGAGTACTGGCCGCCGGTGTAGAGTGCCCGCAGTGTTACGACAGCCATTCATGAAGGAGAACCCATGCTGCCAAACGTTAGCACGATGAATATCGCCCACAGGGGGGCACAGGGAGTGTGTCCGGAAAACACCCTGCTTGCCGCAGGCATGGGGCTCGCCTATGGCGCGCACATGTGGGAGCTTGATGTCAGCATGACAAAGGACGGCGTACTTGTGGTCATACACGATGATACGCTGGAAAGAACCACCAATGCGGCGCAGCTGCCTGCCTTTGCGGGGCGTGCTCCGTGGCGGGTATGCGACTTTACCTACGATGAACTTAAAACGCTGGACGCCGGATCGTGGTATGTGCAGACCGATCCCTTCGGGCAGATTGCGGCCGGTGCCGTGGATGACGATGACATTGCGTCCTACAAGGAACTCAGGATTCCCACCCTGCGTGAGGCGCTTGAGTTTACCCGCGATGCGGGCTGGTGCGTGAATGTGGAGATAAAGGACCACGCCCACCTCATTGGCCATAACGTCATTGCCGAGGCCACGCTGGACTGCATACGCGATACGGACATGGTGGAAAGTGTGTTGCTTTCCTCATTCCAGTACAGATATCTGGAGCAGGCCGGAATCATGCTGCCGGAGATTCCGCTTGGCGTGCTGGTCTATGATGAGCCTGTTGCGGACCCTGTTGCCCTTGTCCGTTCGCTGAAGGCGCAGGCGTACCATCCGTGGCGGAAAAATGTGACCGAAGAGGTGGTGGACCGGCTGCGCGATGCAGGGTTCGGCGTGAACGTGTACACCGTGAACGACGCTGCAGAAATGGCGGAACTTGCCTCGTGGGGTGTTACAGGGTTGTTTACGGATTTTCCTCTGTTATGCTGGGGCGTTTTACAAGGTGAACTGTTCGGATGATCAGGCCGGATGATAGTCCCGTGTATGGCAGAAAATGACCGATGCAGCCGCCTGCATACGCCTTTGGTGATGAAAATAGATAATATCCGTTTTTCCTGTCTGTAATTATCTGTAATTGTTGCTGAAAATCTTGATTGACCGTATGGTGGAATGGGCGTAATCCCGCCGGATAACAGCATGTTTTCTTATCCGGATGGTGTGAGATGCTTTTTCTTGGCGAAGCGGCCGCCCTTGCCACAGCAGCGCTGTGGGGAATATCGGCCTGCATGCATACGGCTGCCGCTCGTTTGATCGGCTCTTTGTCCCTGAATCTTTTCCGGCTCCCCCTTTCCCTCAGCTTTTTTCTTGCAGGCATTGTACTGTTTCAGTCGCAATGGAACCTGTCGCACGATCAGGTTTTGTGGCTCATCGGGTCCGGTGTGATCGGCCTCGCCTTTGGCGATGTGGTGTTCTACGCCAGCGCCGTGCGCATCGGGGCCCGCCTTTCCGTGCTCATGTGGGAGCTTTCCCCTGCCGTAATAGCCGTTCTGGCCTATTTCTTTCTGGATGAATCTATTTCGCCCATGGGGATCGTGGGTATAACGCTCACGCTTGTGGGGGTTGTATGGGTGCTGCTTGAGAAGCATGATGGCAGCATACCCGGTCTTACACCCCGCAGATGGCTGGAAGGCATTGGCCTTGTGCTGCTCTCGGTGGGCGCGCAGAGCGTGAGCACTCTGCTTGCCAGAATGGCGCTTGCGCAGGGCGGCGATGTGCTTGTGAGTGCTGCGGTGCGCACGGGCAGCGCCGTTTTTGCCCTGTGGATTTTTGTTGCCATGATAGGCAGGGCAGGGCGCGCCATCAAAACCATGCGTGAGCATCCTCGGGCCATGCGCATGACGGTGCTTGCCGGTTTTATCGGTCCCACTGTGGGGGTCTGGCTTTCCCTGCTTGCCGTAAAGCACACCAAGGCAGGCATTGCCGCCACGCTTATCGGTCTGGAACCGCTTGTCGTTATTGCCCTGCTAGCCCTCTACGAAAAAAAGCGGCCTTCGTCACGGCTGCTGACGGGCGCGTTTATTTCTTTCACTGGAACGGCTTTGTTGTTCCTGCGCTGATTGTCATCCAATAATCCTGCAATGCAAAAGGGAGTTGCGAGCCGTATGGACGGTTTGCAACTCCCTGTTTTTATGACAATTCAAAATTTCTGCTCTGGAGGGATCCGCAAGGCAGGAAAGGGGACGTGCGCAATAATGCTCTCAGGGGTATCCTTCTGCACCGGACAGAGGTGACACCTGGGGCATCATGAATCTTTCCCGTTTATCGGCTTCCGGCTGCGGCTGAGAGGCTGGTGGCATCGTCATCCTCATCCAGCCCGGTGCACACGGCTTCCACGCCCCGCAGTTTTTCATATTCCTCTCCCCACTGGCACAGGCGCTTGAGCAGGGGAAGAACCGAGGTGCCGATTTCCGTGAGTGAATATTCCACCTTGGGAGGAACTTCGGCATATACGTCGCGGTGGACAATGCCGTCGTTTTCCAGTTCCCGCAGCTGCTGTGTGAGCATTTTCTGGGTAATGCTGGGCATGGAGCGTTTCAGCTCGCTGAAGCGCTGCGTCCCATCCTGACCGAGCCGGTACATGATGAGCGGCTTCCATTTGCCACCTATAAGCTGCAGCGTAAGTTCCATGGCGCAGTAGTATTCCTTGCCGGAACAGCGTCTGAGTTGGCATCCCATAATTCTTTCTCCCGTTTGCCCGTGAGGGCTTCATATATACGGACATCGTTGCCGCGTGGCTTATCCCTACATCACTCAATAGTATCTTTCAAGGGGGTATGGTTCCCTTTGGCATACTGGGGAACAATCTTGTGCGTACTTGATGAATTATCTGTTGTGTGGTGTATGGATCGCGTGAAAGGGCTGCCCGTTTTTATATTGGCGGTACCGGTTCGATTATTCAAGCATGGTAATGAGGATACTATGGCAAAACGAATTGTGTTTGTGCACGGTAGTCCCCGCAAGAACGGGAATACCCGTGCTGTAACGGCATTGGCTATGGAAGCGGCCCGGCAGCAGGGGGCTGATGTTGCAGAGATTGATGCCACCACGCTGAAATTCAAGGTGGCCGGCTGCCTCGGCTGCCAGAAGTGTCAGCAGTCGGATGCCTTTGCCTGTGTGCTGGGGGATCAGCTGGCGGATACCGTAGCCATTCTGCCTGAATATGATGTTATTGTGCTGTCCACTCCGCTGTACTGGTGGAGCTTTACGGCGCAGCTGAAGATTTTTATCGACAGAATGTACTGCCTGAGCAAATTCGGTGAGGACGACGGCGTTCTTTCCGTCTTGAGCGGCAAGAAGCTGGCGCTTATCGCCACGGCGGGCGGCCCCATGGAGGACAATCTGGAACTGCTTGAAAGCCAGTGGCGGAATCCTGCCCAGATGGTAGGCTGCTCTTTTGATTCCTGCCTGTTCCCTGATACGGTTGTTCCGGCCGGTGAACTGGTGAATGATCTTGCGGCAGCGGAAAAGGCGCGCAGTTTCGGGCGGCGTCTGGCTTCCTGAGCTTGAGAGCGGGCCGGAATGCCCGTAAACGGCATTTTTCATACAATCTGCGGAGGAACCATGGAAACATTACAGGCCATTCATACCCGTCGATCCATACGCAAGTATGCAGCGGACAAGGTGGAGCGGGAAACCATCATCGAGGTGCTGAAAGCAGCCATGGCTGCCCCCAGCGCAGGCAACCAGCAGCCTTGGCGCTTCGTGGTCATTGAGAGCCGGGAAACGCTTGACCGTATTCCCTCCATTCATCCTTACGCTGGCATGGTGCCGTCAGCTTCCTGCGCCATCATGGTGTGTGGCGATACCTCGGCGGAAAAGTATCCGGGCAACTGGATGCTTGATTGCGCCGCTGCCGTTCAGAACATGCTGCTTGCCCTGCACGACAAGGGGCTGGGGGCTGTCTGGTGCGGGCTTTGGCCCGATGCGGCCCGTGTGGACAGCTTCCGTGCTCTGGCCGGTCTGCCGGAGCACATTGTGCCGCTGGCCCTTGTTCCTGTGGGAATCCCGGACCAGAAAACGGGCGCACACGACAGGTTTGATGAATCCAAAATACACTGGGAAAGGTGGTAGCATGCCTATTGTAACCATTGTGTCCAATCCGCTGGATGTTGAGCAGAAACGGGAGCTGGTGCGGGAAATCACTGAGACATGTTCCCGTGTGATGAGCCTGCCCCCGCAGACGATCGTTGTCATTCTGGATGAGAAACAGGCAGAGAACATAGGCGTTGCCGGTACGCTGCTTGCGGACAGAACAGCCTGAACAGCCTGAACTGCCTGAGCAGCCTGAGCCGGATCGATCTGGCCAGCCTACTGGCTGGTCAGATCGATCCGGCTCGTCCGGGAACGATTTTCGGGCTTCATGTGAGTGCATCCGGAAATGTCACGCAACCTTCAATACAACGACAAGGAATAGAGAGATAATGACTGACCACGTTTTCGTTTCGGCCGTGTTTGTGGCCCGACAGGAGAAGCTTGAAGCGCTTGGTGAGGCCATAGCCGCAGTGGTGGACGCAACTCGTAGCGAACAGGGCTGCCTCCGCTATGACCCGCATTGTTGTCAGGATGATGCCTGTCGTTATTTCTTCTATGAAGAGTGGGAATCGCAAAAGCATCTGGATGACCATATGACAACGCCGCATTTTCGGACCTTCATTGAAAGCATGAAGGAACTGCTGGCGGAAGCCCCTGAAGTGAAAGTGTGGAAACAGACCCGATAATCGGCGGACGATAGGCTGCGGCTCTTGTTTTATGCGGGGAAATTGCGTACTTCCACATCTGCGGCTGTGTGGGCCGCGCTGACCATGTTAGGAGGAAGGAATGAAGATTCTCGCATTGGACAGGGTGCTGGAAACGGCCACCCCTGAAGGCATCAAAGGCAATTTCATGAAAGAAGTGAACCAGATGGTGAAGCTGTATCTCGCCGATGTGGTTCGCGAAATATACTTCCGTCAGGATCGTTCCGGCACTGTGCTGATCATGGAAGCCGCAACGTTGGAAGATGCCCGCAACATGATTGATACCCTGCCGCTGGTGAAGTCGAAAATGATCGACTTTGATCTTATCCCGCTTGGGCCCTTCATGCCGCTGGCTCTGCTTCTCGACGAAGAGGAAGAAGCTCCCGCAGCCGGTTCTGCCAACTGCCATTAATATAGGGCTGTTCCCGATTCAGTCTGATTCTGACCAACAGCTTTCGTAAAGCCGCTGAGATGATGATTACGCCCGCCGCATCTACATGATGCGGCGGGCTTTATTATTGCTCAGCCGTTTACGGCGGTGATGAGCATCAGGTCTTCATGGGAGCCGGGAAAGGCTTCCTCAATGCGGATGTCACTGAATCCGGCCTCGGTCAGAAGAGACTGATATTCGGCAATACTCCATGCCTGCATGGTGCTGTGGTAGGTCTCCACAACCTCCGTGGTGCCTTCCTGTGCAAGATGAATGATGTGGAAGGTCTGCCGTGCAACGCGAAGGTGTTCATGCCACCGGCTCTCCATAAGGCACAGGTGAGGGGTGTCGGAAAAGAGGCCGCTCGTTGCCTTGTACCAGTTGCTTATGGTGCCGGAGTGTCTGACGGCCTTTTCGGTATGCACTTCAAGGATGATGCGCCCTTTCTTTTTCAGGGCGTTGCGCGCGCTGTGCAGTATCGTGCGGCAACTCTGCGGTGGGAAGACGTTCAGTTCACCGTAGAGCAGGGTGACCATATCGTAGGGGCCGCCATAGGGAGTGGTGAGGATGTCGCCCAGTACGAAGGAAGCTTCGGGGACTGTGACCGTCTGCTGCGCATAGGCAATGGAGGCTGGGCCGAAATCTATGCCGTGATAGCAATGACCGTTCGCGAGCCAGTGCTGTGCATACAGGCCGGGACCGCATCCAAGATCGAGAATGAAGGCATTGGTACCGGCAAGAAAGGTCTGCTGTATCCATGCCGTTTGAGCGGCTATGGATTCGGCCTTCCTGCTGGCAAGATCATGATCTTGCGTGAGGTGTTCACGCAGCATTCTCTTGCTGAACGCCGGATCGTTCCAGGGGATTTTGTATCCACCGGACCAGACATCGGCTGCGGTGGGGTGTTCGTTCTGGGCGGGAGTATGCAGAATGTGCATGAGGGGGTGTCGGGACATGATGTACGCTCCTAGTGCAGCGCAAGCTGCGAATGGCAAATGCATAGTACCGGTTCCGCACGGGCGGACCGGATGCCTGACAGAACAGGTGGCAAGGCCGGAATGATTCCTGAACCTTGTTCTATGGCAAGTGCTTACATCATGGTGATGACGTGATTACGTCAAATAAACGGTAAAGTAAAGCGTACTCCCGGCAATTTCGGGATACATGGGCGAGGCGGCTTTTGAGAGGCAGGTGGAGCTACATGCCCTCGGGCAGAGCTTCGGAGGGATAGAGATCCGTTGCGTTTTCAAAGCGGGTGAACTGGCCGTTGTACTGCAGGGGGCAGGAACCGACCGCACCGTTACGCTGCTTGCCGATGATGATTTCGGCAGAGTGGATGAGAGCGCGGTCTTCTTTCTTGTTGTAGACCGCGTCACGGTAGATGAACATGATGACGTCGGCATCCTGCTCGATAGCGCCGGATTCACGAAGGTCGGAAAGCATGGGGCGCTTGTCCGCACGCTCTTCCACCTTTCGGTTGAGCTGCGACAGGGCTATAACGGGAATGCTGAGTTCCTTGGCAAGCGCCTTCAGGTTTCGGGAAATGTCGGAGATTTCCAATTCGCGTGAGTCGGTCTTGCGGCTTGAGCGCATCAGCTGCAGGTAGTCCACGATAACCATGCCGACGTTCTTGCTTGCCTTGAGACGTCGTGTACGGGCGCGCAGGTCCAGCGTAGAGAGAGAAGGGGTGTCGTCAATGTAGATGGGAGCGTTGCCAAGCTGGTCCGCAGCCCAGTGCAGGCGTTGCCAGTCTTCATCGGTTATGCCCCGTCCGGTGCGTAGCTTGTTCAGTTCCACGCCACCCACAGCCGCGATCATACGCGACATGAGCTGCTCCATGCCCATTTCCAGAGAATAGAACACGACCGGAACACCGCCCTGAAGCGCCGCGTTGGTGGCAAGGTTCAGGGTGAACGCGGTCTTGCCCATGGAGGGGCGTGCAGCAACGATGATGAGGTCGGAAGGCTGCATGCCCGCCGTCATCTTGTCTACGGTATAGAAGCCCGTAGTAACACCGGTGACAAGGTTCTTGCTGTCGATGCGGCGTTCGAGCTCTTCAAATACGCGGCCCACGAGGGTCTTGGAATCGACAAATGCCTGTCCGGCTGTACGTTCGGAAATGGAGAAGACTGCCTGTTCGGATTCGTCAAGCAGGCTGTCGATTTCTACTGACTGATCATAGCATTTGCTGATGATGGTCGAGCAGGAGGAAATCAGATTGCGTTGCAGGGACTTGTCACGGACGATGGTGGCATAGTGTTCGGCGTTGGCCGCACTGATGACGGAGTTGGCAAGCTCGCCAAGATAGACGGCACCGCCGACCATTTCGAGCTGGCTTTTATCTTTGAGATATTGCCCGACGGTGAGCAGGTCCACCGGCTTGTTCTGCCGGTGCAGCTCCATTATGGCCGCAAAGAGTGTGCGGTGGGCAGGGGCGTAGAAATCATCCTCGTGGATGATGTCGACCAAAGTATACAGTGCGTCTGAGCGCAAAAAAATGCCGCCCAGCACTGCCTGTTCGGCCTCCATGCTGTGCGGAGGAACATTGCGCAACATATCGTCCGAGAGCTGGTCGTAACTCTCGGGATAATCCATGTCTCCGCCCCAGGGGGCGGAGACATGGTCAAAGTCGCTACTCAGCGGATTCCTCTGCTGCGTCATTGGCTACAGCGGGGGCTTCTTCCTCGACCAGACGGCCTTCGGGAGCAACCTTTACGAGGACTTCGGAGATCACGCCTGCGTGCAGGCGAACGCGTACGGGGTATTCACCCAGAACACGGATGGGAGCGTCAAGCAGGATGCGACGACGGTCAATGTCGATGCCCTGTGCTGCAAGTGCTTCAGCAATGTTGGTGGCGGTGACAGAGCCGTACAGCTTGTCGTTTTCACCAACACGTACCTGCAGAACCAGCTCGACCTTTTCCAGCTTGGATGCCAGAGCCTGAGCGGCGCCGCGTACGGCTTCCATCTTTTCATGCAGCTTCTTGCGTTCCAGTTCAAAGGCCTTCAGGTTGCCGGCAGTAGCCATCATGGCAAGGCCCTTGGGAAGCAGGAAGTTGCGGCCGTAACCGGCCTTTACTTCAACAACGTCACCGAGAACGCCGAGGTTTTCGACGTCTGCGCGAAGAATAACTTTCATTGGTCGCTCCTCCTACAGAGTGCTCTTTTTCTTTACGTCACTTGCGTGCGTAGAGGTGAAGATGAGCAGAGCCATCTGGCGGGCGCGCTTGATTTCGGTGGTCAGCAGGCGCTGGTGGTGCGAGCAGGTACCGGTGATACGGCGGGCAATGATCTTGCCGCGCTCGGTCACGAAGTCACGCAGGATATCGGGGCGCTTGTAGTTCAGGGGCAGATCTTTATCTGCGCAGAAGCGGCAGAACTTACGACGGGGAGTGAAGCGTCTCTTGAAAGCCATTTATGCAACCTCCTCGACTTCGTCAGCCAGCTTAACGGTTACAAACTTGTAGATGCCGTCGGTAATGCGGATGATGCGCTCCAGTTCAGCAACGCCGGAGTTGGGCATGCTGTACTCAAGGCGCACGTAGTAACCGCGCATCTGCTTCTTAACGGGGTAGGCGAGGTCGCGCATGCCCCAGTGGTCAACTTCGAGCACGTTACCTTCAACGCGCTCGACAACGCCGGTGAGGGTGCCGAGCACAGTTTCGCGTGCGTCAGCGGCAAGCTCCGGGGAAAGGAGCAGCAGCGTTTCGAATTTTCTCATTCCTGTATCTCCTTGTGGTCTCTTGGCCCACTCTCGGAGAGTGAGCAAGGCAGAACGAGGGTGGTTAATGGAAAGATTATCAATTGTCAACAACCAAGTCGATCTGGGACACTATCAGAAGAGCCCGGTTTTGTCATTATCACTCAAAGGTTTTCGGGTTGAGTCCGAGCAGGCAGAAAGCCTCGTAGGTAATGGTACCCCATGCCGCTGCCAGCTCTTCCGGTGTTACGGGACATTCTCCGGGGCCGCCCAGAATCCACGCTGTGTCTCCGGAGGAGACATGAGGAATGTCGGTAACATCCACTGCGGTCATCTGCATGCATACGCGGCCGACTATGGGCGCGCGCTGCCCGTTCACCATCATGACTCCCCTGTTGGATAGACCTCGGCTGAAAGCGTCTGCGTAGCCTACGGAGGTGATGGCAACCCGCATGTCCCGCGGGGCTACAAAAGTACGCCCGTAGCTTATGCTCCTGCCTTTGGGCAGGGCATGCACCTGCAATATGGGGGTACCCACATCCATGGCGGGGCTCAGTCCGCTTCCCATATGCTCATTGGGTGTTCCGTGCAGCGGGTTGGCACCATAGATGGCGATGCCGGGGCGTTGCAGCTCGTGGTGCGTTTCGGGGTAGGCAAGCATGGCTGCCGAGTTTGCGATGGTCGCTTCGAAGGTCAGGCCGGCCGAGCGCAGCGCCCCCGTGATGCGCAGGAAGGTTTCGTGCTGTTCGCGGGTGAAGTCTTCTTTTTCCGGTTCGTCACTTACGGCAAAGTGGGAAGCCACAATGGCAACCCTGATGCCGGGAAGTCCGGGCAGGGCCTGCAGGAGTCCGGGTATGTCTTCCTCGCAGAAGCCGAGTCGGGCCATGCCGGTGTCGAACTTGAGGGCTACTGGTAGGGGAGCGTCGGCAGATCCAGCATCAGAGAGCATGCGGAGGTGCTGCAGTGAAAAGACGAAGGGGACGATGTGTCCGATGCGGCAGCTGCATGCTTCTTCGGACGAGAGTGCGCCGAGCAGGGCGATTATCCTCCCATCAAAACCGCCTTTGCGCAGTTTGAGCGCCTCACCAACCGTTCCTACTGCAAGGGTGCAGGCGCCTGCTGCGGCAAGGGTCTTGGCAACAGGAACAAGTCCATGGCCATATGCGTCGGACTTGATAACCCCGATGGGAGCGGACGCTTTGCGGCTCAAAAGTTCGTAGTTGGCGCGTATGCGGTCGAGGTGGATGCGGACCGTAATATTATTATAGGATATGCTCATGGGTACCCCTGTCTGAAAGCTCCGGTAAAAAAATCAATTCAACCGTCAGGATGCTCGCATTTTCCGGCATTTATGCTCTTTCCCTGTGAGGGAAGCTGTGATACAGAATTCCCTAATTAAAGGGTACGCATGCTTCATACAGATTTGAACAAAGTAATTCAACAAGATAGCGGATTGTTTTTTTCCGTACGCCGTGCGCCGTTTCTCCGTGGAGTGATGGCGTTCTGTTCTGCGTTTTTTTTGGCACTTCTTCTTTCGTTTCCGACACTTGCCGGAGCCACGAACCTCTTTGTCAATAACGAGGACGAGGAGACCGTCGTCTGGTCGCTGCATGCAGACAAGCTCACGACCATGAACGACAGCAAGGTCATGGAGGCCGAAGGCAACGTATCTCTGCGGCAGGGAGATGATTATCTCAAAGCGGACTTCATCCGCTACTACTCAGCAACAAACTGGGTTCTGCTCAAAGGGAATGTGCAGGTTAAGATGGGCGAAGACCTGATGGAGGCCGAAGAAGGCGAGTTTGATATCGGGAACCGCATCGGGTGGCTGAAAAAGGGCAAAGTATTCATGGAAGGACCGCATATCTATTTTGCGGGTGAGAAGGTCACTAAACATTGGGGCGACTTCTACACTTTCAGGGATGCCAAGGTCACGGCATGTGACGGTGACGTGCCTGCCTGGTCCGTATCCGCCAAGGAAGCAACCATAGAGCTGGATGGCTACTCGCAGCTATGGCACACCTCCTTTGCTGTGAAGGATCAGGACGTGAGCTATGTCCCCTACTTCGTGCTGCCCATGAAGACCAAGCGCCAGACCGGCTTTCTTTTTCCGGAATTCGGCCACTCCAGCAAAATGGGCATGTGGTACAGCCAGCCTTTTTACTGGGCCATAAATGACTCCAGCGATATGACGATCAACGAGCAGTGGATCGAAAAACGCGGTTTGATGACCGGCCTTGAATATCGTCATCAGTTCGACCAGTACAACAAGGGCTGGTGGCGCCTCGATATGTTGAACGATAACGATATAGATTACAGCGAGGATGATGAGCGCGGCGGGTTCAATGAGGACGGTCTGGTGCGGACTAATCCTGAGCGGTTCTGGTTGCGCGGCATGTTCGACGGGCATCTTGCTGATCCCCGCTGGAAACTTAAGGCTGACCTTGATATCGTCTCTGACCAGAACTACCTGCGTGAGTTCAAGCAAAGTTCAGCTGCATTCTATCCAACCCGTAATGCCTTGCAGGATTTCTTTGGACGAGATCTTCAGGAAATTGACCAGAACCGTACAAGCGAGGTGCAGGTAAGCAGAGACTGGGACCGCATGGGCATGGCCCTCGGTGCCCGTTTTGAGCAGAACCTGAATATCGGCAACGGTAACCTGACCACGTCGAGTGACCCTTCGCTGCAGCGTATGCCTCAGTTTGACCTCTTCCTGTTCAAAGGTGGGTTGCCTGTGGGAGAATCGGCCATTCCTTTGGAATTCGAAGCTGAAGCGCAGGCTGTGAATTTCTTCCGGCATAACGGTACACGGGGAAGCCGTTTCGAAATTCATCCCAGTGTAAGTGTGCCACTTGTGAGCGAATACGGAAGTATCATTCCCAAAGTGGGTTGGCGGCAGACGCAATATATTACTGAAAGTGTGCAGCAATACGATACAGACAGAGGGGATGGACGAGGAACTTCCCGCTCCATTCCCGATTTCAGTGTGGCCGCCTTTACCGAAGTGGCAAAGGTGTATGATGTAAGCGGTGACCAGAAGCTGGAAGCCACAGTTGAAAACGCGGGGAAGAGTGAATGGGTCGGGGTGCGGCATAGCGTGCAGCCACGGGTGCAGTATTCTAATGTTCCCAACGTCAATCAGACTGACAATCCCTATTATGATGCGAATGACCGGATCTGGGCCGAGAATGAACTGCGCGTTTCGTTGGTGAACCTGCTTACACGTAAATCTGCTTCTGTTACCATGACCGATGGAGAGAAAGAACCTATCCCCACGGTCAGCTATGATTATAGAGATGTTGTCCGCTTCCGCGTTGAGCAGGCGTATGATTTTCGGGAGTCCGAACGAACGGATATGCTTGATGAATACGAGCGGCGCCCATTCTCGGATACGGAAGTGGAGCTCATAGTTAAACCTCTGGACTATTTGAGCGTAACCAACCGAACTTTCTGGTCTCCCTATGAAAACCGCATCACACGGCATGAACATTCTGTTTCCCTTTTCAAGGATGATATTGGACGTGTGACCACCGGTCTTGATTTCCGTGAGAAGGTTGATGAGTACAAAAGACAGCGTGTAATTGATGAAGAAAATTTGCTGTTCGGCGATCATAGCCGAACCCGCAATGAGCGTATTCGTGGTTTCAATATTTCCACGGAACTTACGTTCTTTAAGCCATGGACATTCAGAACGATTTACAAGGCTGATATCGAGAGCGGGAACGATCTGGAGAAGACCGTCGAGTTGATCTACACTCATCAGTGTTTCGAGATTATTGCCGAAGTGTCTGTTATGCCTGATGATACAAGCGTGAATATGTATATCAAACTCCCGGGCCTGACCTTCTAATGTGAAGGTTCCAAGATATCTATATGAAAATCCCTCCGGAAACCGGAGGGATTTTTTTTAGGGCCAAGGCAGTGTTGTGGAGGAGCCGGTCACGTACCTTCACCCGCGACTGGTCTGCGCTTGTTTGGATGATCGTTTTCTGGACTGTGTTCTCTTCGCATCGCATCGCATCGGAGCGAGGAGGCGGTTCCGGCTCCGGGCAGTGGAGACATGGAACCGGCACAGATATTGACTTCCTTCCGATCCATCCAATTCGTCGGATCCATCTGGCGCAGCCAGATCCGTGTCATGAAAATCAGGGTGGCAGCAGCGCTTCAATGGTTCTGGTTCATTTGCCCAATACCTTGTCGGATACGGTTTTCGCTGCTTCTTCCTCACGCTCCCGAAGGGACATGCCTCCGGTCTTGCGGAACAGGTTTGTGTAGCGCTCTTTAACAAGATTGCGATGCTGAATTCGCGCGGATTTTACCGTGTCATGAAGTAGGTCGAGGGGGGTGTCCGAGAGCATTTCCAACTCGCAGGCAATGTCGGTGTGGAATCCCGCGCCGCGGTGTTCAAACGTGGCCGGATATCGCTCTGACGAAGCGGGGTGGGGAGGTGGGCGGTAGAGGGTGACTTCAAGGAGGGGCTTTGCTTTCGGCAAAACGGGCATCGGGATCATCCCTGTATACCACCCCATATACTAGACCACGAAAAAGCGCTTAGGATTTTTTCCCAAGCGCCTAATTTTTAAGGAGCCAGTAGTCATATTTGAACCGGTGACCTTTTTATCTGGAATGCATGCTGAGAATTATTGGCTATTGCTGCAACCTTTGCCCCCGGCAGGCAGGAGATGATCTTGCGATACAGGGTGTATCAAGCAGGAATGTTAAATATCCACGAGCCTTCAGGAACGAGCTTCTTGTACAACTCAGATTATAATCACACCCCGATACAAATCCAGCTATGTTATAAGCTCAGATTTTACGGAGTGTTGTCATGCAGCAATGCGACGGTTCCTTCTCTGTATCACTTGTTCAGGCAGTGTTTGAGCGCCTGCCGGTGGGCATCATGGTTATTGATCCCACGGGTACTATTGTAGCCATTAATCAGGCCCTTTGCGGAATGGTCGGCTTGAACCGCGAATTTGCCATGGGTAAGGGGTGGGTGGATATCTTTGAAATAGACCACAAGAACCTCGCGTTTCATCAGGTGCTCATAGACGTAATTCACGGCGAGCTTCCCTTTCTCAACCGGTCCGTATCCTTTGAACGCAAAGACGGCAGCTTTGTTGATCTGGGCATCCTTTCGTCCTTCATCAAGGACGAAGGGAAAATGCTCGGTATAGCTATCATCTTGCAGGACATGACAGTCTTCAATGCCCGTCATGAAGATGAGCGCGGTTCGTTGGAGCGTATTGCCACGTTGGTGAATGAGCGAGAGGTGGCACTGCTTAATCTGGCGGGCGCGGTGGCGCATCAGGTGCGCAATCCGGTGACCGTCATTGGCGGGCTGATCAATCAGCTATTGCGTGAAGCGGAGGTGCAGACCAGCCAGGACCGTCTGGAAATAATCCGCGAGGAATCCATCAAGCTGGAAGGCATTGTTAAGGAGCTGGCAGGCTTTGTGTCCATTCACGTGCACCAGCCGGAATGGGTGTCTCCCCTGAGCGTATTTTCCGAATGGCTCACTGCATTTCAGAGGGACGGAACGGATTTTACCTGCACTATCAAGTCTGTTGCAGATTGTTCAGGGGGCGGTGTTTCGGATGAGGCGGGGGGCGAACCCAGTGGCGAAACTTTGCTGTGGGCAGATGTTGCATTGCTCGGGCTGATATTTGCCGAGCTTGTGGCGAATACTCGTGATTTTGCACCCAAGGAGCTTGCCCCCGCTGCCGTTCTTTCGCTTTGCAAGAACAGTAAGACTCTCAGACTGGTCTATGAAGATAACACCAATGGAATAGCCGAACATATTTTGCCCTACGTGTTCGACCCTTTTTTCACCACCAAATCATCGGGAGTGGGAATGGGACTCTGCAAGGTCCGCCGCGCCATGATGGTGATGGGAGGAACTGCTCGTCTTCTGCCTGCAGCAGAGAGCGGCGTTTGTGTTCAGCTTGAGTTTCCTCTCGGTCAGGGGGGCAGCGATGCGCGATGACTCAGAGCTGTATGACCGATTGCGCGACCGTATGGGGGAGAATCTGTTGCGCCGCCGTCTTCTTACGCAGGTCACGCATACAGGAAAGATCTACGTGGGCGCGCGTGGCGGTTTGCATCTGGAAAACACGGAGTCATTTGCCGCTTTTGTGCGCAGTGTTTTGTCCCTCTCCGGCATGCTGGGGCGTACCCGCCTGAACGCACTTGATATCCGGCTCGAGTATCAGCGGGTAGTGCTGGAAACATTGCCGGAGCCCTTTGACGGATTCAGGGTGCTGCAACTTTCCGACATACACCTGGATGGTTTTGAAGACGGATGCACGGCACTCAAGCGCGTTCTGCACGGCGTTGATTTCGATGCCTGTGTGATTACCGGCGATTTTCGATTTTTCACGCTGGGCTCGCATGACGAGGTGATGCGTCGCCTTGAAATGCTTATGCCGTTGCTGGACTGCCCGCATGGTGTGACCGGTATTCTGGGGAATCACGATTTCATCGAGTTTGTGCCGGAGCTGGAAGACATGGGAGTGCGCGTCCTGCTGAACGAATCCGTGCTCTGGGAGCGGCAAGAGTCGCAATTGGGTGTGGCAGGGGTGGATGATCCTCATTTTTATATGACCGACGATCTGCGTCAGGCATGCAAAGATATTCCTGACGGGGTGACAACCCTGCTGCTTGCTCACTCCCCTGAGTTGTATGCGAAAGCTGCAGAGGCCGGTATTGCCTACTATCTCTGCGGGCATACGCACGGAGGGCAGCTCTGTCTGCCTGGCGGGATTCCGCTGATCACCAATGCCCGTTGCCACAGGCGGTTCACGCGGGGGCGTTGGCAGTATGGCAACATGCAGGGCTATACATCGCGAGGAACCGGCAGTTCCGGCGTTGCTGCCCGTTTATTCTGTCCGCCGGAGATTACCATTCACGAATTGAGGAGGCGACCATGACCTTTAAGGAGTTACGAGCCCGTCAGGATGTGCCTGTCATAGTGGTGGATGGTGAAGGTATGGTTCTGGAGATCAATGAAGCTTTCAGTGAAACCTACGGGTGGTCCGTATCGGACCTTGTGGGAAAAATGCTTTCACGAATAATACCCTCGCAGTTGCGTGATGCCCACCACATGGGCTTTGCCAGACACCAAATGACCGGAGCCAGAACGGTTCTCGGAATGGCAGTGGACTTGTCCATACTGCTTCCGGACGGGTGCGAAGTGGTAGCCATTCACTATATTGTGGATGGTGAAGAAGATGGGCACAAATGTTATGCCGCCACTATCGTTCCGAGAGCTGAGGGGTAGTCTGTGCAGGAATTGATTACTGAACTGCGTTCCACGCTCGCCAAGATGGAAGCTGCAATGGGTGCCATTCAGGAAGCCATTTTCTGGACGGACTCTATAGGGCGTCTCCAGTGGTGCAACGCGGGATTTGAATCGATTACCGGTCTTCCCCGTTACAGGATGCTGGGGCGACCGCTTTCCGGTATTTTACCCCTTTGCTCCGGCGGACAGCCTGTGGCGGCTGAACATCACCCCGTTATGCTTACGCTGGGGAATGAAGAGCTGCATTACGGCATCTTCGAATATCGTTGCGACTCTGATGCGTATCTGCTGGAAGTGCAGTGCTTCCCGTTGCGGGAAGGCAGTGTGGAAGGATGTGTTGTGGGTACGGTTACCAATCTGTCGCACCCCAGAATTTCTTCGTTTTCACAGGTTCAGGGGATAGCCTTGGCCATTTCTGCCAATGCCGTGGGCATTCTGACAGCCAGCGGGCGCATTAGCTGGGTGAATGCCGCATGGGAGACAGCAGCGGGTAGACCTCTTAGAGAGCTGCATGGCAGGCCGCTGATTCTGGGAGAGTGCTCTGAAGAGGCTTGTCTGGAGTCCTTGCTGCAACGCACAGCGGCAGGTGAGAGCTGGTCCGGAGAATTGGATTCGCGCACGTCCGGCGGAAAGGTGGAGATGATGACTGCAACGCCGGTCAAGGATGTTTCCGGCAGGCTGGCCAGCATCGTGGTTATGAAGCACGACATAACTGTTCTTCGCGAAAGTGAAGAGGCGCTTATGCGAAGCGAGGGCAAGCTGCGGGCCATTCTGGAAGAAGCTGTGGATGCCATTATCACGGCGGACGAGTTCGGTGTGATCGAATCGGCCAATACGGCTGCCTGCACCATGTTCGGTTACACGCAGAAAGAACTGCTGGGAGAGAATGTGCGGCTTATTACTCCGCCGGAAATGCGGGATCACCATGATGAATACATCCGGCGGTATATCAAGACCGGAATTCCCCGCATCATCGGCATTGGCAGAGAGGTTGAGGCCGTGCGCAAAGATGGTGTGCGTATGCCTATTGATCTTTCCATCAGCGAGATCAAGGTGGGGGCAAAACGATATTTTACAGCTATTATTCGCGACATATCAGAGCGTAAATTCTGGGAACAACAGCTTATGGAGCTGAATGAGAGTTTGCGCGTCAAACAGCGGAGCATCAACGAGGCCTTGATTTCGGCTGCTGAGATCCAGCGCAGCCTTCTCCCCTCTGTTACGGAATATCGTCATGGGCTGGACGTGGGTTGGAAGTTCATACCCAGTGAGCAGCTTGGCGGTGACATGCTCGGCATGGTCGAGCTTGATAAGGAAAAAGGCATTGTCGGCATGTATATGGTTGATGTTGCGGGGCATGGTGTTCCGGCTGCACTTGTGGGTGTTTCTGTAGTGCAGGCTCTGCAATATGAATTTGGCCTCGTAAACGACAATGGGCCTGTCAGTCCGGGCAAGGTTCTGGAAATGCTGGACAGGCTGTTTCCCCTGCGGCGTTTTGGCAGGCACTTCACCATATTCTATGCGGTGCTGAACGGCCGAACCGGCGAGATGGTCTACAGTAACGGCGGTCACCCTCTCGCCTATGTGGTCCGTCAGGACAGGCGCCTTGAACGCCTTGAACAGGGTGGGACGCTTATAGGACTGGGGGGCGTGCTGCCCTTTGACGAAGGCAAGGTCCATCTGGAGGCCGGAGATACAGTGCTGATGTATACGGACGGCATTATTGAGCTGGAAAACAAGTTTGGTGAGCAGTTTGGTGAAGAACGCCTGCGGACTGTGATTCAAATGCATGCAGGAAAGCCCGTGAGCGAAATGCTGAATGCCTTGTACGAGATGGCCCACATCTACAGTGATATGGCTGCGGAAGACGATATCAGTTTGTTTGGCGTTGGTATTCCTGCAACATAGAAGGAGAACAGGGATGAAACATGACTTCGACATCAGGGAAAAGGTTCAGGGGAATGTGGCCGTGCTGGTTCTGGCGGGCCGCTTTGACGCCAACGTGGCTTCGGATGTGAAAGAGCATATCCGTCAGATGGCGGAATCCGGCCGCAAAGATGTTGTGCTTGATATGCAGGGGGTCAGCTTTCTGGACAGTTCCGGTCTTGGAGCGTTGGTGGCTTCTTTGCGTACACTGCAGAATCTCGGGGGACGCCTGAAGATTGGAGGTCTTTCGCAGAAGGTGCGTGTGGTGCTTGAATTGATCAAACTGCACAAGGTTCTGGACCTTTATCCTGACGCCGCCTCGGCAGTTGAGGCCTTGGCAGGAAACGGAGCGGAGTAGCCGTGGGAGCGCAATATTCCCTGTCGGCCTGTTTCAGTCCGGAATTGCCAAACCTGCATTTTGCCAGCGATTTGCTGCACGCCCTGTTTGCTGCGGCGGGGATTCACGGAGATGTGGTTGACAGAATTGAACTGGCCTTGAGCGAAGGACTTACCAACGCCATGAAATGTACCAGTCAGGGCCTTGTGGAGCTCGGCATGCGGCGGGAAGACGACCTGCTTGTGATCAGCATACGAGACGGCGGCGAGGGGTTTGATATTGATAATATTCCCCAGCCGAATCTTGAAGAGCACCATGTGGGGGGCTACGGCATCTTCATCATGCGTGAGATCATGGATTCTGTGAGTTACGAACGGGATGGCAAATGGAACGTGCTGACCCTGACGAAACGAATTTCGGGGGCGGACTGAGGTAGACCGATGCACAAACCGGAGATGATATGACGACAATGAAGGATTTGCAGCGGCGCATGGCAGCCGGGTCTGCCGTGGCGGTGGTGGCAAATGTCATCTACCTTGCCACGCGCCTCATCATCACGCCCTTCATTCTGGTGCATGTTTCGCTTGCCGAATACGGTCTCTGGTCGTTCTGTTTTGTGATTCTTTCTTATGCGGGCATGTCTGCCTTCGGCATAAACAACGCCTATATCAAATATACGGCGGAATACCATGTGGCGGGTGAGGTGGATAAGATAAGCAGGCTGCTTTCCACCGGCTTGTTCATCATGGGCAGTGTGTCATTGGTGTGTTTTGGATTGCTGTATCTGTGTGCGCCGTGGTTGGTGCATCTTTTCCGCATTGATGCCGAACTGGTGGATTTGTCGGTGGTCCTGCTCATAGGCACGGCGTCCGTCTTTCTCATAGATCTCACGCTCGGCGCTTTCCGGGGGGTGCTGGAAGGCTTGCAGGAGGTGGTGTGCAGCAAGACAATCTGGCTGATCACAACCTTGCTTGAAGTGCTTCTCATTTTCGCGTTCCTGCACATGGGCTCCGGCATCTATGGGGTGCTGTATGCCTATGTGCTGAAGACGTTGGTGGATGTGCTGCTCAACATGGTCATGGCCTTTCGCAGGCTGTCCGGCCTGCGTGTGCACCCGGCACTTGTCAGCAAGGCCAGCCTGAACGAACTGTTCGTCTTTGGTGGCAAGGTGCAGATTCTTGGTTTTCTCGGGATGTTTCTGGGCAGTCTGGACAGGATTATCACAACCGGCATGCTCGGGCTGGATGCCACAGGGCTGTTTGAAGTCGGCCGCAAATTGCCTTTTACCGCACGCAGTATTACCGGCGCGGCCAGCACGCCTTTTCTTCCTGCCGCTTCGGCTGTGGGCGGCTGGTGGCAGGCCAGTCCCTCCATGACGGTACAGGCCAAGGTATGGAAGTACCTGTCTCTTTGCATTGTCACCATGCTGCTGGGGTGTGCGGGCCTGTTGCCGTGGGGGTGGGAGTATTGGACCGGCACAGGCAGGCAGTTGTTCTCTTTGCCGACCGGTGTGTTTGCCGTATGGTGCCTGCTTGCTCTTGTTGCAGGGATTCCGGCCCTGCGGACGCAATGGAAATTGCTGTACAGTGGTGAGTATTTGGAAGCAGATGAATTGCGTGGTCTGTATCTGCGTGGTATGCGCTACCTCAATCTCATCAATTTTGTGCTGTACAGCTTCATCATTGCCGCAGCGCCGCAGATTCTATTTGCATGGGTAGGGTCGGGATATGACGAAGCCAACGGTATCTGTTTTTCCGTGGCCGTGATGTGCCTCATTCATCTCTCAACCTTGCCGTGTTCCGCCATGATGAGGGGGATTAACCGTTCCGGCAGGGAACTCGAGGCTGTACTCATCAACCTGGTGCTCATGCTGCTCTGGGGACCGGCGTGGACAAAGGCCTATGGCCTCATGGGTACTGTATGGGGAGTAACCCTGAGCACGGTGGTCAGCACTGTGCATTTCATCTGGCGCACCAACAGAGCCTTTCGCATTTCCTTTGCGGAATTCTGGAAGCAGGCAGTTGTCGTGGGGACAGCCCCTGTGCTGGCAGGACTGGCTGTGTATGGAGTCTGTCGTCTGCTTTCTGCATGGCTGCCGGACATGAACCGCTGGGAAACACTGGGGGTGGTTTTGCTACTCGGCATGGGGTATCTGGTGCTATGCGGCATTCTGCTGCGCCGCTTTACTCTGTCGGAAGCAGAGTGGAATGCGCTTACCGCTCCGCTGCTTCGCCGTTTGGGACGGGGGTCGTCTCCCGTAGCATCCAAACCCATCGAATGATCAACCTATCCTTCTTCTGACCTGCTGTGCCGCAAGTGGGGCCAGCCTCTGCGCAGTAAACCGGCAAGCACGTCGGCATCTGTGCGCAGATCTGCGTGTCGCCCATACCATGCGTTGATGGTGCGCCGTTCCACATCGTTGAGCGGCGCGGGAGCGAGGCCGGCCCACGGCGGAATGAGCCCCGGTTTGGTCTTGAAGCGCAGGCGTTCCCATTCATGGCGCATGCTGGCTGCTTCTTCCATGGATACGGGTTCAGGTCCCACAAGTGCGATGCGGCCTGCCGCTACGTCAAGCAGTGCGGGAAACTGGGTGATGATACGGGGGAGCCGCGTCGTTGCGGCCAGCCTGATAGTGAGCTGCGAAACCTTATGTTCGCAGTCCAGTGAATCGCTTTGCTCGATTCCGGCTATGACCCTGCGCCGGAAACGGAACCCACCTGCAATCCACAACAGCAGCGGCAGAGGCCAGAAAAGCAGCAGCAGAAGCAGGGCAACACCACGGTGGGTGACATTGCGCAGTAGTGTTGCGCCCCGCTGACCGGACTTACCTGTCTTGCTGAGTGTGTTCTGGAGAAAGTCGTCAGGAACGAGGATGCATGTTTCATCCGGCAAGGAAAACAGCATGTTGCTTATGGAGAACATATCCTGTCTGTAGGTCATGGAACCTGCATAGGACTCGGACTCCAGAACACTGCGGATGATTTCCGCCCCGGAGTCCACAATGGAGCGGGCGCCGATGACCGCGTGGGGGCCTATAACGCATCTCGCCGCAATGGTGGCATACGGTCCTATGATGACGGGGGGATGCAGCGTTGCTTCAGGGTGCACGTTGCTATGGTGACCGATGAAGATGCCGTCGGCCTTTTCCATTTCTTCCCTGACCAGCCATGGAAGGCTGCCATCCAGTGCATGCATGGTGGCGTTGTATACGTCCGCAACTGTGGTCAGCTGCAGAGGTTCAGTTTGCGGGAGGACAATGGCTGCCGGAGCCGTACTGCCGGCGATATGCATCTTCGGCGCTGCACTATGGGGGCCCAGCAGACGTGAGACGGGAGGCTGTTCTTTCTGTTGGTGCGTGATCTGCGCAATATCTTCGGGGTTGCAGAGCCACAAAGCCGGAAAGATCAGTGCGGCTTGTTCCTCACGCAGCAGCGCAGACAGCGTTGCAAGGTTTTCCGTCGCAAAATCTGTATCAAAATCACCCTGTGCCTGTTCATTACTCCGGGCTTTCACGGGCGGTACAACGTCAATGCTTACGCCCCAGCGCTCCCCGTTTCCCAGCTGCTCGCGCAGGGCTTCCGGCTTTTCTTGCGCAACAAAGAGAAGGCGGGTGATACCGGCTCTGACACATTGTTCAACCATGTGCCATACGACAGGACGGTTTGCCAGCGGAAGCATGGCAAATTCGTAATGCGCTGCCAATGTCTGGGGCAGGGGGCGATGGGTATTGCAAAATATGATGGCAAGCACGGCAATCTCTCCATGTGGTTGGAGTTTTCACGTTTCCGATGTCGGGAATATCGGGAGATCAGTACGCTCCCTTGCCGCTGAGAACCGCCGGAATGGTTTTGAGCAGCAGCTTCAGGTCAATCCAAAAGGACTGACTTTCAATGTACTGCACATCAAGCTGCACCTGCTGCTTGAAGGGAATGGTGCTGCGGCCCGCAACCTGCCAGAAGCAGGTGATGCCGGGTTTGGTTCCCAGCCTGCGCCTGTCTTCCAGTGTGTATTGTGCCACTTCACCCGGTATGGCCGGGCGAGGACCCACCAATGACATCTCACCCCGCAACACGTTCCAGAGCTGTGGTAGTTCATCTATGGACGCACGCCTGATGAATTTGCCCACTCTGGTTATGCGCGGATCACGCTGCATCTTGAATATGACGCCGTCACTGCTCTCATTCGCCTGTTGCAGTTCCTTGAGGCGTGCTTCTGCATCGCGGAACATGGAGCGGAATTTGTACATATGGAACAGGGTGCCGTGTCGTCCCACCCGAATCTGGCGGAAGAAGACCGGTCTGCCGTCCTCCAGCATGATGAGCAGGGCCACCAGAGCGAAGAAAGGAGAGAGCAGCAGAATGCCGCATGCCGCGCCGATGATATCGAGCAGGCGTTTCAGAAGAAGGCTGAACCCGATGACGCCACGCCACAGGGTTCTTTTGCGCCACGCGCGTATTCTGAGCCGCCAGCCGGCACCGGGGGTGGCGTACTGACGGTGCAAGGCCTCAAGCAGGTCTTGTTGTGCATCCGGTTGCTTGTCCGTCATGGTGTATCTCCCTTATCCGTCAACCTTTTATGTGTCCGGCAGCATTTTTCTGAACAGTTTGACCATCTCTTTGCCGTTGACGGCAAGATCGTAGCGGCTCAGGACTTTGCGACGTCCGGCTTTGCCCAGTTGCTTCCGGTAGGCGGTGTCGGCACAAAGGCGCGTGAGGCAGTCCAGCAAGCTTTCTTCACTACCCGGAATGGCGAGCAGGCCGTCTGCCCCGTGCTCGATGAGTTCCGGTATGCCTGTTATGTTAGTGGCAATGCAGGGTACTTCCTTGGCCATGGCTTCCATGAGTACTACGGGCACACCTTCGGCAACGCTTGGCAGTACGAATATATCCGCAGTGTCATAGAGGGATCTGGCGGTATCCTGATCAACGGCGCCTGTGAATGTTACGTCGCCTGCAAAGGGGCTTCGTGCGGCCATGTTGCGCAGATCTTCAAGCCCTTCCCCACCTCCTGCAAAGGTCAGATGGGCCGCTGTTCCCTGTTCGCGCAGGCGCAGAAAGGCTGCGAGCAGCAGGGGCTGCGCCTTGGCGGGACATATGCGGCCAAGGCAGAGAATGCGCAGGCGTTTCTGCTCTTCTGCCTCTTGTGATGCAGGCGCTTCGGGGGCGGGTGTGAATACGGCCGTGTCCACGCCGCAACGGACTATGTGCAGTTTGGACCACTGTACGGTCGGGGTGATGCGCATGAACTGGCTGACACAGTAGTGGCTGATGCATCGTACAAACCGGGCCCGGTCAGCCTTCAGAGCCAGCAGGTTCTCTCTGGTGTCATAGAAGATATCCGGCCCGTGGGCGCTTATGCTGAACTCGATGAGTCCGCTGGCAGCCGCGATCATGGCGACTGTGGCAGCCGGATTGGCGAAGTGCACGTGCACGTGTCGAATGCCTTTGCCATGCATGTGTTCAAGCAGAATACCCGCCTCCAGAATGTAGGCCACGGCCTTGAAGTAGCTCTTGGGGCCGTTCAGCAGGCACCATTGCATGGCCCGCAGCTTGAGCCGCGAAAAGGCGACAGGATGCCGGAGAAAGACCTTGAAGGAGTCTTTCATGCCGCGTGTGAACAGGTTCTCTCTCAGGTAGCAGGTATCTGCATATTCCTGCCTGTCCGTATCTGTCATGCGGTCTATGTGCTGCGGTCGCCTGATGGACGCCGTGGCAACCTCGATGTTGTCCGCCCGCAGGGCTTGGATTTCCCGTTGAATGAAGGTGTGCGAGAAGGCGGGATATTCACTGGCGAGATACAGAAGTTTCATGAATTCCTCCGGATGTTCATATGAAACGTGGTTCGTACCCGCGAAACGGACTTGCGGCTTCAGTCTGTCCGGCTGCTTCGGGGGCCTCAAGTTGTTGTGGTTGCAGCATGGCTCCTGTCAGTGCTCCGGCCGTGAAGATGAAAATGGGATTCTCCATGGCGTTGATGAGGTTATCCACGGAATAGAGTGACAGCATGACAGTCAGCGAGGCTGCATGGCAAAGATGGGGCTTGTGCCAGTGCATTGCCCTGTATTGTTTGAGAAACAGATAGGCGGGCAAAAAGAAGACCAGCGACATGGTTGCAAGGCCGAACAGGCCGTAGTTCCCCAGCGTGATTACCCACAGGCTGTCTGTGACGGAAATATCTTCGCCGAATTCGTTATAAACCCTTGCACGGCCCCAGCCTCCCCAGCCGAAGGCAGGTCTCTGCATGGCCTTGGCCACCAGGATGTGTTCATTGTCCACGCGGAACTTTAAGGAAGCTGCGCGGTCCGCGTTCACGCTTTCTATGATGTCAACGGCGGTCTGCCCCAGCGGTTGGTCTATGACGGCGGAGAACATGAACACGGGCGGAATCATGAGAAAGGCGGCCATTACGAGCCGGGTGCGGATGCGTATGGTGAGAAACAGTAGCCCGAGGCCCAGCAGCAGAAGCAACAGGGCACCGAACGAGCGTATCCAGACCGCCGTGAACAGCATGACGGGAATGAGAAGCTTGAGGTGCAGCTTGCCTTTCAGGTCCTCCAGCGCTTTCATGCGGTACATCCAGAAACCGTTCAGTGTAGCGGCCATCATCCATACACCCACCATGATGCCGTGCGACATGAACACCATGGGACGCCAGCCCCCCAGCCTGTAGGTTTGTGAGAAATCATAATGGGCCATGAATCCGTATATCATGCGGTGCAGCTGGGGGCTCATACGCGATTCATACAGGCAGAGGGGGATGTAAACGAGGCCGCCGATGAAAATGCCTCTGGCCAGATCTCGCAGACCCGCCATATCCGAGAGGTATATACGCCCGATGAAATAAGGCATGCCCCATGTGACGGTCTGCTGGAACAGCGCTGCGGTGGCATCCCACAATCCCAGATCGTTGCTCATGGATGATATGAAGGGGGCGATGAGCCAGAGCAGCATGGGGGTGTCCACAGCGGAAGCACGGAAGGACATGAGGCGCTGGTTGTCGAAGATGAAGGCTGCAATCAGCACGCCTGCGCAGGTGGCCGACATCTTGGTGTAGTCCGGCAGCACCGGAATATCGTAACGGGCTACAGGCAGAAACAGCCATGCGATGATGAAAGCCGCGATGACCGCACGGCGGGGGGGCAGCAGCGAGAAGAGTAGCAGCACCGCGGGAATCCATCCCAGCATGGCAAGGTGGGCTATGGGGTTCATGGGTGTTCCTTTGGATGTGTGCTGCCAAGAAGCTGCTCGTAGTGGGCAATAAGCCAGTCGGCTTTGCTTTCCCAGCGGTAACTCTCTGCCCGTATTACTGCCCCATGCGCCAGAGTCTCGCGGTGATCCCTGTCCTGTGCCAGATGCCGTATGGCCTCGGCAAAGCCATTCACCACATGTTCGCGGCTTTCCGGTGCGATACGGATGCCGCAGCTCTCATCCACGTATTCACTGATGCCGCCATGGTCCACCACCACGCAGGGCAAGCCTGCCGCCATGGCTTCCAGCACCACAGCCCCGCCGAATTCCCGTACGGAAGGGAAGGCAAACAGATCTGCCTGAGCATAATATGGTGCGGTTTCCTTCTGCGGCACCCAGCCTGTGAAGTGAACCTTGTCTGTCAGTCCCAGCGTTGCGGCCTGCTTCTCAAGGTTCGGGCGCTCGGGGCCGTCTCCCACAATAATGAGCCGGAAGGCATCAAGACCGGAACGGGCAAGGGCATCCAGCAGCATGTCCGCCCCTTTGTAGGGGACGAGTCTGCCCGTAAACAGTAGGGTGAACACCTGAGAGGTCGTTTGGTGCGGACGGAAAAAGTCCTGCGCAAGGCCGTTTTCATGGAACAGGGCCATTCTCGGGGCCAGTCCGGTAAAGCGGTGTTCCAGCATTTCGCGGGTGTAGCGGGAACCGGCAAGCACGCTTGCCGCCTTGTTGTACGTCTGGGCATAGCCGGGAATAAGGCGTGTGAAGGAACGCAGAAAATTGAACAGGCCGGATTCCTTGCGCCGTACTTCGCCGAAGGCTGGCGGGAAGGGCAGCCCGCCGTTGACGGGGCCTAGTACAAAGGGCGTTGTTTCACAGGCCCGCACCATGGCAACAGGATAGCGGGGCAGAACGGGGGTGAAGGCATGCACCACATCGTATTTTCCCTGTCGGACAGCCTGTGAGAATGCCGCATAGACCCTGCTGTTGAACGAGGCATACACAGGGTAGGACAAGGCATGAAAGAGCGGCCAGTTGGTTCCGCCGCGGGTGGTCATGCCGCTGACAAAGGCGAAATAGCGTTTCAGCAGGGTGGATTCGCCGATGTAGTCAATGTGCCTGTTCTGACCGTTCCGGTTGCGCACCTTTTCCAGTGCGTCCTTGTTACGTTCGTGCGTGACAAGATGAACGTCTGCCCGTTGCGACAGTGCATCCCAGAGATTGAAGGCAACCAGTGGGACAGAGGCCCACTCGGGATTGCACTGTTCGACGATGAAGAGAATGCGACGCATCACCGCACCCCCTGTCCCGAGTCGGGCTGCAGGCTGTGTTGCAGGCAGGGGATGGGGCCGCCATCCACTGTCCACTGCCGCCATTGCATGATCAGCTCACCAAAGGTGACGGGGCATTGTATGCCTTCCCACGCCTCCAGTGTTCCTGCGGAGAGCCGGGCATACAGCTCCGGCTGGCGGATGCGCGAAATGGTCCGGGCCAGGGCTGTGGCATCGCCGCAGGGAAAAAGCAGGCAGCCGTTATCGTCATGCAGCCTGCCCATGAAGGACGGGTGATTGGCTGCCAGCAGCGGGGTGCGGGTTTCCAGAGCTTCATAAATGACGTTGGGCAGGCCTTCGGGATAGGTTGGCCTGCTGGGAACGGCAACGGCATCTGCCTGCTGCATCAGGGCCAGCACTGTGATGTTGGGTACTTTGCCGTGAAAATGGACGTGCCGGGCAAGGCCGGATTCCTGTACCTGTTGTTCCAGTTGTTGTCTGTCCGGTCCGTCGCCGCAGATGTCTACGACAAGGTCGGGGTGTTCCCTGACTGACAGGGCCGCAGCCTGTATGAGGTCGCCCACGCCTTTGGCGTGCAGCAGCAGGCCGGCATACAGAATGCGGAACGGGCTGGCCGCCCCGGTGCGGTTCTTAACCGGCGATTCGTCGGGATGCCGCACGGCAGGCCAGTCCCACGGAACCACCTTTGCGGCCTGAACTCCGGCGTCTGCGAGTGTATGGCAGGCAGGATAATTATGGTTGGTTATCAGCGGTATCTGCGGACTGTTCATGATGCGGATCTCTTTCAGCCTGCGCATGCGGTGCAGGAAAGAGCCTTTGGGAAAGTAGTCGGCAAGGATGGGTAGAAGAGGAACACCGTTGCGCAGAGCCCATGTGCCCATGCATCTCAGCACCCATCCGGGAGTGCGGACGATAATGTGCGTGGGGTTGGTTTCTTCCGCAATGGACACGAGCCTGCGGGCTGATGTCTGGGTGTGTATCATGTGCGCAAAACCGCTGCTTGCGGGCATGAACCTGCCGCCTATGATGCGGTATGCCCCATGCCGCCGGTCCTGTTCAGGCAAGTCCAGACAGACGACCGTGCAGGAACCGTTACCTATGAAGCCATCCACGGCATCCAGACTGTAGTATTGGGCGCGGTATGTTTCCGGCTCTCCGGCTGTGCGGGCCTCAAGGGCTGCATGGTAGTCGCCGAATTGGATAAGCAGCAGGCGCATGTCTTCTGTCATGGCGTTTCTCTCCATTCCAGCAGGGTCAGGGAGGCGGGGGGCAGTTCCACCATATCTCCGGTGACGGGCAGGCCTGTTTTCAGTTGAACCAGCGGAGGATGCCCTCTTTCATTGTCGGCAAGAAATGTGGGACCGGCTACTTCCGTGCGGTGTATGCCTCCGTGCATGCCCTCTATCTGCACTCTCTGTGCGGCGAGCATATCCATATTGCAAAGCAGCAGTCTGCGCGTATTTCCTTCACGTGTTCCGTAGACCGTCACGAGCGGGGCGGTGACAGGGGCGGAATCCTTGTCTGTCTTGTATGGGGTTTCACCTTGCGGTACCGAAGAAAGGGAAAGATTCATCAGGTCGCCGTGGAGAAAGGTATTCAGCAGGCGGGCGGCAAGGAACAGCGGACGATAACGCTCCTCACCCGGCTTGAGATTCAGGGCCAGCCCCCATAGGGCCAGCTCGCCAGAGGGGATGTGCTGATACGGATGCTGCAGTGTGAAGAGGTTGACGGGCGAGCAGCCGTGGTGGGCGGTCAGCCGCATGAGCCAGTCCGCCAGAATGACGGTGCCACCTGCTGTGGCGGTGATGGTGTTGCGGGGTGCCAGAGGGGCGTCGCCGCCTGTAACGTGGTAGTGAACTTCGTATACGGAGAGCGGTGAGGGTACCTCGTTGCTGTTTTGCGCCATGTACCCGGCAGTATCGACATAATGGGCTTCGCCGCGGACTCTATCCAGCAGTTTGTCGGCGGGCAGAGCTGCCGTTGCGGTATCCAGTTCGTGTAACAGGTACGGAGCAATGGCCAGCCGGTCAGCATTGGGCACTTCTGCAACAATACGTTTGTTCAGCCATGTATTTACGGCCTGTCCCCCCGCATGCAGCTTGAGGACAGGGCTGAACCATTGCGAGGAGCGCATGCTGTGGAAAAGGCGCTGCCAATATTCTCCCTTGATGCTGTAGCCCCCGAGCAGGAAGGGAGGGATGAAGTTCCATGCCTCGTTGCCGATTTCAATATGGATGGACGGGAATACCTCGGTCCATGGCTGCACCTGTCCCAGAGAGGCGCGCAGCATGCCGTAGCGGGTGGTGACGGGGCCTGCAAGGTAGGCGACGATCTCAGAGGCTTCTTCTTCCGTGAGGGTGCCTGGCACACAGAGCCACGGGGAAACGTTCGCCGTTTTGCAAAGCTCCAGAAAGTCATGCAACCCGTAAGCGTATATCCGGGCCTGTCCTTTTTCCTGCGGATGTCCCGGCCATATGCCCGTGGGGGGCTGTGCGGCCCGTGAAGACGAGAAGGCCATGCGTCGCATGGGCGGCGCGAGCCAGTTTGCAAAGCTGCTGCCCCCTATCTGATGCAGGCGCAGAGTGCTTGGGCCGAGCAGGTGCAGAGCCTGAACAAGCTGGTCGAGAAAGACGGTGGGATTACTGTCCGCCGTTGCCTGCATGGAAATGCCGTCCAGCTGGGCCAGCCCGCCGGAAATTGCAAAGCCCAGTGCCAGCATGTCCAGTGGATACGTGGCAACCTTCAGGTATATTTCGTGGTAATTCCAGTCCGGTTGCAGTTCTATGCTGCGCCGCAGGGGAGCGGCGTCCGCCCTGTGGGTGAGGTCTCCCAGATAGACGGTAAGTGATCCCTTGCCTTTGCACCAGAAACGGAGCAGCCATTCTCCGTCCGCTTGCGCATATCGGCTGTCCAGCAGGGGGGCGAGAATGTCTGCCGTGCCTTGTTCCGCGTCCAGTCTGGCCACATGCGTTCCCGTATCGGCAGGGGGCGTGTCTCCGGCAACGGTGCGCACCTGAGCACCACCCAGCGTGAACACCCACCAGTCTCCGCCATGTTGGCCGAGCCAGCCCGTGGGCAGGGTATTTTCCAACAACAGCCCGTCAAAGGGAGCCGGTGAAACAGGAAGGGGCGAAAACCGATATGTCAGCACGGTCTTGCTGCCGTCCTTTTCCTCCACAGTGGTAGGCTCGGTGGCTTTGAGGGATATCTTCCCACGGGCAGGACCATTGACGAACCTTGCCTGTGCGCCGGAAAGAACCGCAATCCACTCTTCCGGCCGGAAACTATCTTGATACGCGCTGGTGCTACCGGTGGGGCCGTAGGTAATCTGCCTGTAGAGCACCCCTTCAAATGAGCCGTTTCGGACGCGTTCCTTGGTCAGTGCCGCGCCGGTATGCCATGCATCGTCGCTCAGGTTTATCCCCAGCGGCACAACCTGCGCCTGTTGCACGGTATCCGTGAAGGCAACACGCATGGTGGCTACGGCATGAAGTGGCAGAAGCAGGAGCAGCAGAATGCAGAGTGGATAGGGCATGAGGCACCGTCCTAGACAAACCGGCAGAGAGCCAGATGTTGTGACAGTTTGTGTTCCCTCCACAGCTTCAACCCCTTCATGGCTATCCTGACGGGGAGCGGTCTGTTCAGGGCAAGGGGGCCCATGGGTTTCAGAAAGTCATGCACATCCGGTCTGTGGCTGGCGAGCAGGGAGAGTGTGGACGGCCATTGTGCGGGCCACATGGCATCGTGGTAGTGCAGAACGAGCGCTTGTTTCAACTGTTCAGCTGTTGGCTGCATTCCCTTGCTGCCCAGTGCCAGATTGTAGGCGTGGGGCAGGATGTCAAAAGACAGGCCGAGCCGGTGGGCAGTCAGGCCCATGGCAATCTGGTCGGTGAAGAAGATGCCCGAATTCAGGGAGGCGAACCGCGCATCCAGTAAGCGCCTGCAATCATCAAGAAAGGCTTGAGCAAAGCCGCTTCCCTGCCGGAAGGCGAAGACGCCGCTGTTGAAATACCAGCGGATGGTTGCCTGTTCGACGCAGGTAGTCACCCACGGCAGCGTGACAGGATCCATGTCCAGCACGGCGAATACGCGGTGCCAGAAGGGATCGTTTTCATCGTCCTGTCCGGTTGTGCCAACATTTTTGTCCGGTGCGCAGGCGGCGAATTCCGCATCACGCAAGGCAAGACGCAGAGGCGGCCCCGTGACGAGGATGTCGGAATCCAGCCAGCAGATGATGTCTCCCCTCCCGTCACCGCGTTGGTCCACGGCCAGCAGGGCATGAGGCTTGTTCATGAAGTTGTTCCACGCATAGGTTTCCTGCGCATGGAAGGCGAGATGTTCCACATCCAGCCTGCGGAAGGCATTATGCGTTTCATCGGAAAGCGGCAGACCCCGGCGCGGGGTGACAGCAACCACGTGGGCAGAGGACAACGCACCGCCGAATTGCCGCAGGCTGGCAACCATGCGTACGGTCATGGCTTCCAGAGCGCCTGCTTCCACGCAGCAGACAACGGAGACTCGGGACAACGGGAGGGATTCGGCAGGAATGCTATCGGGCTGTATTGAAGGCTGATTGGTGATATCAGACATTACCATCCTCCTTATTATCTCCCTTCATTTCTTTGGGCATCGAATGGTTGCTCTGTTCCTGCGGCGTTGCCGATGCATCTGTTGCCGGTATGTCCGGCGTTGGGGCAGAAAAAACTGTTTCCGTGGAAGTTGAAGGGCGTTTGCGCCAGCGGGTTAGCCACTGGGGCATATGCAGCTGCAGGCGAAGCGGGTGGCCACCCTCCGGGGTATATCTTCCTGACAACAGTGAAGGAACAAGCAGGCGGACAAGGCTTTCGGGAAGCAGCATGATAAGTGATTCCGCCTTGTTGAGCGTGCGCAATGCACCCCAGTTGAGTACGGTGGTGATGACCGGAACCTGCAACCTGACCAAAATCTCCAATGCCTGTCGCAGAGCCGGATAGGTGGTGCGGTCACCCTGAACAACCATTGCCGCAATGTCGGACTGCAGCAATATGAATTCAGTCATGTCGCTGCGCAGTACCGGGGCTGCATCAATCACGATGAAATCGTAAGAGTTTTTTAGTTCGGTAAGCAGCGGGCCGAAGCGGTTATTGTCTTCGTTACCCCAGGCGGAGCCCATGGGCAGGAAGTCGAAGGGTTCGCCTGCTGGACGATGCACGCAGGTGGCAATGGGCTTTTCTTCAAGCAGGCATTCCCCTATGCCTTTGCGCTGGCCCCCATACTTCAGCAGGGAGGACAGGGCCGTACCTTCGGAATTCATTTCAATAAGCAGCAGGCGCTCGCAGAATCCGGCAAGGCAGCGGGCAACATTCACGCTGATGGTTGTGCAGCCGGAATCAGACTGTATGGCGGCAAATAGGGCAACGCGGGCACCTTGCCTGACCCGTTCGTTATTGAGCCGCACAGCCAGACTGCGCAGAGCAAGAGCCGCCTTGGAGTCCGGTGCATCTTGAGAAACCCGGTGGAACGGAGACGGGCCGCTCCATTCCGAAATTGGCCAGCTCGGGGGGTGCCCTGTGGCATGGATGATGTCTTTTGTGGAACGCACGCGGTTGTCCGAGAGTTCCAGCACAAGAAAGCCCATTCCCACGGAGCCGAATGATGCGGCAAAGCAGAGAAACATCAGTTTCTTGAAGTTGCTTCCCGCCGGACCTCCCGGTTGCTCAGCCGTTTCTTCAATGGCAATGCGCAGAGGAGACTTGGATTCGGCGCGAATTTCCTGAATACGGGAATCCATGGAGTGCAGTCTGTCCCGGACATGGGTGAGAGTGGACGAGATATCCTGCCCTTTGATGATGCGCCGCGCGTTTTCTGCTGCCTCCGTTTGCGAGGCGTGCAGCTCTTCAAGCAGGGCCAGTTCAGTCTTCTGCGAGGCCAGGTAGGCTGCTTCTGCGATAATGAGTTCGGTATTCAGTTCATATTCGCGTTTGTCATGGACTATACGTCTTGCCCGTTCTGAAACTTCCTTCTTGAGATTCGCCTCATATTGCTTCATGGCGTCCATGCGTTGTTCCACATAGCGCCTGTCAGGGTTGCGTGCGTTGATGCCGTCCACGGAAGCCCGCATTTCCTGCATGGTCTTGTAGGTCCAGTAGCTGATGGACCAGAGAGATTCGTCTCCGGCGACCAGTTCGTCGGACAGCGCGTTGGTGGGCAGATCGCGAATTTTGCCTGCCTTTATGGCGGACTCTCTGAACTGGTTTTCCAGTTCAAGGCGGTGCTGGCGTGCTACAACCCATGCCTTTTGCAGTTCAATGAGGCGCAGGCTGTCTATGTTGTAGGTTTCCACAAAGGTGGATGTTTTGGCCTGGCTGGCGAGGGACGTCAGTTGCGCAGTCAGGGACTCGGCTTCCTGCTTCAGGCCGTTGCGTTCTTCCAGCAGATAGGCAAGGCGGCGAGCATCCTTGTTTTCTTCTGTTTTTTCTGCATGCTCCAGATATGTCTTCATCAGTGTGTTCACCACGTCGGCAATGCCGTCCGGCTTGGCCGACGTGAACTGTACCATGATGATGTGGGTATTGGGGATAAGACCCACAACCAGCTCGCTGCGCAGCCCGGCTACTGCTGCGGGTGTTGCACCGTTCGGGGCGTAGCGGCTCTGTACATGGGCGGGGAGCGATTCAAGGGTACGGGTCAGTATGGAATCGTGTAGCAGCCGCTGTACTTCCGTCTGGGCATAATCGTAGTAGAAGTTGGAAATGGGAGCGGATTCCGTTGAGGCAATGAAGGGCTCGCGTATGCGCTCTATGAGAATCTTGCCTGTGGCATGGTAGAAAGGGGTGCTGAGAATGAACGCAAGCGGAGAAAGGCAGGCAAAGAGCAAGCCGCCAAAGAGCACCGTAACCCGAAGGTATTTGAAGATGCTTCCGAACAGGTCGAAGGGCTTGCGTGCCCGTCCGATGGAGTCCATGGGTGATCCGTGCCGCATGATGGTGCCTAGTTCCCGTTTACAAAACCTTCGGAGCCGTACCACTGCCTGCGCAGTTCCTGCATGGTGCCAAAGCGTTCAAGCACGGATGTTCCGAGGTTGAGCACTTCCAGCGCGGGCAGCAGTTGTTCCATGGTGTAGTTGAAATTGGCCATGCCGGTTTCCGCCACATAGACCACGTCGTTGTCCTTGAGGACAAAGTTGTTGCTGCCATCTCCTTTTTCCAGCATCGCTTTCAGGTTTATGCAACGGATGTTGCGCTTGCCCGCCTCGAAGCGGATGATGAATGTCTTTTCCAGATCCGCATCCCGGGTGGGGCCGCCGGAGAACATGAGCGCATCCAGATAGGTCAGCTCGGATTTCAGGTGGATGGCACCGGGGGTCTTTACTTCGCCCATCACATAGACCAGTTCATCCTCACTTTCCGGAATGAAGATGATGTCGTTGTTTCGTATTTGGGTGTTCAAGGCCATGTTGCCGTTTTGCAGCAATTCCCGCAGGTTGATCCATATGACCTGATTCTTGCCACGGATGATGGCACATTTGGTCAGAAAGGATTTCGAGCTGAGAATAGGCAGACCCCCTGCCAGAGAAAGCGCTTCCAGCAGGCTGCCCTTGCCCGAAAACTCGACAAGCCCCGGATTGGTGACTCTGCCAAGCACGAATGCCTTGTTGTTCTTGTATCTTCTCACGGTCAGGCGAACTTCCGGTGCGCTGTAGTACTCGGAGAGGCGTCCTGTCAGTTCGTCTGCCACGTCCTTGACGGTGCGCCCTTCAACAGAAATGAAACCAACCCGCATGACGCTGATGGTGCCATCCGGTGCAACCACGATTTCCGGGTCCGAGAGGTTGGCTCTGTTCCATACTTCAAGGCCCAGCACATCGCCGGGGCCCAGCAGATATTCATCCGGAACTTCATCGGAAAAAGACGTGATCATATCCACGGTGGCAAAGGCGTCCATCTTTCTGGCTTCCGCCATGAAGGTGGAGTTGGTTGCAATGGTGGCGTTCCCATTCACCGTTGCAGGTTCTTCGCTGGCCTTTGGAAGAACTCTGGGGCTGCATGCCGCAAGGAATACACACAGGAATATGGCAATGCCTGCCGCGGCATTTTCTATTGTCTTACCTGCAAGCGGCGACTTGTTCCGCAGGGGGCGTTGCACGATGGCACCCCACAGAAAGCGTATGACCCCGGCCAGTTGCGGCAGGACAATGAGGGCGCAATGCCATGCATACAGGCACGCTTCTTCTCGGCTGAGTTGTTTTGCGCTCATGAATCGCTCCACGCTGAAGAGGCGGGGGTAGAGCAGCAACAGGGCTGCGGCGGCCAGCAGGATGGGCAGGGTGAAGAGTGGCAGAAAGAGGCTGAGCAGCAGGCAGAAGGCTCCACCGCCTCCCCGTATGAGGATGCGGAACAGCTCATGCAGCCAGAATCCCTTGGCTGTTCCTACGTGCCGCAGAGCGACTGCAGCAAAGCCATATCCGGTTCTGAAGGCCCTGCGGCAGTGGCGGCCAAGGGTGCTGGTGGCAAGGTCGTGTTCCGTCATGGGGATATCCGCATGGCATACCGCCCATCCTTGCAGGCCGAAGCGGACTCCCAGTTCGGGGTCTTCGCCACCTACGAGAATCTCATCATATCCTCCGGTCTGTTCGAGCGCTTCTCTGCGTACGAGCACATCGCCGCCGAAAGCCTCCACCACATGAAGAGGTGTTGGCGTATGCAGGGAGGCCGCATGAGTAGCTGGCGGGGTAGGATTCCATTCAAGATCACCAATCCAGTTGTATACGGAAGACTCTGGGTGGCGCTCGTGCCTGTTGCCAAAGACGGCTCCCAGCCTTGTATCAGGTACCAGTGAAGATTCTTCTCGGAAATAGCGCACGGCCCGTTCAATGAAGTCGGCATCCACCGTGGTATCCGCATCAAGAAACAGAACCAGAGGAGCTTTGCCAGCCCGCCAGCCCGCATTGCGTTGCAAACCCGGGGCAGGATACCGGGGGGTAAGGGCTATGAGCTGTACTTCCGGCATGGCTGCGGCAATGTCCTGCGTGCCGTCTGTTGACCCCCCGTCCACGTAAAACAGGCGTAATTCGCCGTCCGCATAGCTGCTCCCGCGCACACTGGCCACACAGGCGGGCAACACTGCCGCGCTGTTGATGCCGATTATGACGACGTCAACGTTCATCCCGCTACTCCGCCTGCTTCAGGGCTGTTTGTGTTCTTCAGGGCGTCCAGATCAATGGTCATATCCGTTTTTATGCGTTTGGCCGTTGCTGCAAGCGGCTTTATGTGGGCCGGAACACCCACGGCGATACTGTTTGGGGGAACATCCGTTATCACCACGGCATTGGCACCGATCTTCACATTTTCTCCGATGATTATGGCGCCCAGAACCTTGGCTCCGGCACCTATGTCCACATTATCACCAATGACCGGAGCTGCCGGGTTGGATACATCTTTCAGTCCCACGGTTACCCCGTTGCGGATAACGCAGTTATCACCGAAGCGGGCGTAACCGCTGATAATGATGCCCCCGAAATGGTCTATGCGGAAATTGCGTCCCACCGTTGCTTCGCAGGGGAGTTCTATTCCCGTGAGAATCTGGGTGAGCTTGTAGAGTATTTTATATAACAGCGAGGCTAGTTTGCGGATTATATTCGGCTTGATGCCATATCTCCATCGCCCGAAGCGGTAAGTAACCATGGCCCAGAAGCCCTGCGCGCCGATGTCGCGGCCGTGGGTATTGAAATCGGCCCGGATATTCTCGAACATATTGTCCCCCTACCAAGGCACCTTGGGAGAGACGCTCCCATAGCCGGTATCTGCAAGTGCTTCCTGGCAGAGCTGAGCCTTGCGGCGTGAATCAGTCTTTTTTCGCGCAGCCTCTTCTCCCTTGCGCAGGCTGTTCAGGAAAATGCGCACCCAATGGCGCGAGATTTCTATTCCGGCATGCATGAGCACCGCAGCCAGCCCGAAGTTCTTGCGGAAATACAGATATTCGCTGCGCAATCGCCAGCCGGAGACCTGCGAGCCGGACGAATCAAAGTCCTTTTTCACGGTTTTGGCGCTTGCTCCGCCCAGATGCATTACACGGACAGATGGGACAAACCATACTTCCCAGCCTTGCCGTTGCAGCCGGAGGCAGAGGTCGGTTTCTTCATAATACATGAAGAACCGCTCATCGAAGAGTGTGGCATCTGCCAGTGCCTTGCGCCGGATGACGGTGAAGGTGCCGGGAACCCAGTCCACCTGCATGGGCTGTGAAAGATCGCTGTTGCGGTAGTCGTGCTTGTCGAAAATGGGGGAGCCGGAAAAACGGTCGGCGAGTCCCCACATTCGGCAGAACTTGGCAAAGCTGGTGGGAAAACGTCTGGCTGAAGGAGCCTTGCCGCCGTGATCATCCAGAATAAGTCCGCCGCAGGCCGCTGCTTTGGGGTGCTCGTGCATGAAGGACAGTGCCTGCGCTATGGCATCCGGCTCCACAAATGCATCAGGATTGAGCAGGATGACGAACTCACCCGTGCTTCTGGCAAAGGCGGCATTGTTGGCCCGTGCAAATCCCATGTTCCAGTCCATCGGCATCAGAATGACCTGCGGAAAGCGTTCTCTGACCATGTCGACGGAGTCATCCTTCGAGTCGTTGTCCACTATGAACACTTCCATGGAAATACCTGAATTTGATGCGAAGAGATGCTCAAGGCAGCGGGCAAGAATTTCTCTTGTGTTGTAGCTGACTATGAAGACAGAGCAATCTGCAGCTGTATTGTCGGCCATATTCCGGTCAGTTGCAGGAATCTTTGACGTGGGCATGATTACTCCTTGGATGCAGGATGGGGTTGTGAAGGTACGTCAGCACCGGCATATGTTCCGCCGGCAGCTTTGACGGCTTCGTCTATCGAGGGGTGCAGGGCAAAGACCTTGTCCAGCCGTGTGATGGTCAGCATCTGTCGTACGGCGCCATGTGCTCCGCCAATGTGCAAGGTGCGCCCCTGTTGGGTCATGAGATTGTGCAGCATGAGGAGCAGGCTGATGCCAGAACTGTCTGCGAAGCTGAGGTTGGATGCGTCAATCGTTACCCGCTTGTCAGCAAGCGCACTGCTGACCTTTTGGGTGGGGAATGAGCTTTTGAATGTACCGTCCAGCCTGCCGGAGAGCGTGAGGATTGTTACTCCATTCTTTTCTTCTATGGCGTAGGCAAAGCGCCTTGAGGGCGTGCCTGCCCGTTGCCTTTTGGTTGCTCCGCCACGCAGGGCAGAGCGGAGCGGGACAAGGCAATGGGTGCCGAGCAGGAACAGGCGGAAGAGTGCCCCCATGTTGCACGATTCCGGCAGATGGCCATTGTCAGCCTGCTGGTGCAGAAAGCGGATGAGCGCCCCCAGTGCCGGAAGGCTGGCAGAACGGGTGTGTTTGAAATTGAGCAGCGGCACTTTGCCAAGGGCTTGCAGGCGGAAGATGGCGGGGAACAATTGAGCCAGCGTCCGCTCCGTGATGCGGGGCGGCAGCAGAAATTCGTCTTCGTTGTCGGCAAGTCGGTCATTGCGTGCGATGAGCATGCCGCCAAGGTTGAAGAGCACCAGCGAACCTGTCAGCGTGGCGAGTTTGATCATCCCTATGGCATAGCGCTTCCAAAGACGCCAAGGATCCTGCGTAATGCGCCATATCCACTCCAGCCCAGCCTTCTGCATCCAGTGCGGTGCCCGTAAGATCGTGCCTGCGATGAACTCGAAGGTGCCACCCACCCCGATGGTGACGGGAATGTGAAGCCGGTATCTGTTTCTGTTGAACCAGACTTCCTGTTTGGGGTTTCCGAATGCGACCAGCAGCACATCCGGTTTGGCGGCATTGATACGTTGTACAAGTTGTGTATCTTCTTTTTCTGACAGCAGCATATCTTCGCCTACGGTTTTGACATGCGGCGATTCAATGCCTGCAATCTGGATATCCGGGTGCATCTGCCGCAGAGTATCTGCCGCTTGCGAGGCAACGTTTCCTGCGCCGCCGAGGAAGAAGAGCCGCAGGTTGTGTCGGCCGGATTCAGCAGCAAGCCGCGGGACCATATCCGCGCCCGTTACGCGTTCCGGCAATCTGTCTCCGCAGAGGCGCGAAAGCCATATGAGAGGCATGCCGTCGGCTGTGACGATGTCTGCACGGCAGAGCACATCCAGTAACTCGGGGTGGCGGACTTTGCCCGGCATGAAGCTCAGGCTGTTTGCCACAAAATCCACATTCACGGTGGCCAGCAGGTGCGGGTGGCTCGTGGTGGCGTTAAATTCATCGCGCAGGGTGATTATTCGCGCGATGGTTTCATCCATGGTCACCCTGTCCAGCGGTATGCCATACAGGGCTGTCAGACGCTCCGTTGCGAGTGCGGAATCACTCATGTTGTTTCCCTCCTTCCCGCTCGGAGCGAATCCAGTTGAGCTGGCGGGAGCCGATGATGGCGGCGTAGACAGTCAGTTTCCAGAGTACATACGCCGGTGCCGCAGCAAGGGCGAGCCACAGTCTGAACGGGGCGCGGGTCTGTATGAGGCCGGTAAGCACATAGATTGAACTGACCGACAACATGAGCAGGCCCAGCCATGTGAGAGTGCTGCCGCTCAGCCACCAGAGAAGAGTAAACGCCATTTGGAACAGAACCAGCAGAACAAGTGGTGGTGTCAGCAGGTCCAGGATGCTGTCGAAGAGAAGTATGGTGGGTTTCGTGCAAAAGGATTTGAGAAGACGAGGCAGCCATGCGCGGACCATGAGCCAGCGACCTCCCTCCCAACGGGTTCGTTGCGTTGTCGCGGCTTTGCGGGTGAACGGCATGTCGCCGTACACGGCTGCGGCGTTGGTGTGCATGACGCGGATGCCCTCTGCCGCGAGCCGGAGAGAGAATTCCAAGTCTTCTACAATGGACCCTGCGGGCCACCCGTAACGGAGTAGCAGGCTGCTGCGAAACATCATCCCGTTGCCTTTCAGCCCCGCGGTGCCTCCAATCCGTGTTCGACCTGCCGGACGAGTGTGGTGCAGGCAGCGAAGAGCAATGCTGAGCAGCATGTTGCGCCATCCGTCAAAGGGATTAGCAACATCATAGAAAGCCTGAACAGACTGCACCTCCGGTGAGGTAAACTGCGCGGACATGTTGCGGAAGTAGCCGGACCCTGCACGGGTGTCCGCATCTATTATGGTAGTCAGAGGGTGGTCAGCCAAGAGAGCGGCATTGTGGCGGATGAACCAATCCAGCGCCTGTCCCTTTCCCCTGTTCAATGGATCATTGCGTTCAAAGACCTGTGCACCGGCCAACGATGCTTCTTGAGCAGTGTTGTCAGTACAGTTGTCTGCGATAACAGCAACCGTAACCAGGACCGGAGGGCATGCGGCGGATTCCTGTATGAGCCCCCGAACTGTTCCGCCTATGGTTCCGGCCTCATTATGGGCGGGAACAATGCAGAGTATGGGGCCGTTTTCATCACTATCTTCCGGTACAGCAGCAACCGTGTGCGTGGTCGTGAAGGAGAAGGCCGTGGCCAACCCTAGATATAGTGTAACTGCCAGTATCGGTAGCGCGAGTAGTAGTGAGAGAACGGTCAGCAGGCTCATCGTGTACTCCTTCTAAATGGAATACGGATAGCATGGACTCAATTTTAGGGGGAAGTATAAAAAAATATATAACTGGTTCTACACCACGTTACGCAGGCGATGTATGTAGTGGTGGACTGCTTGCCCGATATCTTGAAACTGGCCTGAGCGTGTTATGACCCCCCCGGCAATTGCCTGCTACGTCGGTCAAGTAAGGGCACGATGCGTGCCATAACCAATCCACTGCATTGTTGTAAGGAAAACTTTGCTGACATGAAGGACGCGGGTATGTTGCCTGTTTTGGGAGCAAGGCAGGTGGCTGTATGTTGATGCCAGCTTCAGGAAAAGAAGTCTGTGCATGGATGCTCGGTTGGAGAGAGGCACACGTCACCGGATTTACGCAGAAAGAACGTGATGCAACGGGCCTGACATGGAATTAATTCGTGTCAGGCCTTGTCTGTCTATGTGAGGAGGTGGGCGAGGAAGTGGGCGAGGAAGTGGGCGAGGGCGTGGTGGTTGTGTAGAGTTACGGAGTGGCATCAACACGGGCCACGCTGGCCTTGCTGAATCCAGTATCGTTCCGGAGTCTGCTGATGTATATGGCTGAGAGGGCGGCACCACATGTCTCAACTATGACAATGCGGGCTGCGCAAACGGAGTATGTGATTCTGCCGTGAATAGAGGTGAAGGATGCAGCTTGGTTCCGATACATTCCGCGCTGTACTGAATGACGTGGAAATAGCCTTGGGATGCGAATGCAGCGTTGTTGGGTTGTGGGAGGATGGAGAGGGCGAGCCCTCCTATGAGATTGTGCACGGGGACAAATGCGTGCAGTTTTTCAGGAGACTCTCGTTTTCCGATCTGGAAAAACGGTTTTTGGATCACGTGGTGGACGTGTTCAATTCCGCATTCAACGATGATTTTCATTCCGGCATGGATATGGCCTATTGCAGTGCCATGGCTAGTGTATCGGTCATGGACATGGCAGTGGCCAAGTTCGTGGGCAACATGCATTGGTATGAGGTGTTCCGCATTATCCAGAACATCAAAAGCTTGAGCTATGAAAAGTACGAGGGTAGCGCGGTGAAGACCGGGCTGCTTGTGTTTGACGGCAGAACAGATTTTGGCATCAGGCGACCCGGCGTCAACTTTATCGAGTTTTCCGAGCTGGACAGCAAGGGCATTATTCTGAACGATCTGGTCCTGCGTGATGCCGCCTTCTACAGATATGTGGACGGTTATGATTCTTTCTACGCCTGCGACGTGAGCGGGGTGGTGAAAGGGTATTATAATATTGAAGAAAGCGTGATGAGCTCCTTTGACAAAATTTGTGGTCAGAAGGTGCTCTCGGTACTCAATGTAGATGGTAATTCGATGTTTTACATTGGTATTACCTCATATTCCGATGTGGAGATATATAAGAGCAACAAATCGCGGATTGTATTCCGGAGAGGAAAGTGGAGAATTTTCGATTGCTCCGTGATCGACGCTGTTGTCGGCAATGTCGAGTTTGATATTGAACCGTGGCGGTGCTTTTATGCTCTTTCGAAGATCCGTAAGGGATCGCTGGTTCTGTTCACCGACCGATTTGGTGAAATTGAGGATGACCGCTTCATCAAGAAACATATCGATAGTGGCAGCGGCGTGTTCGATGTGATTCGCGAAAGCGTGAAGAAATGCGGCGTGCGATCCGTTGTCGAATCCGGCGAACTGCTACGTATGCTCACGACGGATGGGATGGTGATGTTTTCCAGCGATTTTCGTCAGGTCATGGACATCAACGCGATTGTGGATACATCAAAAGCCCCATCTAACGAAATGGGAGGCGGCGGACGTTCCACTGCTGCCGCCTCGGCCTCCATGTACGGCATCGCCGTTAAGGTGTCCGAAGATGGCCCCATCTCCGTCTATCGTAATGGACGGTGCGTGTACAAGGTGGGGTAGCGGCGCCAACCCGTATACCAGACTACGAAAAAGGCCCTCAGGACGTTGTCCTGAGGGCTTTATTTCTCTGGAGCCAGTAGTCAGAATTGAACTGACGACCTACTGATTACGAATCAGTTGCTCTACCGACTGAGCTATACTGGCAATTTGCGAAGGGGTATATATCTGCATGCGCAGCGGACGTCAAGCGTTTCCTGTTTCTTCTGTCGGGGCGTATGGCTTATCGGCCCCAGAAGGGGAGGGACTCTTGTGCGCTGGCGGCGCAAACCCCACCCGTGATCGGGAGTGTTTTTTTGAAGCCGTAAGGGGGGCAGGTTAGTAAGCCGGTTAAAATGAAAGCAGTGTGAAGGGGGTTGGGGCGTTGTAAGGGGTAAATATTGAGTGTTTAAAGCTGGTTGGGATTGTGCTGGGCCGTAAATGACGGCCTTTATTGTGCGGTAGTTGTTGAGTAGTTGTTGGTTTTGTATAGTATTTGAAAAAAGTTCTTTACGTTCTCAGTATTAGTTTGTACAAAATATTCATCTGTTCAACTGACTAACAACTAATCGACAATGGTAAAAGAAACGTTCAGCCTGCGCGAGATTGGTCGTCGACTGGAGATACCTCCATCAACCATCTCGTATTACAAGGATAGGTTTACCCGCTTTATTCCCGTCGCCTGCGGGCAGGGGCGGCGGGTGAAGTATCCTGCGGAGGCGATCGTTCTTTTCAGGGAGATCAGGGAGATGTTCACCAGAAACTGGTCCGCAGAGCAGGTTGAAGAACAACTGGCATCCATGCAGCATGTGGCGACCGGAGTAGCTGTTGAAACCCTGTCGTTCAGGGGAGAGGATCCCCTGAAGGCGAAGGCGTTCGTGCAGGATCTTGCCGGAGTGCTGGACAAGATGTCCACCGTGCTGGAGGCTCAGGCGCATTTTCGTGCCGAGATAGATCTGCTGAGAGAGGAGGTCGCGCAGCTGCGTGAAGAAAAAGCCTCTCTGATCAGCTCCTACGAGGCGAAGATAGCCGAGATGGATGAAGAGATCGCCCGCTTCCGCAAGGAAAGGGCAGACCTCATGGGGCGGCTTATCGAAGATTGCTGCAGCGAGGGATCCCGGGCGGCTATGCCCGACGAATCTCTTCTTGCGCGGCCTCTTGTGGTGAAATCCGGCAGCGAATTTCTCGGAGTCGCAGGTAAGGGCAAACCCTTTTCCCTGCGTGATCTCATTTCATTGCTCAGGCGGAATGCCGGTTCGCAGAAAGTGCAGCGTATGGATTGGGAGCAGGAGCAGGATGTGTGGCAACTCCATATCCAGACCGTTGACGAGTCTGGCAAGGAGCATGATTATCACCTGAAGGTGGTTGCCACTGTTACGCCCAGCAAGAATGCCGTGACGCAGCTTCGCGAGATGACCGTTGACGGAGAAACCGTCCCCGACAAATTTGTTCTCATGCTGTTCAAGACTGTTAAAGAAGGTCTGGAACACTAAAATTTCAATATGTTGGGGTTGGCCGTGGCCCGGTCTACACCACGGCAAGCTCCATTTTACCCCAAATGGCGATGCGCCCGCCGCATTGTGCAAACACGCCCTCGATGCCCTGTGCTTCGAGGGCGGCGGCGTTTTCAGTGACCCGTTCAATTGCGTCAGGTGACTTAAGCAGGTTGCAGAAGGCTGTGGCGCAGGCGTCCGCCAGACTGCCGTCGCGTGAGCGCACAGCCACAAGCTCACCCTTTCCCAGACTGAGGGAGTGACCAATGGTGGCCGATGATGCGCAGATGCTGACGGGGAAATCCGTACCGTGGATGACGATACCCACAGTGGCCTGACTGTGCGGGTCGGGCAGTAGCCCTGCAATGCGGTCGCGGCTGGAAAGCATGTACACATCGCCGCCGTTTTCCACGATAAGTTCTGAGCTGAGCGCCGCAAACTCTTCACACACCATCTGTGAGATGGTTCCCGCCACTGCTGCCATGGGGCCCACGCCGGCAATGGCTGCTGCATCGGCCATGCGCTGTACCACGCGCGCAGCTGTGTCAGGAACGGCAACGGGCACATAGCTGTCCCTGAATTCCGGATGTAGCAGCATGTAGGATTTGAGCTGGCCGCGGAGTACGGAAACATACCGGCTTATTTCTGCAGAAAGATCGGAGCAGGCAGTGACATGCAGGTCGGTTTCTTCAACAACGACCTGAAAAGCCTGTTCGCCTGCATGTCTAGTGTACTGCTGCCGGTAGTGGCGCAACGGGCTGAGATAGACGCTTTCCTTCATGGGGGAGCTATACCCCCGTTCGAATTCGTTAGCAATCACTCCGGTGTAGGTCATAATCTGTATTTGCTGCAGGCAGATTGTCAGAAGACGATGACCACCTTGCAGTTATCCAGAAAATTGTTCTCGCGCGTCAGTATACTGCGCAGTATGGCTGCGTCTTCAGCTGAAATGTTCAGCTTTGCCGGGTTGCCTCCCGTCGTTCCGGTCGCCTTGATGGTGTACGGCAGGCTTCCTGCGCGCGGTGCCTGCTGCGCTGCGGGTATGCTGTCCATGTATCTCACCAGACCGTCTGTGGCTGCTGTCTGCGGATTGAGTCCGGCGGAAGGGAAGATGATACCATCAGCGTCATACAGTTCCGGATGCAGGCTCGGAGTAAAGCCGAGATCCCGCGCATCAATCACAAGGCCGGTATATTCCGGCACTGTCGTTTCGTTGGGAATCGTAGCAGGACCGGCCTGAAGGGACTGGCCCTGCTTGCCACTGCTGTCGGTTTTACTGCCGGATTTACCGGATTCGTTCTTGGCGGCAGCGCCAGTCTTTCCAACAGGCTTGCCAATCGTATGTATCCCGGTCGTAGTGCCCGGTGAAGAGGCGAGGCGCGCGTTCAGAGCTTGCTGCGTTGCACGAAGCTCTGCAACCTGCAATGACAGGTCGGCTATCTTTCGTTCCAGCGCTTCCATGCGCTGTCGGGTGGCAAACGGAATGTTTTGCTGCTCCTGCTGGGCGTGTTCCTGCTTCTGGTGGCCGGTTATTCCTTCCGTATCAAGCAACATCCGGCCAAAGGCGCCTGTGAGGGGCATGGTAACCGTAACGTGGTACAGCCCGTCCGGGGTAACCCATGAGCGTTCAACCTGCGCTCCCTGAACAAAGCCCTGCACCTGTGCGGCTATGCTTTCGTTCTGCAGCATTACGCCGCCTACCTGCGTTGAAGCGTCAAGACGCACGCTTCGCACCACATCCAGCAGGTTGCGGCGGGCATCCATGGTTGCTGCGCGCATTCCCTGAAGCTGCTCCTGCGTCTGGTCGGCATTGAGCGGCGGTATGCCCGTGCCTGTGGCTACGGCGCGCATTTCCTGCCAGTCAATGTAGCCGGAGGTGCCGACCGTTTCGCGGGTGGGGGCGTCTGCAGCGTGCGCAACGCCATAGGAGCACCAAAGTGTCAGGAGAAGCAGGACAGGCAGAAAGGTGTGCGGTGTCTTCATGGAAATTTCCTTCATCGGAGCCAGGTCAGCGGCAATCCGGAACTTCGGTCAGTTGCGGAGAGGTTACGACGTTCCCGAGCACTTTCGGGGCTTCGGGCCAGTAATTTTCCGATATATCCTGCGTAAGCGGGGAATAGTTCTGGATGTCGAAGGGGGTGTTGCCCTGCAGTACGCAGTGCCGGAGCGTGACGATGGCACCCTTGCCTTCGGTCACAATGGCTCCCATGCCGGAGCAACGGACTATGCGGCTGCAATATATTTCAACACGGGCGTTTTCACGGATACGCACCCCCGCAGTTGCGGCAAGTTCGATATCCACATGCTGCAGCGGTGCTGCCGCTCCGGAAATATCCACGCCGGTCGTTGCCCGGATGATGTAGACATGCTGCAGGCTCGCCCGCGCCTGTCCGCGGATGACAATGCCTTTCCAACTGCCCGCCGGAGCATTGTCCGAGATGGGCATGAAGCGTATGGGGCGTGTGCTTTCGCCCTCTGCACGCAGATAGCCGCCTTCAAGGGTAATGCCTGTGCCGGATGCAAAGCGGATGGTTACGCCCGGTTCAATGTACAGCCCGCCTCCTTCCACAATACTTACCATGTCGTGCACGGTATAGGGACTGTGCATGGCGGAAAGCCTGAGCGGGCCGGTAATGGTTCCGCTCAGTTGCTGGGGAGCAGGGCGGGAATCTGCCAGTTCTTTTTCGGGCACGGGGATGACGCGCTGCATCCGCGTGGGGGCACTTTCATTGCCCGCCGCATCCACCGCAACCACGCGAAATCGTACCGGTATGAAGTTGCGGAGCGATGCAACCGTTGTGGATATGTCACCCGAAGAGCGAAGGCGGGTGAATGCCACCTCTTCTCCCGTGGACATGTAAATGTCGTATTGCTGCACGTCCGGTGTGGGGCTTGGCTTCCATTCCAGTTCTGCCCCTCCATTCAGCGCTGTGACCTTGAGTCCGGAAGGGGGCAGGGGGGACTTGGCATCGATAACGAGAGGCTGTCTGTCTGCAAAGGCGCCGGTTATACCTCCGGCAGGGGTGATCAGGTAGCCGCGCGGCAGGATGTTCATGGCGAGATCGTCCGGCGCCACGGTGACTGTTCCTTCGTAAACGGTCCGGCGTTGCAGCCATTGGCTGAGCGCCTGCTCCTGTTCCTGCGTAATGGGAGTTCCGGCTTGCTGCATGCGCGCTTTGAGAGACGCAAGGGCAGGGGCAAGGCCGGCGTATTTCAGTTCCTCCGGCAGGGGGGCAAGGGGAATGGCGGCCTTGTAACCCGGCATATCCACATACGCCTCGCAGCCTGCATCGCCCACAATGCGGAACCGCAGCGTATCACCCGCGCGGAAGTAGTGCGCCTGCGACACGAGCGCGAAAAAGTCCAGCTTTGGGGTGGGCGGTACGCGGCGTTGCAGGTTTTCCGGCAGGCTTTGTTCCAGAGACTGGATAATCTCGCGGAACAGGTCGTCGGTTTTGCGTTCGTACTGCTCATCCCTGATGTTCCATGCGGAGGCCAGCGTGCTGAGGGCAAGACTTATGGGGTCTATGCCCACGCCGCCGCCGAATTCCCGTGATATGTGCTTGGCCCGCCACAGCACTCCGCCGGAATCCAGATCTGTCAGGCGCACTTCGCACCCTACGGCGACCTGTGAGAATACGCCCAAGAAGACACGGTTAAAAGCCGTCACCTCACCGGAAAGCACCGCATCCACTCCGAGTACGGAACGCAGCTTCTTCGGATCTTTTTCAAGCAGGACGTATGCCGCCGTAGCATCAAGATGGGCATTGGCAAGCAGGCGGTCTGTCTCGCGCAATTCCTGATCGCTGAAGGGCAGCGATGCCACATGATTGTATATACCGCGTCGTGCGAGGTCGGTGGGGGAGTAGTTTTCCGGCACGGACTGCCACAATGTGGCGTTGCCTGTGAAGGGAAGCACGGCGATGGAGCGGGGCGCATGCGTCTGCATGGCGGGCAGCACTTCATATTCACCGTTGAACATGTTGAATGCATCGGATGTCATGATCAGGGTGCCGCTTTTGCGGTCGCCGACTGCGCAGCCGCTTGCAGACAGTAGTGCGGCGAACAGGACGAACATAGTGAACAGGGCGAGTTGGGCGGGCAGGGCATTGCCTGCGCCTTGTTTCCGGCTTGCGTGCATGGTGCCCTCCCGGAGCAGGCTGGTTCCATCCGGTTGTCACAAGCAGAGTGCAATAATCTGATCGGTCGGACAGAATAATAACCATAGCCTGTTGGTGGTGGTAAAACAAGTGTCGGCATTGATTGCGAAGTAAGTGCCGAGGCGTGGACAGGGGGAGGGACTGGCGGCGGGAACCTGCTCGGAGCTGACGGGATAGGGCTGGACCGGATAGGGACAGGGCAAGGTGTGGCCAGCCGGGAGAGAGCCCGTCGACACAGGACCGGATGGGACAGGGCCAGATGGACAGAGCCGGACGAGACAGGGAGATACGGGGGCAGAAAGAGACGTGGGCAGGCATGCAAGCACTGCAAGTGCCTGCCCGATCTGTCTATCTGTTCAGCATGGAGAGATATAGCTCTTTAGTTCGCTCGGCCATGGCCTGCACGCTGAAACGGCTGCGGAATCCGTGCTGGTCGACAGGAGGCAGGCGCAGGGCCTGTTCGGTTATGGTCAGCGGGTCGGCTGTGTCTTCCATGAACGTGATGCGGGGATAGTAGCCGGCAATTTCACGTACCGGTCTGGTTTCGCGCGCCAGCACCGGCAGGCCGAAGGAGCAGGCTTCCAGCACGACACCGGGCATGCCTTCCCACTGGGCTTCGGACAGGAACATGAAGAGGTTGAACATGTTGTAGAAATTGGCAACGTCTTTTCGTTCACCCGTGAAGCAGACGCTTTTTCCGTCGCCCCAAGACGAGGCTTCCTTGCGCATGGCTTCCAGTTTGTCTTCGGGGGCGCCGCCCACGATGACAAAGGCGAACTTATCGGATTGCGAGAGCAGGGTGCGGGCAAAACGCATGCAGAACTCCACCCCCTTGCCTTTTTCCAGTCTGCCGAGAAAGCCGATGCAGATCTTGTCCGGCGCAATGCCGAGGGATTCCTTGAGGGCTCTGGGGTCAATATCCGGCAGCATGGCGTTGAAGTCCACACCGTTGTGCAGCACCGCAAGCTTGTCTGCGGGCAGTCCGGTCTGCTGTGCGTAGAACTCCAGCGATTCCTGTGAAACATGCACCACCTTGTCCGTGAACAGCTTGTGGATGATGCTCTCCTCCACCTTCTGCTTCCACCGGTGCAGCGGTCTTTTGGCATACCAGTGCAGGCCACGGCTGTGCACCTGACCTATGCGCACCGGCACACCGGCCATGGCAGCGGCCAGAATGCCCGAAATGTTGCCGCCAAGGGAATGGGTGTGCACTATGTCGGCCCGGTATTCCCTGAAAAGCTGGCTCATGCGGCGTATGCCGCCGAGGTCCCACTTGCCCTTCAGCTTGACGAAATGGGTCTGCACGCCCAGTTCCGGCAGCTCATCCCAGAAAACGCCCTTGTCTTTGTAGGTGACCACGTGCACATCAAAATCGTCGGTCAGAAGTGGCAGCACAGAGCGCATGCGGCGCTGGACTCCGCCTATGTTCAGGTTGTTGGTCACGCGAAAGAGAACGGGCTTGGACATGAAATTTCCTATCTGAAAAGATTCTTGAAGAATCTGGCAATGAGTCGCGGGGATGCGGCAGAGCCGATGGCGAGCAGGCCGAAGCGTTCACGCAGGCGCGCGAGAAAGGTGAAAAGGCCCGCATGGTCCTGAACCTGCAGGTACTTGGTGATCACGCCGCGCGCATATTTGCGCACCATGGTTGCGTGCCACTTGTCCAGAACAGGGCGCGGTGCCAGCCCCATGCGCAGGGCGCATTCGTGGGGATTGGTCACATAGGCGGCGTCGGCGAGCAGTACTTCAGTATCCACCGTGCGCGAATAGCCGCCCGGATAGTTGCGGTGGTCGCACACAAGCGTGGGTTCATATGCCACGCCACCCTTGAGGCAGGCACGCAGCCCGACCAGTTCGTCAAGGCTGATCATGCGTGCCGGTATCTGCTCCGTGAGCAGGTCGTGCAGCACATCACCCCGTATGAGCATGCGGGAAAAGAGGGTGAGCGGTACCCGGGGATATGTATTGAGAAAATAGGTGGTTCCTCCGGTGAATGCCGGCAGGGGTTCCCGTTTTTCGGTAATGCTGCCGTCTTCGTGCAGCAGGCGGCAGCCGCCAATAACAAGGCTGACGGAATCATCCGCATGTTGCATGAGCCGCTCAACGCAGTCAGGATGCATGATGTCGTCGTCATCGAAGAACTTGAACCAGCGGCCCTTGGCCTCACGCGCCAGTTGCAGATAGTTGGCGGCAAGTCCCAGCGAAGGGGTGTTTCTGATATACCGTATTCTCGGGTCGCTCAGGCGAGAGGCGAGTATGCGCTGTATCTCGTCTGTGGGGCAGTCGTCGGAAACGAGTATTTCCCGCACCTTTGCGGTCTGGGCAAGGCAGCTGTCCAGACTCTGGGCGAACCATTCCGGTTTGTAGGCCGGAATGAGTATGGAAACATCGTTCACTGACTGGGACATGTGTTCTTCACAGGCTTGTTGTTGGCGCCGGAAGAGCCTTGACGAGGCGTCTGCTGTTCCCTGTACCGGCGGCATGACAGGGGCGAGATGTGCGGTCTGCGAGGTTTCAACATACTTGCTGTCAGGCGTCAACCGGCAGCGGTGTCATGTCCCCGCGAGATAACAGGGCAGCAGAAATGCCGTCCTATTTGTCAGGCCGGGCGGGAGCAGGTTTCTTGCCTGCAGCGGCCCGTTCAATGAGTTGGAGGTACCGTTCAAACACGGCTGTATCATCCTGCACGCAATTGAAATTCTGGCCTGCATTCACGCTGCGCAAGACCAGAATGGCCCTGCTGAGTTCCTCGGGCGTGGGGTTTTTGACCACAACGCCGTTTTCGCCGTTCTTGATGAGGTCGCAGGCACCTACATCCTCGGTGGTGACGGTGGGCACGCCCATGGCCAGAGCTTCCGCAACCACGCTGCCGAAGGTGTCGTAGAAGGAAGGATGGCAGAAGACATCAAGCGCGGCATAGAACTTGGGCATGTCGTCCACCTTGCCGGGAAAGATGATGCGCTCGTGCACACCCAGCGAGCGGGCATATTCGATGTATTTTGTGTGGTTGCGGCCACCGGCTGCGACCAGCATATATTCCGGCGGGAGCAGGGTGAGCGTCTTGATGAGACGGTCCAGCCCCTTGAGCTCGAAATTGGTGGAGCAGAACCCGATGGCTTTCTGCCCTTCGTGCAGGGAGTACCATATGCGCGCATCCTGCCGCAGTTCCGCGAATCGTGCAGGATTGAACCGCGTCGTGTTCACGCCGTTGGGAATGACGGCAATGCGTCCCTTGGTGCCGGGAAAATAGGCTTCCACTGCCTGCCGTACCTTGTTGGATATGGCCAGAATGCAGCGTGTATCCGGATGCGGATACACGGAAAGGTCGAGCATGGGCATGAGCCAGTTTATGGGCGAGAAGAACCGCACGGCCATTTTGGAAAGTCTGCGCAGCGGGTTGCGCTGGGCGCGGATGCTTCGGCCGAGAAAATCGAGATGCGGCCCGCCGGAGCGGTAGATGGTACAACCTGCAAAATTGCCGAAGCACATGGAGACGGTACCCTTGGGCAGCCTTGCACGGCGCGATTTCATCTTGTGGTACAGGCTGAGGTGCTTGAGAAAACGCCCCGGCCGCCACATGCCCACTTCCACAACCTCGGGGCGCGGCTTGCCTGCCGCAGCTTCCTCGGTTTTATCCTCACCGCAGAACACGGTGACCTGATAGCCCCTGCTGATGAGAAACTCATTGAAGCGGTAGCAGAACTGCTCCACGCCGCCGTAGCGGGAGAAGGTCTTGATGAAGAGTGCCACAGGCGGGCGGGAGGATTGTTGCATGGCTGCCATTAGTTGTATGTCTGGCTCTCCTGATGGGGAGACGTGTTTGGTTCTGGCTTTCGCGGATAACGCTATCGGCATTGTCGCGGAATAATTCCCTGCAATGTGTTGCGGGAAGCAGGTATTGCCTTACTTGCTGCCTTGCCTTTCCGTCAATGGTGACATGCGGCTATATGGGCCGTGCCCCTGTCATGTCGTGTCATGAAGTGACATGCAGTGACATGCGACGACGTGTGACAACATGTAGCGACGGGGACTTGTGGGGCCTGAGAGCCGCAACGTGGGCGCAATGCATGCCGTGGCAGCCTGATATGATCGGCAGAGGTTGCCGGCCCTGATTACCTGCGGTGACAGGCCGCAAGCGTTGGCGCGGTTGCCCGGGTACGGATATTCAATATCAGGAATGTGCAGTCAGAGGCAATGAGCATGCGGGCTTCGGAAAAAAAAGGGGCGGCATACCCCTTGCTGCGGGTTTACAAATATGGACATTTGAGCCTATGAACACTCTTTTCATGAAGCGTACGCGATGTACGACATACCGAGAGGTTTTCCCGAATGACAAAGCATTTCACGAGAATCAGAGATCTGGGCTGTGAAAACGCGCGCAGGCTGATTGCCCGCGCCAAGGAAATGAAGGATACGAATCATCGCAGCGACCTGATGGCAGGCAAGTCTGCCATTCTGTTGTTCGAGAAAGCCTCCACGCGAACCCGGGTATCGTTTGAGACGGCTCTGCACCACCTTGGTGCGAAGACCATTTTCATGACTCCCGCTGAAAGCCAGCTGGGCCGCAGCGAGCCGCTTCGCGATACCGCCCGCGTTCTTTCCCGCTACAACGACTGCATGATTGTGCGTACTTTCGGGCAGGAGAAGATCGACGAGCTGGTGCGCTTCGGCAGCATTCCGGTGGTCAACGCCCTGACCGATCAGGGACACCCCTGTCAGGTCATGAGCGACCTGCTCACCATGTATGAGCATACCCCCGATTTCAGCACCATCCGCGTGGCATGGATAGGTGACGGCAATAACATGGCCAACTCGTGGATCGAAGCTGCCATGTACTTCCCCTTCGAGCTGTTCATGGCCTTCCCCGAAGGCTACGAGCCCGACAGAAACCTGCTCGGCCTTGCCCTGCAGGCCGGTGCCAAGATTTTCTGCACCCACGACCCCAAGGAAGCCATTGAAGGCGCGCACTACGTCAATACCGACGTGTGGGCATCCATGGGACAGGAAGCAGAGCAGGCCCGCCGCGAAAAGGCCTTTGCCGGATACATGATCGACAGCAATATGATGAAGTACGCCGCAAAGGGTGCCAAGTTCATGCACTGCCTGCCCGCGCATCGCGGCGAGGAAGTGAGCGAGGAAGTGTTTGAGAGCGAGGCTTCCATAGTTTTCGATCAGGCGGAAAACCGCCTGCACATGCAGAAAGCCATTCTTGAGTGGATTTTTTCGTAGCGTCCGCAGTGCGGACCGGTACGTTCGCGGGCCGATACCCCGCATAGATTGAGTGTATACAAGGAAGAACAATGAGCAAGGATATCAAAAAGGTCGTGCTCGCCTATTCCGGCGGGCTTGATACGTCTGTGATCCTCAAGTGGATCGCCCTTACCTACAACTGCGAAGTGGTCACCCTTACCGCCGACCTTGGTCAGGAAGAGGACCTTGACGGCGTGGATGCAAAGGCCCTTGCCACCGGTGCCAGCCGCGCCTACGTGGAAGACCTGCGTGAAGAATTTGCACGCGATTTCATTTTCCCCATGATGCGCGCCAACGCCGTGTACGAAGGCCGCTATCTGCTGGGTACCTCCATTGCCCGTCCGCTCATTGCCAAGCGCCTTGTGGAAATTGCCCATGAGGAAGGCGCACAGGCCATTGCCCACGGTGCCACCGGCAAGGGGAATGACCAGGTGCGTTTCGAACTGGCAGCCATGGCCCTTGATCCCAAGCTGAAGATGATCGCCCCGTGGCGTGAATGGAACTTCCGTTCGCGTACCGACCTGACCAATTTTGCCTCGCAGCACGGCATTCCGCTGCCTGTTGCCGCTTCCCGCAAGCTCTACAGCATGGACCGCAACATGCTGCACTGCTCCTTCGAAGGCGGCGAACTGGAAGATCCGTGGAACGAACCGCTGGAAGGCTCCTACATCATGGCTGTGCCGGTTGAGCAGGCTCCCGACACTCCCGAATACATCGAGCTTGAATACCTGCATGGCGACCCCGTTGCACTGAACGGCGAAAAACTCAGCCCCGCAGCCATGCTGAAGGCGCTGAACACGCTGGGCGGCAAGCACGGCATCGGCCGTCTGGACATGGTTGAGAACCGTTTCGTGGGCATCAAGTCCCGCGGCGTGTACGAAACTCCCGGCGGCACCATCATGCACATTGCTCATCGCGACCTTGAAGGCATCTGCCTCGACCGCGAATCCATGCACCTGCGCGATTCCCTGATTACCCGTTACTCCGAGTGCGTGTACAACGGGTTCTGGTTCGCGCCCGAGCGTGAAGCGCTGCAGAAGCTCATTGACGAAACCCAGAGAAACGTGACCGGCACCGTGCGTGTGAAGCTCTACAAGGGCAACGTTGTTCCCGTGGGCCGCAAGTCGCCGTTCTCTCTGTACCGTGCAGACCTCGCCACCTTTGAAGAAGATGAGGTCTACAACCAGGCGGACGCAGCCGGCTTCATCCGTCTGCAGGGCCTGCGCCTGCTCGGATACAAGAAGTAGCTTCTCTGTCGGTTTCTGATGCAGGGAGCGCCGATTCCGCCAGCCTGTGAAGGCTGTGCCCTGAGGTGATCGGCAGCATTTCCCTGCAGTAGAATAGTAGAGTATACAAGTGGGGTAGCGTGGCACACAGGCCGCGTTACCCCATTATTGACATTGGAGGTCGCAGTGGCATTTCGCCGGACTGCAGAAGACCTCAGCAACCGATCGCCAGAGCCCCGGCTCCCGTGCAGCATCACAATACGGAACAGACATGGCAGAAAAGAAGATGTGGGGCGGACGCTTCCGCCAGAAGACAGCGGCCCTTGTGGAAGAGTATACCCAGTCCGTGTCCTACGACAGGCTGATGTACCGTCAGGATATTGCAGGCTCCAAGGCGCACGCGCGCATGCTGGCACGGCAGGGCGTTATCTCGCAGGATGATGCGGACAAGATCGTCTCCGGTCTTGCGCAGATTCAGGAAGAGATCGAGTCCGGCAATTTTGTCTGGCGCAGGGAAATGGAAGACGTGCACATGAACATCGAGAGCCGTCTTTCCGAACTGGTGGGCGATGCGGGCAAGCGCCTGCACACCGGCCGCTCCCGTAACGATCAGGTAGCTCTGGATTTCCGCCTGTACGTGTCCGACGCCATCCGCGAATGGCAGGAACAGATTCGCGCCGTCATTGCCGAACTCGTCAAACAGGCCGAACACCATGTCGATACCCTGCTGCCCGGTTGCACCCACATGCAGCCCGCACAGCCCGTATCGCTGGGCCACCATCTTCTGGCATATGCATGGATGCTGCGCAGGGATTATGACCGTATCGCGGATTGCGATAAGCGCACACGTGTGTGCCCGCTGGGAGCAGCCGCACTTGCCGGTACCACCTATCCTCTCGATCCTGCCTCCGTGGCTGAAGAGCTCGGCATGTTCGGCACCTTCCGCAACTCCATGGACGCCGTTTCCGACCGCGACTTTGCGCTGGAATCCATGTTCTGCGGTTCTCTGATCATGGCGCATCTTTCCCGATTCTGCGAAGAGCTGATCATCTGGGCCAACCCCAACTTCGGCTACATCTACCTGCCCGATGCCTATGCTACAGGTTCCAGCATCATGCCGCAGAAGAAGAACCCCGACGTTGCCGAGATCATGCGCGGCAAGGTTGGGCGTGTGTATGGTGCGCTGACAACCCTGCTCACCACGGTGAAGGGGCTGCCCATGACCTACAACCGGGACCTGCAGGAAGACAAGGAACCGTTCATGGATGCGGACAAGACCGTATCCAACTCGCTGGCACTCATGGCGGGCATGCTCTCCGAACTGCGGTTCAATACGCAGCGCATGGCCATGGTGATGCGTTCCGGCTTCCTGAACGCCACCGAGCTTGCCGATTACCTTGTGGGCAAGGGGGTTCCCTTCCGTGAGGCCCACCATATTACCGGTGCGGCTGTGGCGCTTGCCGAAGACAAGGGCAAGGCTCTGGAAGATTTGAGTCTTGATGAATTCCGCTCTGTTTCCGAACTTATCACGGACGATGTATACACTGTTCTTGCCTATGAAACTGCCGTTGCACGCCGCAAGACGCAGGGTGGCACAGGGCCTGATTCAGTAAGGGCCCAACTGGCCGAGCTGGCCGCATGGCTGGCATAGAGTAAGCTGTATTATGCGAATGAAATAACCCCGCTCCGGCGGGGTTTCATTTTTGTATCGAGCGTGTAGGCTGATATAATTCAGGTAAAAATTTTATAATAAATAGAACAAACGTATTGACACTTTTCTCAAATCTCAGCTAGGGGGGAAATGTTTGGTAGAGCGGATTAGCCTTCTCCGTGTGTGGGGAGTTCGGTTTTACCGCTCGTGTTACGGCATCCTGGAAAACGCTTGGGCTTCTTTCTTTCAGAGATCTACAGGGTTCGGACAGGCTGCAGAACACTTTGTACAATTTTATTATCCGGAGTTTTTTAGGCTATGTCCAAGAACATCTATGTTGGCAATCTGTCCTGGTCCGCAACTGACGACGACCTCCGTTCCCTGTTCTCCAACTACGGAAACGTACTGTCCGCCAAGGTTGTTGAAGACCGTGAAACCGGCCGCTCCCGTGGTTTCGGCTTCGTTGAAATGGATAACGCAGACGCCCTTCAGGCTATTGAAGCACTGAACGGTCAGAACTTCCAGGGTCGTGACCTGCGCGTGAACGAAGCACAGCCCCGTGAACGCCGTCCCCGTTACTAGCTAGAATACGCCAACACCGAAAGCCCGCCTCTGGCGGGCTTTTTTTGTGCATGAAAAAGCCCCCGGCTTCAGAGAAGCAGGGGGCTGTTGCATTCCAAGTCTGGGCAGGGCTGCTGGTGCTGCGCCTGTCCTTTGTGACAGTTAGTCGACCTTGTAGAAGGCCTTGGGAGCAGCGCCACAGATGGGGCACTTGCTGTCGGTGAACTCGCCTTCGTGGGTGTAACCGCAAACGGAGCAGTTGTAGTAGTCAACGTCCTTGGGGTTTTCCAGAGATTCGAGCATCTTGGAGTACAGTTCCGCATGTACCTGCTCTGCCTTGTTGGCAAAGCCGAAGTAGCGTGCTGCTACCTTTTCGCCTTCGGCTTCTGCCTCGACGATCATCTGGGGATACATGTTCTTGAACTCGTGGGTTTCACCGGCGATGGCGTCCTTGAGGTTGGAGATGGTGTCACCAATCTTGCCAGCGTTGCGCAGGTGGCCGTGAGCGTGGATGGTTTCAGCGTCTGCAGCTGCACGGAACAGCTTTGCTACCTGGGGAAAGCCTTCCTTGTCGGCCTGCTTGGCGTAGGCAAGGTACTTGCGGTTAGCCTGGGATTCACCTGCAAAAGCTTCCATCAGATTGGCAAGGGTCTTACTCATGAGTTTGTTCTCCTTAAATATTCTTGTTTGTGATGTATATGAGGTGGCCGTTTGGCCTCTCCTTAATAGGAATGGTTACTATTTAAGTAAAACAGTGATTCATGTAAAGAGAAAAGTGAAAAAACTTTGCAAGGTTCGGAAATTCTACTCCTTATGCCTCTTCGGAGCCGGGAGGTGGAGTCTCGCTATCCTCTGACTGTTCTTGCATAGCAGAGAAATCGTTATGAGCAAAGCGGGCTTCTTCCAAAGGCTGGTCCGTGTTGCAGGATGGTGCTGCCTCATCCGGTATTTCGCTTCCGGAACTGGTTTCGCGTTCAGGGGCGTGCGTGCGGGGAGCCCGGTCATTGACAAATTCGGGTTTCACCTGTCCCTCTTCCAGCACAAGGCGGGCCGTATAGGGCTTGCCTGCACGCGAGACAAAGTCCAGCGGTTCGGCCGTGCGGCCGGTTTCCAGCAACTCACGGATAATCTCCGGAGGCAGTTCACGCCCGAACATGGTCTTCCATATCACAAAAAGACAGCCACCGTCTTCACGCTTCCAGCGCGAACAGCTGAATCCTTTTTCCCGTTCCACAATCTCGCCGCCGCACAGGGGGCATTTGCCATCCGGCTCGCGGGCGGGCATGGACCTCGCCTTGGCTGCCACAATGATGGAAGCGACACTGCGCCCCTTAATGTGCCCTATGCCACGGCTGACCATGGTGCGGATCTCACGCATGAAGTCGGGATAGGTGTACTGGGCTGCTTCGATATCCTTGAGTTTCTTCTCCCACAGGCCGGTCATTTCAGGAGAGGCCACCTCGGGCAGGAGCGCGGAGACGATGTCCGCCACCTCCAGCCCTCTTTCGCTGCAGATCAGCTTTTTCCCGTCCTTATCAACATAGTGGCGGGAGAGCAGTGTTTCAATGATCTGGGCGCGTGTGGCTGGGGTGCCAAGCCCGCGTTCCTTCATGGCATTGCGCAGTTCTTCGTCTTCCACGAATTTGCCTGCGGTTTCCATGGCGGCGAGCAGCGATGCGTCGGTGAAGTGCGCGGGGGCCTTGGTCTGACGGCGTACGGCGTTTACCGCCTCGGTTGTGACCTTGCTGCCCTTGCGCAGCGAGGGGAGGGGATTGTCTTCTGCAGCACGCCACGGTTCCACCAGCAGCCAGCCCCTGTCCTTGAACACCTTGCCCTTGGCTATGAAGGTATGGCCTTCGACCACAATGTGCACCGTGGACGATGAGAAGGTGGCCTCAGCGCTGAAGGCGGCGATGAAACGTCGGCACACCATATCATAAATGTTGCGCTCTTCAGCAGAAAGGCGGTCGAGGTCGGCCTTGTTGGCCGTGGGGATGATGGCGTGGTGGTCCGTGACCTTCTTGTCGTCCACACAGGGAAATTTCTTGCCGTCGCGGATGCGGCCCACTGCCGGAACTGTCTCGTCAGGGTAGAGGTGATAAATGGCCCTGAAGTAGTTGAGTATCTCCGCAAAGAGCTCCTTGGTCAGGTGCCGGGAGTCGGTTCGCGGATAGGTGAGCAGTTTCTTCTGTTCGTAGAGTGCCTGCGCGATGGTCAGCGTATCTTTTGCCGAATAACCGAAGCGGGTGTTGGCCTCCCGTTGCAACGTGGTCAGGTCAAAGGGCAGGGGGGGCTTGGTGCTGCCCTTGCGGCTGGTGGTGCTGTCCACCACACCATCTTTGCCCTCGCATTCGTGAACGATGTGGTTGGCCTGCTCTTCTTTGTTTATGCGCGTTTCGCTGAGTTCCGGCGGCTGGTGCCACGTGGCGGCAAAAGGGGGTTCCCGTTGCTCGTCGGCAGGGGCGGCCCCTTTGCCGAAAGAACCTTCTACCGTCCAGTAATTCTGCGGGACAAAGTGCTCGATCTCGCGGCGCCTGTCAGCCATCAGTTTGAGAACCGGCGTCTGCACGCGGCCCACGGAAACAAGGCTGTTGGCCTTGATGGTGAAGATGCGCGAAAAATTCATGCCGATGAGCCAGTCGGCTTCGGCCCGTGCAAAGGAGGCAAGACCGAGGTTGCGCTTGTTGCTGTCCGGCAGCAGTTTGGCAAGGCTTTTCTTCAGGCCCTCTTCGGTCATGTCGTTGGCCCAGAAGCGTTTGACGGGCTTTGAACATTCCGCCATCAGGTAGATGCGGCGAAATATCAGCTCACCTTCACGACCGGCGTCAGTTGCGTTGATGACGGTGTCCACTTCGTCCAGATTCAACAGCCTGTTCAGCACCGCAAACTGCTTGCGTCCCTCGTTGAGCACGGCGAGTTTGAACTTGGGAGGAATGATGGGCAGCTGTTCAAGACTCCACTTGCCTTTCCAGGCTTCGTGCTGGTCTTCAGGTTCGGCAATGCCCACAAGGTGGCCGACGGCCCAGCTGACCAGATGGGTAGGACCTTCCATGTAGCCGTCGCGGCGGCCTGTGGCATTGACTAAGGGGGCTATTTCCCGTGCGACCGAGGGTTTTTCTGCGATGATGAGCGTTTTGGACATGTTGCCGAGGATGTAGGACGAATGCGGCGTTTGGTCAACAAGCCCTTGCCGGGCCTCGATTGGCGGTGCCGGGAAACCGGAGTTGACCTTATGTTCGCCTGCCGCTATCCAGCCACCATGACTGCACGTTACTCCATACCGGACTCATCCTTTCACCGCGTGGAAGAGATGATCAAGAAGAGCCGGTTCATCACCACCATGGCGCATGCTCCCTCTGTCGAGGCTGCGCGCGAATTCATCGATCGCATTCGTGCCGAGCATTCCGATGCCACGCATAACTGCTGGGCGTTTCAGGCCGGTCCGCCCGGCAGCACTGCCCACGTGGGTATGAGCGACGACGGCGAACCCCACGGTACGGCAGGCAGGCCCATGCTGAATGTGCTGCTGCATGCTCCGGTGGGAGAAATAGCCTGCGTGGTGACGCGCTATTTCGGCGGCATAAAGCTCGGCACCGGCGGCCTCGTCCGCGCCTATGCCGGTATGGTCAAGGTGGGGCTGGATACTCTGCCTGTCCGCGAACGCATTGTTCCCGTGCAGATGGAGGTGGTGCTGGACTACAGTGCCATCACGCTGTTCAAGCGTCTGCTGCCGGAATATGAGGCCGTGGTGCTTGAAGAGGCGTTCACGGTTGATGCCCGTTATGTGCTCGAAATGCCCGAGGAACGTGCCGAAGGACTTCGCCTTGCGCTGGAAGAGATGACCAACGGCACCGTGCTTGTGGAGTTGCTGCAGGAAGAACACGCCCAGGCTGCGATGAGCCATTGAGAATGGAAAAGGCCGGTACGAACGCACCGGCCTTGCAGGGTAATGCCAACCCCTCGTTTTCAGTAAAGCTGTATTCCCGGTAAGCCGGAACCGAGGTCTGAAAACGGATTTTCATCGCATATACGAGGTGCAGGAACGTTAGGTTCCTGCCCGGCGGAGCCAAAAAATACCAGAAATAACTTTGTCAGCAGTCTGAAAGGCCGGTACGAAAGCACCGGCCTTGTTGTTTTTGTGCGGGAATACTGACGGAAGCAGTTAGCCGCGGCGGGCCTGCTCGTCCACCACCCAGATGAGTTCGCCGTTGGTGGGCTTCACCCTCTGTGCTGGCAGGTCGGGAGAGCCGAGCAGATTGAGCGCCTTGGCCAGCACAGCATGCTTTTCTTTGCCCTGAACCATGAAGATGCAGCAGCGGGCGTTGTTCAGCACGGGCAGTGTCAGCGTGAGCCGGTCGCTCTTGAGCTTGCGGATGTGCTGGTCCACGACGAGCCGGTCTTTGATGTTGATGCCTTCTTCTTCAGGGAACAGGGAGGCCACATGCCCGTCTTCACCCATGCCGAGAAGAATGCAGTCAAAACGGGGCAGATCGTCCGGTCCCAGTTCGAAATGCTGGCGCAGCAGGCGTTCATATGTCTGTGCAGCCTCTTCCGGGTCCAGTTCGCCGCGCATGCGGTAGAATTTGGTCGCCTCTACCTTGTGGAGCAGCTCATCGCGGGCCACACGGTAGTTGCTGTCGGGGTGGTCGGGATCGACACAGCGCTCGTCTACCCAGTAAAAAAGCACTTTCTCCCACGGCATACAGTTCTGGAATTCGGGGGAGGAGAGCAGGCGGAACAGCAGGGTCGGGGTTCTGCCACCGGAAAGGGCCACGGAAAAGGTGCCATGATCGTCTATGGCGCGTTTGCAGCGCTCTATAAGCAGCTCCGCTGCAAGGCGGGCCATGGATTCAGGGGTTTCGGCAACGTGAAGTGAAAGCTGTGTGGATGTGGGCATAGGGGATACTCCTGAAGCGTTCTGCGCACCATAATCTGTGCAGACAGAGACGCGCTTTGCGTATGGCATAAATTTCAACGTATCTTGGCAGGATGCCACATTATGCAGCAGGTGTGAATAGCTGAGGTGCTGTGTTCCCCCGTGTTCTTGTGCGGTTTTGGGGCAGGGGGGGCATTTTGCGTCGCCTGTTGTAAGGAATGGCAGCTCTGAAGGATACTGTGGCGCTCTGGATATAACAAAAGCCCGTCGGTGAGACGGGCTTTTGTCGGTACACTGCTTCGCTACACTCAGCGTCTGATTTCCACCGCGAATACCGGCGGTTCCAGAATCTGCTTTTTCACGGCACAGCCTTCTACTGTGCGGATGAAGGCGGTTTCGAACTTTTCCGGAAAACTGTCCGGCACGGTTATGATCGTGGTGATCTTCTGCGCGCGATATTTCTTGGGATCGGGATCGAACTCGCATTCCATGGAGATGGCAATGCCGTCCATGGGAATATCCTTCTTGTCGCAGAAGCGCTTGGCATAGACACCGGCGCAGGTGGCCAGTGCGGCAAAGAACAGTTCAAACGGCGTGGGCGCACTGTCCTCGCCGCCCTGTTTTTCCTTCTGATCTGTGTGCACCGTGAAGTTGCGGATGCTTGCGGCCACTTTCATGCCGCCTTCGTATGTCACGTCGAGAATGGTATTGCTCATCGGGGTGCCTCTGAATGCCTATGGGGGCTAGCGTTACTATCAGCCTATGGTTTCCACACCGGCGTAGCGGGGTTCGTGCAGGGCCAGCACTCTGGATGCCATGGACTTCACCTTGAGCATGATGTCGTAGCTCTCCGTCGGGTTGATGCAGGTTCCGGGGGGAATGACCTCCATCTCCTGTGCGCGGATCTCCGCAGGCGGATTGAGATTTTCGTCAATGATGCAGAATCCGGTGATGGCAACGGTGCCTTCTGCTGTATCAATGAATATGGTCAGGCCACCGGCCGTGTGCACGGGGGTGTGCATGACGCGGATACCGGGCACGATTTCCTTTTCGTTTTCGGTGATGACGCGCAGCTGACCGTTTTCCTCCACATCTTCGATGTAATCTTCCAGATAGCGGAAATCGAGCGGGTGCGGATTGTGGATGTGCTCAAGTTCGCGCTCGTGCACATATATTTCGGCATTGCTGCACTTGTAGTCATTTTCGCAATGGTCGTTGTGCAGGTGCGTGTGGATGATGATGTCTATGTCGTCCGGCGTAAGGCCGTATTTGGCAAGCCCTTCTTCAAAGGTGTAGATGGGGCCGCCTATGGCCTTTTCGCGGTCTTCAGACTTGATGGGCTGCATTTCGCCCGTATCCACCAGAATCTTCTTGTCGCCGCCTTCGACATACCAGCAGTAGATAGGGATGGTGTAGGACTTCCCGTAGTCGTGCTGATAGGTCATCATGCCTTTATCAAATACCTTGGTTCCCATGACAATGGGATGGATTTTATACTGCATGGCATTCTCCGTATGCGCATTAGAGATGGAAGTACGGAGAGTATAAGTACTTTCAATCCGGATGTCATGGGATGTCCTCCTGAAAAAGGAGGTTTTGGGACGAAAAGGCTATTCCATCGAGGTGCGGCGCGGCAGGAAGGTGCTGCGCAGAAAGCTGGGATGGAAGAAGTAGAGCGGGTTGGCCACTATGCGGTCCGGCAGAATGTGATACCAGCGGTAGCCCATTTCACGGAAGTAGCGGTGCGCCTGAGCCCTGAAGCCTGTTTCACAGGCGGCCAGAAGCGCGGCGTCCCGCTGGCAGCGTGACGAGGAAACGGGGTGCAGAATGCGCGGCTTGAACCCGTAGCGCCGCAAGGTGGCGCGTACCCGTTTGAATTCTCTGAAGCGGGAAAGGGCATCCGCCTGACAGAGCAGTATTCCCCATGCAAACAGGGCAGAGAGCGTCCAGAATATCAAGGCGATGATTTTGTTGCCGGATTCGCTGGCAAGCCCTGCCTCGGCACCGCACAACAGCGAAAGGCCCGCCATGCTGAGAGTGGTCATGTGGGGAAAAGGGGCTACCCGGACGTAGCGCGATATCGCTTTCGTGAATCGTGTACGCATACAATGTTTCCGTGCTCTAGCACTATGTCAGGCGGAGCGTTGCGTCAACATCCCGCAGTAAGGGGCAGCGGAGCAACGGACCTGCCCGGCGGAAACGCAGAGCAGGGATCGTGTTAATCCGCTATCAACCGGTCTTTTCCGGCTGTCTGGGCGGCATCCAGCCGTTTGTCGGCAAGGGCGATAAGGGCTCTTGGGCGTATATTATCCTTTGCCAGCTCTGTCGTGTCCGCAATGCCCGCCGAGAAGGTGATGGGCATATGGAAATGCGGTGTGGTGAATTCCGTAGTGCTTACATGCATGCGGAATGATTCGAGCAATGAGCGGCAGATGGTTCTGTCCGCTCCGGGGAACAGGATGAAGAACTCGTTGTTGCCCATGAGGGCCACTGTATCCTGCGGCCGCACCGAGGCGCTGAGCGCGGCATAAAAGTCCTTGAGCAGCTGCTCGGCGGCGATGGTGCCATGGGCCGCCAGCATGTCCTTGAACTGGTCGATATGGATGATCGCAATAGTGACGGTAAGGCTGTTTTTCTTGGCCTGTATGAAGCTTGTTTCTGCTCTCTGGAAGAACAGGTGTCTGTTGGGGATGCCGTTAAGCAGGCTTGTGCGGCCTATTTCTTCCACCTCACGCGCGAGCTGCTTTATGGCTGTTATGTCCGTGAGAATGCCCGCAACAAGTTTGGGCGGCAGTGTTCCTACCTTGACCACGGCACCTTTGCAGGAAACCCAGCGCAGGCCGCTGGAGCTGGTTCTGAATTCCAGATTGATGGTTTCCGCCTTGTCCTGAACAGCGGACTTTAATGAAGCATAAAAGGTTGTTATGGCGGAATCGGAAAGCTTGGGCATGTCTTCCGGTGTCAGTTGGATGGATATGGGGGGCAGGCCGAGCAGGGTGGCGGTTCTTTCATCAAGAAAGAACTCATTCTGTCTGAGATCCCATTCCCAATAACCGGCCTGCGTGCTGGAAAGAACCTGACGGGTTTTGAAGCGCCATGCTTCGAGGTCGGATTCAGCCAGCATTCTGAGCTCATGTTCGGCAAAGAGCCTGCGGCGGAACATCCACCACATGAAGAGCAGCAGCAGGGTTGCGGGGGCTACATACAAGACGAACTGGGCTTCGTAGCTATGCCAGTCTATGAAGCTATGCTTGGGCTGATAAATGAAGTGGTTGAGGTTGTATCCCGGTTTAGCGAGTCCCAGCTGCACGAAGGTGTCGGCCATGTGCCTGAACCTGCCGGGGTTCATGTGGCCTATTTCGATGACCGTGGGCATGATCAGCTTCTTCATCTCCTGATACTCAAACCAGAGGTGCTCCTGCGTTCTCGGAATGAGAGATGGCGGGTACTTGGTGAATATGGTGCGGATCAGCTCGTCCGGATGGTTAAGGGCGTACCCCCAGCCTTTGAGGGAGGCACGGATGAATGCCTCGACAAGTGCGGGGTTCTGCTCGGCAAGGGTTTCCGTGGTGAAGAGGGTGTCTCCGTAAAAATCGATGCCATACCACAGGGGACGCAGCAGGCGATAAGGGACTGATGCCTTTTTTAAAAAGAACGGCTGGTTGGAGAGATAGCTGGAAAGCGCATCCACCTTTTTGTCGATAATGCCGTTCATGGTGAAGGTGGAAGGAACGTGGATTATCTTGTCCTTGGTGAGCCCTTCGTTCATCAGCAGGGCATATATTTCGGCATCGCTTTCCATGTCACCCATTTCAAGGATGCGGCCGGCAAGATCCTGCGGAGTGTAGATGCCGGAATCGGAACGAACGAGCAGAGTTGCCGCTGAATGCTGGAATATGGCCGCAAGGGCCACAACAGGCTGCCCCCGCAGGCGGGCGAGCAGTATTTCCGAGCCGCCGACGCAGAATTCCGCCTTGCCCTGCATTATCTGTGTAAGCGGTACAATGCCGGGGCCGCCTTCGCGTATGGTAACCTCAAGCCCCTCTTCCCTGTAATATCCCTGCTCCACAGCGGCATAGTAACCGGCAAATTCAAATTGGTTCTGCCAGTGTAACTGCAATGTTACCTTATGAAGATCGGCACGCGAGGGGGCCGGTGTGAAGGCAAGAATGGCAACAGGAACAAGTAACAGGAATAATGCTCTGAGAACACACGGAAAGCTGCGGAGAAGCTGGCCGCCGTGTGGTCGGGCGAGGTGGCGCGAATGGGCGTGCACTGACATGAATGGTTACATTCCTGTTAGAGTTTCTCTGATAATTTATACAGTTCTATGTGGATGGATACATGGTGTCAATGCGGTGGCGGCAAAAGCGTTGGTTATGGTCAGTTTTTCCTCTTTCCGGCGGCCTTTCGGGGCGGTAAAGCGCTTTGTGATTTGTTTCTCCAGTCATGGTTATTCTATTGTGGTGAATGTGATGCAATAATTTTTTATGGCACCACTGTTGCATTGTTGTTCTCCATAAAGGCTGACGGGTAAGATTCCGGAAGGAGGCAGTCATGCAGGAATACACTATAGAAGCCATGGTCGCGGAAAGAGTGGAAACCGTGTATTCGGGGCAGCGGGTTGTGCACGTGAGTGCTGCAGACATACTCATACTCATGGAAGGCAAGCGGGCCATCGCCCGTTCCGCGCAGAAGGTTGCGGAAGCCGTGGGCGTGCGTGGACAGGATGTGGTGAATAATCTGTTCGGCAACATGTATTATGTGGAGCCCTCCGGCACGCTGGTGATGGCCATATACATGCCGGAGCACGGCCTTGAGCTCTTTGCGGAGGTGCCTGCACGGATGTGGACATTCAAGGGGCAGAGCCGCTATCTTAACTGATGGCGGGCAGGAACGGACGCACTTCTTGACGCTTGATGCGGAATCCTTAACTCTACAGTGAATTACATCTGCTGAGAATTGTGTAACGGTTGCAGCGGGTGTGTGCCGGAGGAGGGTGTGATAATGCAGATTCCCATGCGTCAGGAGTATATCCGCAAGCGCCTTCAGGTGCTGAGGCCCGAGCAAAGGGTTATTTGCATGGACCCTGAACTGCTTGCCCTGCATGAGGATGCCGCAAAGGTACTGGAAGGGGCAGCCGAGCAGGTGGCTTCGGAAGCAGGCGTACCGGTGTCGATCATACATGACAGGTTGTTCCAGTTTGTGTTCCGGCTGGAACCTTCCGGCAGTCTGCTGCTGGTGCTTTCCGTGCCGGAGCGGGATGTGGAGATTAATGTGGAGCTGCCACATGCTCTCTGGAAGCAGACCACACCGGAAAAACGTGCATGATGCTATGGAATGGAGTATGATGAAGCGGCCCTGCGGGGCCGCTTTTTTCTGCGCGTCGTATTCTGCGGACTGGACGTGCATGGCCTGCTTGTCGTACACGCCTAGGCAGCGGAGGACGCATGACCGAAGATTTTGATTTCATACATGACGAAATGGACGATAACGAGGGCGAGGAATATCTCAGCCGCTCCGAAAAAAAGCGCAGAAGCACGGCCCGCCAGAAGATTGGCGAGGACCTTGCGCGCATGCCCATAACCGCCGTACGCAGCTTCGGGCTTCCGTCTGCGCTGGTTGCGGCCTTTGAGGAATTTCACAAATATTCCAAACATGAGGCGAAGCGCAGGCAGATGCAGTTTATCGGCAGAATGCTGCGGGAGGTAGATACCGCCGAGCTGGAAGCCCGCCTGAGCGACTACCATGCCGGAAGGGCATCCGCCACCGCTGATTTTCAGCATCTTGAACGGCTGCGCGATGCTCTCATGAATGAGCAGGAAGGAGCCTTGGACGAAATGCTGGAAACGTATCCTTCTGCTGACGTGCAGTACGTGCGCCAGCTTGTGCGCAACGGGCGGAAGGAAATTGCGGCGGGCAAACCTTCCAAAACTGCGCGTACCCTGTTCCGCTATCTTCGGGATATTGAGGAACAGTAATAGCGTGCTGGCTGTGATAAAAGACGGAAAAAAGCCGGGCAATGCCCGGCTTTTCTGTTGTTATGGGTGCGCGGTTCAGGCGACGTCGTCCGCGAGCTTGGCGTCGCGGTACAGGCGGAAGGTGTAACGGGCAACGGAAACCAGCTCGTTAAGGCGGGGAAAGCGCGCGAGCATGGAGTTGGGGGCTGCGTCTCCGCGCGGGGTGGGTTCCGTCAGTATGCGGCGGAATACCCGCTCGGCCAGATCCTTTTCTCCCTCACGTTCCAGTGCGAGGCACAGTGCCTTTGCCGTTGCCTCCGGCTTGTCGGTGAAATGGCAGGCGCGGGAAATCTGGGTGGTCAGGTCGGACTCGGGGTCAACCCTGTGGCCTTCCGCAAAGGCCCGCGCCGCCGCGGTATAGTTGCCCTGCTTGAGCAGGAAGGTGGCCGTGCCGGTAAGCGGGTTGGACATGTCCGGCCGTTCCTTGACAAGCTGCTGAAACACGGCGCGCGATTCGGCGAACTGTTCAAGGCGTGCATAGGCCTCGGCAGCCATGCGCATGTATTTCTGCGACTGCTTTACATCTCCCTTGCCGCGCCATGCGCGGGAAAGACCGACGTATGCCTCGGCATAGAGCACATTCAGTCGCACGGCCTTGTTGAAGGCACCTATGGCACCGTCGTAATCGCCCACAGCAAGAAGATCCATGCCGCTTTCATACAGCACCTGCGCTCTGGGGCGGGCAATTTCCACAACCGTATGCAGCTGGTCGAGTGCCTTGTCAAAGTCGTTGGTATCTATCGCCTGCTGTCCCTGCTGCATCTTGCCGCTCAGGTAGGTGCCCGGCAGGGCCTTGGCAGCCAGTTGCAGCTGTTCTTCAAAGGCGGTGGTGGTGTAGGGGCGCAGAAGAAAGCCGGAGCATCCTGCGCGCACGCCGTCCAGCACGTCTGTGCGTGTGGCGTTGGCAGAGGCCAGCACCACGGGCAGGGCGGCAAGCCGGGGATGCTTGCGGATGATGCCGAGAAACTCCGTTCCCCGCATATCTTCAAGTGTGGCATTGCAGATCACGATATCAAAAGGCGGCAGGTCGTTCTTGAACGTGATACCTGCGGTCGCCTGCTTTGCCAGTAGTTTTGCCGCCAGCTCGCCGGAAGAGACCACCCGCACATGGCGGATGCCCAGACCGTGAAGCGCTGTGCGGTCGATGGCGGCTACGCCTTCGTTATCCGCAACAACAAGCGCGGACGCAAAGGGAGATTGAGTCTTGTTTCGCATTGTCAGGGCCTCGCTGTTGTGCCGCCCGTCGGGGGAGATTGGCGGCGTTAGCTTGCCATCCATATCGGCAGTTGCCTCCGTGAACTTTAGAGTTCGTCCGTAGGCAAAAGAAAGACCCGCCTGAAAGGCGGGTCGGTCTGGTTATGGTGAGGGCCGGGGGCCTACATCGTCACGTATGTGAGAAAGCAGAGCGCGATAAGCGAGAACAGGCCGGTAGCGATATACAGACGTTGCAGAAACAAATCATACTCCATTGCTGCGGCGTGAGTCTGGCGCATACTCAACTCCTACTTGTAAAGGGGGATGACCTTGGCCAATCGTGGCGGGGTTGCCGCTTTCTCCACTCCCTCATTCTGAATGGCGTTGTCCCTGTCATATTCCGTTCCGCAGTGGTAGCACCGTTTGGCATCACCATTGTCATGCAGGCGGATAAGGGTGCCGTCTCTGTTGTAGCAGGTGGTGCAGAACGGTCCCTGCTTTATGTTGCCGGTGATCAGCCAGTAATGACTGCCATCGAATATGAGATTCTTTGAAAGATAAAGAATGTCCTCAAATTCCTGTATCTGGGATTTAAGAACGCTATTCTCGTCGCATGTTTCAATATAGCGCGACTGCAACTCCATGAGAAGGTGCTTGGCTTCCTCGTATTTGCCTTTGAGGAAGAGCTCGTACACCTCTTTGTAGCGGTAATAGTTAAGCATGATACATATCCTCGTACCGTGATAGAGTTGCCATTTCAGGTAATACAAAATGTCTATCGGCCGGTGGGGGCGAAACTTTAGTCTGTCTGTGAGATATTTCTGCGTTTGAAAGTGAATGATGGGGAGCAGGCAGTCCGGCAGGCCCGTTGGCAGATGCGGCGCATGGTTTCAGGCGGCACGGGACAACCCGTGGCTGCACGGGCAAGCCTCTTGCAGACCGGAAACCGCAACGGCGCTGCGCCGCAGGGGAGGCTACTTGTCGGTGAGGGAGCGGCTGTCTGTATTCTCAGTCGTCGGAAGAGGCGGGTTTCTCCATGCCAATGACAAAGAGCAGCAGTGCGGGAATGACGAAGACCGTGAAAATGGTGGAAAGGGCAAGCCCGCCCAGCACCACGGAACCGAGTCCCCGGTAGAGTTCTGAACCGGGCCCGGGAGCAACGGCAAGGGGCAGCATGCCGAAGACTGAGGTTGTCGCGCTCATGTAGATGGGGCGCAACCTTGTGCGCACTGATTCCAGCACGGCCTCCCTGTGCTGCATGCCACCCTCGCGGATGTTGTTCAGCGCCTGATGCACAATGAGGATGGCGTTGTTCACCACCACCCCGATGAGAATGATGAAGCCGAGCATGGTCAGAATATCCATGGGCTGCTGGGCAATGAACAGGTTCTCAAGCTTCAGTCCCAGAATTCCCCCTGCGGAGGCGAGCGGAACCGTGAACAGGATGATCAGCGGATAAATGAAGTTCTCGAACAGCGCAGCCATGAGCAGGTAGGTAATGGCCACGGCGAGCAGGAAGTTCCATTGCAGTGCCTGCCGGGTCTGGGTCAGCTTGTCCGCAGCGCCTGAAAGACGGTAGGTGATTCCGGCAAGCGGTCCCTGCTGCAGCTTGGGAATGGTATCGTCACGGATGATATCCATAGCCTGTTCCAGAGGCATGCTCTGGGGCGGTGTGACCTGCAGGGTGATGGTACGCTGGCGTTCAAGGTGGCGTATCTGCGTAATGCCGTTGGTGCGCTCCAATGCCGCAAGCGAAGACACGGGAACAGGTATGCCGGTGGGCGTGGCCACCAGCGAGTGGTACAGATCTTCGGGCGAGAGCACGTCGCGGTCATCCGCCTTGACCACCAGATCTATCTTCTTTTTTCCTTCTTCGTTGAAGTCACCTATCTTGCGGCCGTCCATGAGCACGTCAACCGCTATGCCCAGTTCGGAAGAGGTGAGCCCCGCCGCCTTCAGCCGGTCGCGCTCGGGGTGCAGGCGAACTTCGGGAAAAAGCAGTTCCAGCGAGGGAACAGGGCGTATCTGGGCACCGGGAATGGCCTGCATGAGCGTGCCGAAGAGTGCGCCCGCCCCGCCGACCAGTTTGTCGATGTCGCCTGCGGAAAGGTCCACTTCAATGGTGCGGCCCTTGCCGATGTTGTCCTGAAATATGCCCGCCTGCATGGAAACGCCGTACATGCCGGGAATGGAGCGTATGGTGCGGGTGAATTCCGGAATGTATTCACCTGCGCGGTCTTCCACCTTGGATGTGGTGCCAAAGAGCATGAAGTCGGCCGCACCCACATAGAACAGGGCGTCTATGGGCGGTAATCCGTTCACGTCCGTATCCGAGGTATAAAGCGGACGGTAGGTGCTCTGGATATAGTCGCCTATGTCTTTGCGTTCCTCATACGAAAGGCCCGGAGGCGGTATGAGGATGTTCAGCACGAGGTTGCGGTTGCCCTGCGGCAGGTATTCCATCTTGGGAAAGGCCGCCCAGGTGATGAAGACGGAAACCGCGGTGAGCAGCGCAATGGTGGCAAGCCGTGTAACGGTGTTTCTTATGGCAAGCCGTACCAGCGACATGAAGGCATCGGCAATGCGCTTGCCGAGAGCATCCACGAAGGGAAAGAGTTTTTTGCCCGTTGGCCGCTTGCGGCTCATGGAAAAGAACAGGTTGGCCAGCATGGGGATGACCGAGACGGAAACGAACAGGCTGAGCGTTATGGCGCAGGTAACGGCAATGGCTATATCCTTGAAAAGCTGGCCTGCTTCTTCCTCGATGAAGGCCACGGGCAGGAATACGGCCACAGTGGTGAGGGTGGAGGCCACAACCGCTCCCCACACTTCTGATGTGCCGTCATAGGTGGCGCGGAAGGGTGTTTTGCCCATGCTGCGGTGGCGGTCGATATTCTCGAGCACGACAATGGCGTTGTCCACCAGCATACCCACGGCAAAGGAGATACCCGCAAGGCTCACCACGTTGAGGTTGCGGCCCAGCGCGTTCATGAAGATGAAGGTGCCTACCACGCTTATGGGAATGGCCACGGCTACCACAACGGTGGATGTGACCGACTGCAGGAAGACCAGCAGAACCACAATGGCCAGCACCCCGCCGATCATGATGTTTTCTTTTACCAGATCAATGGCGCCGTTGATGTAGGGGCGCTGGTCGTAGGACCAGTCCATGCGCAGGCCGTTGTTTTTCAGAATGCCCGCATTCAGCTCGCTAACCACAGCCTCCACACTGTCCGTCATGGTCAGGACGTTGGCACCCGCCTCTGACCGTATACCGCAGACAATGCCCCCCTCGCCGTTATGCATCATGGCTGTGGTGTGCTTGGCATAGCCGTAAGAGGCATCTGCCACATCCCCCACGGTTATGCGCCGTGCTCCGCTGGAGGATATGACGGTGTTCAGTATGGATTCCGGAGAGTTGAATTCCGCGATTGTCCGGATGCGGTACTGCCTGCGGCCCAGATCGAGCGTGCCTGCCGAGGTGTTGGCGTTTTCCGTGCGCAGCACTGTAATGAGGTCGGTGATGGTCAGGTTGTGGGCTGCCAGTTTGCGCGGGTTCACAATGACCTGCATCTCACGTTCCGTGCCACCGAAGACGAACAGATCCGAGACGCCGTCAACGCGCTCCAGATACTGCCGCACCTCGTTTTCAAAGAAGGTCCGGTACTGTTCGGCGGGTCTGGGGTTATCCGGCAGGGTTTTCAGCACAAGCCAGATGACAGGCGATGAGGATTCACCCGTGGCGCTGATGATGGGCTTATCCACGTTGAGCGGATAGCTCTGCACCTCGTTGAGCTTGTTGGAGACGCGGAGCAGGGCGTTGTCCGTATCCGTGCCTATCTTGAAGCGCAGTGTGATCTGCCCTCTGCCGCTGGAAGCAGTGGATTCCATGGTAATAAGGTTGGGCAGCCCCTTGAGCACCTTTTCCTGTTCTTCGATGATATCCCGCTCGACCTCATAGGGCGTGGCGCCGCTCCAGTCCGTTGTCACGGTTATTTCAGGTTCCGTGACCGTGGGGCTGAGCTGGTAGGGCATGCTCAGCAGGCCGATGGTGCCGAACATGACAACAAGGATTACGCCGACGAAAACCGCAACAGGCTTGCGTATGGAAAAGCGGATGAAGTCCATGTGGGTGCTCGCAGAATATAGGTTATACCCTCTCACTGTACCCATGCGGGAGAAAACAGTAAAGCTGTCGTGTTTTGAACCTTGTCTGCTGTTCGATGTACCTGCTTGGTCAGAAGGCATAAAAAATGCGGCACCCTGAGGTGCCGCAGATTAATGACAAACTGTTGTTTTCAGTAAAACCACATCCACATTAAGCCGGAACTGAGGCATAAAAACGGATTTTCATCGCGTATACGAGGTGCAGGAACGTTAGGTTTCTGCCCGGCAGAGCCAAAAAATACCAGAAATGACATTGTCAGCAGTCTGCGGCACCTTGAGGTGCCGCTTATGTTGTGTCCGGAACTAGCGGTTGGTCATGGAATCCGCCACTTCCTTTTCAAAGTCGGAGAAGGCCATCTCCAGATTCCACTGTGCCCGCGCCTTTTCACTTTCGTTCAGCAGCTTGCTGCAGGTGGCTGTTTCGTGGCCGATGAGCGAGTCTTTGCAGGCTCCGGTCATGACAAAGGCGGCAGGATCATCCCACAGGCTTTGTCCCGGCAGAAAGCTGTATTCAAGGCTGTTGCGCGACAGGGTTTTCACCTCGGTATAGCCGAGGTCATAATCCTTGGCGGCACGCAGGTATTCATTGGTCAGGTCAATGCGGGAAACCCCCTCGTCATCCGTGTTCAGCACCACCGGTACGCCGAACTGGCGGTAGATGGGGAAAGGATGATTGCCGCCGGAAACGCCCAGAATGCGGTCGTTGCTGGTGAGGCATATCTCTACCGCAATGCGCTTGCTCTGCATGGTGCGCAGCAGCTCGAAGGGCTTATCTTCATACATCACGTCCACACCGTGACCGATGCGGCGGGCATGGCCCTTTTCCACGGCTTCGCGGATATGGAAACCGAGGTGGCGCGGGGGAACAAGCCCCATGGTCAGTTCGCCCGCATGCAGGGTGATGGGGGTGTCTGCATATTCGGGCAGGCCGTAGAGGGCGTCTATCATGCTCATGTGCAGGGAGTAGTCGCGCAGGGCCACAGGGTTGTCTTCGGGGGCCACAAGGTTGAAGGCGATGGTGGCGGGGTCCTGCCGGACCATTTCGAAGCTGTAGGCAATCTGGGCGAACACCACCGCAGGAGTCTGGGTGCGGGTGACCTGCTGTATGAACGAAACGCCGAGGGCTGCTTCACGTTCGGTGAGCAGGGGGCGGGTTCTTTCAAGCAGCTGGCGGCGTGCTTCCACGGAGGCGGGCACGGAATTGAACAGCCCGGCCTGCCGGAGGGCAGCGAGGGTTGCTGCCGCATCACCGTTCCAGCCCACCGTGGTGGCTATGGTCTTGAGTTCCGGAGGATAGATGGAGGCCATCAGTTCCAGATGCATGATGTTCTGGGCGGCTGCGCGGCGGATAACGGATGCCAGCATGTCGGCATCGCGTCCCTGCTGGGCCGCACCGAACTTGCCGAAGGTATCAAAGAAATGATCATGCCCCCACATGGCCGAAGTATACTGCACATCGCGGGTTGAAAGCGCGTTGATGGCAGAGGAATACAGCTTGGTATCCTTTTCCATGGTGGCGGCGGGAACAGTGCCTTCGGGGCACTGTGCAGGGGCCTTGACGGGCTTGTCGGTTTTGCCCGTTTTTTCCGGCTTGCCGGCAGCAGCTGAAATTTCGAAGGTGGTGGTGTTTATGCAGCGGTTATCCTGCATTGCCCACTCGAGGTAATCTTCCGCATAGACCGAGCCGGAAAGATGGGCGTGAAGGTCCGCTCCCTTGGGCATGGCCGTAAGAAAGCCGCGCAGCATGGGCGGATTCTCGCGGATGGTATCGAAGAAGATGATGGTGGTCTTTTCGTTCTGGGAAAGGGCCTGCTTGCCGGAAGCGATGGCAGGGCTCATCAGGGTGATGATCATGAGCATCAGTGAAGCCAGTCTGATCATGCAAAAACTCCTCGGTGGGACATGAAATGATGTTTGCCTGCCGTATGGTGCAGCGGCAGATGTCACATGGGTATGCAATCCGTAATATACCGTTATGATTGCCGGAGCAACCGCGAGATGAATTCGCGGCTGTTTCCTTCTGCCTGTTTGTATTCATCCGGCGTCATGCCTGCGCCAATGGCGATGGCCCGCCGCTTGTCGCGAGATATGAAGTCCGATCCGTGATGCGCGTCGTTGTTGATCACGATCCTGGCGTTTGCCCGTCGGGCCACATTGACAAGCAGGCCGTTGCACAGGGCGTTGCTCGGGCGGGTGGAAAGTTCCAGCAGCACGCCCTTTTCTGCCGCGAGCATGGCTTCCTGCTCCGTGATGAGGCCGGGATGACACAGAATGTCTGCTCCGCCTTCAATGGCGGCGAGGTTTGTACCTTCTTCCACCACATCGGAAAGAGTCTGGCCGTGTACGCTGACCACCTGTGCGCCGAGTTCGCGGGCTTGCGCAATGGTGTCCGGTATCAGGGCAGGGGGAACGCTTGTGAGCTCAACCCCTACGAACAGGTCAATGCCTTCATGCAGGGAATAGGTCTTTGCCATGGGCAGCTGGTTTTCCAGAATATGGCGCATGTTGCTGGCGTCGGCGTGGTCGGTGAAGACAATGGCGCGGTAGCCCGCAAGCTTGGCAAGGCGCAGCATGTGTGCGGGAATGTGTTTGCCGTCGCTGAAATTGGTATGCACGTGCAGATCGATCATGAACGTTCCTGTCCGGTAATGGGTCGTGGGTTACGGGTCAGAAACGATATACGCCAGAGCGTTGCATGATGCAAACGCAATGGCCTCCGCCTTTGCAGGCGGAGGCCATGTGGATTAGGAGCGGGGCAAGGGTCATACAGCTGCGGCCGCTGTGTCGGAATAACTGGCCATCTGTGACATCTGCGTCTGATATGCCTGATCGGCCATTCTGCGCATGAAGCCGGAAACAAAGCTGCCGCTGTCTGAACCTGAAGAGCCGCTGCCCGACAGACCGTCCAGCGTGCCGCTGAATGTGCCGTTCATCATGGCCTGACGAAGCTCGTCAAAACTGACGGTACCGTCCTTGTTCAGGTCCAGTTCATCGTATTCCTCTTCTTCGGAAGATGAAGAGGATGCCTGAGTGCCGGATGCAGAGGCTGCGGTCTCACTCGTGTCCGAGGCTGAAGCGGCGGCTACATCCGATGCGTCCCCGTTTGTGCTTTCGGTTGTACTGGTGGAGGATGCCCCCATCTGCATGGCTGCCTGATGCATCTCATCCATGCGGGCCTGCAGGTCCTCGGTAATTTCTTCCGAGGAGAGAATTCCGTCGCCATCGCTGTCGATGGAGCTGAACTGGTCGCTGTCCATGCCCAGTTCTTCCTGACTCAGGGAACCGTCACCATCCCCATCCAGCTGGGAAATGAGGGAAGACGCAATTTCATCGGCAGTGGGAGAAACGCGCATCCCCATGTTGAAGGCCCCCTTTTCCTGCCTTCTCCGCTCCTCGGCGGTCAGTTCATCCGCAGAAAGAGAGCCGTCTCCGTCTGCATCAATTGCATTGAACTGCTCCTTACTGAAATCGGTTTCTTCAATGCTGAGCAGGCCGTTTTGGTCCGTATCATGGCCGGAAATGAATGATGCGGCAAACTCGCCCGTATCCTTCTGTTCCATCGCATTGCGCAGCTGGGCAAGCGCATCTGCCATGCTGCCGGAGGAACTGCCGCTGACTCCGTAAATAGACATGACTCACACCTCTCTATTCGTGTTGGCGCAGGGCAGAATTTTCCCTGTGCGGTGTCATGCGCAAGGCGTGCAAGGCGGCGGCCGCAGGAGCTTAACTCACCGTTGGGTAACTATAAGAATTGTAAAGAGAATGGGGAAAAATAAAAGCCGGGTGGCCCCGGCTTGGTGTTGCTGCTTACATCTTGGTTTTTGTATCAGGCTCAAGATGTTTGAGGAGTTCCTTGAGGGTCTCTTCGTCCGGCCCTTCGTGTTCCTCCCCTTCCTGTCCGGTCTGCCCTGTGTGGGCAGCGCGGATGCTCTCTGCCTTGCGCATCATCTCGGCTGCGGCGTCGGCAGGTTCAATCAGGTGGGCGGGTTTGGATGCGGACGGACGCAGATTATCCCTGGCGGCGGCATCGAGCACGCTCTGACGGACGAGAATGGGAACTCCGGCGCGAAGCGCAAGGGCAATGCCGTCCGAGGGGCGGCTGTCTACCCTGTGGCGGGTTCCTGCGGAAAGGATATCCAGTTCCGCAAAATAGGTGCCTTCACGCAGATCGACAATTTCCACCCCCAGCAGTTCGGCGCCGAGCTTGCCGATGGTGCCGAGCATGAGGTCGTGGGTAAGGGGGCGGGGAACGCTGACGGCGTTGATGACCACGGAAATAGCCATGGCCTCCATGGCGCCTATCCAGATGGGAAGGGTGTCATTGCCCTGCACGCTTTTGAGTACAAGAATGGGAGCCTTGGTCTGCTCGTCCAGGGTCAGTCCCGCAACCTGCATCACTACCATGGTTCACCAGCCTTTTCTCCGATCAGGGAGTGCTTTTTCGCCTCGGTGATGGTCACCGGCATGAATTTGCCCGCCATGTCGCCGCCGGAGGGCAGTGTCACATGCACCAGCTGGCCGAACACGTCGCGTCCCTGCCATGCCTCTGCATTGTTGTCGGAGCCGGGCTTTTTGCTCATGCCTTCGAAAAGGACGTCCAGTTTCCTTCCTACCATACTTTGCAGGATATGTTCAGTATATTCCGACTGCCAATCCTGATATCGCTGCAGCCTGTCCTGCATGACCTCTTTGGTCACCTTGTCGGCAAGCATTTCCGCGCGGGTTCCGGGGCGGTCGGAGTAATTGAACGAGAAGGACTGGGCAAATCCGATTTCCTGCGCCGTGCGCAGGGTCTGCAGAAAATCTTCTTCGGTTTCGCCGGGGAAGCCGACAATAATGTCCGTGGTCAGCTGCAGGTCGGGACGGGCGTGGCGCAGTTTGTCCACTATGCCGCGGTAGCGGGTAATGTCGTACTTGCGGCCCATGCTTTTGAGAATGCGGTCAGAGCCGGACTGCATGGGAAGGTGCAGACGCGGGCAGATATTCTCGCGGGTGCCGAATGCGTCGATGACTTCGTCGGCGATATCCTTGGGGTGCGAGGTGACAAACCGCAGGCGTTCCAGTCCCTTGATGTCGGCCACCTGATGCAGCAGTGCGGCAAAGGAGGTGCCGTCGCCGTGCGCGTCCTGCCCGAAGGAGTTCACGTTCTGCCCCAGCAGGGTGATATCGCGCATGCCGCGTGCAACCAGCGTGCGGCATTCTTCCAGCACGGAAACGCTGGAGCGCGATTTCTGTCTGCCACGGGTGTAGGGCACGATGCAGTATGCGCAGAAGTTGTCGCAGCCCTGCATGATGTTGACGAATCCCGCCGGAGGAACCACGCCGTCGGACCATTCCTGATCCTTTTCAGGGTATTCCTCGGAAAAGTCGAGCAGGCTCATGCGCAGCTGATCTTCCTCCACAAGCCGGTCGAGTGCCTGTGGGGCCGAAGCAAGGCCGTCCGTGCCGAAGACAAGGCGCACCTGTTTGAAGCGGTTGAAGAAACCCCGGCCTACCTGCTGCGCAACGCAGCCGCCCACAGCCACGAGAATGTCTTCGCGGCCCTTGGTCATGGTCTGGATTCTGCCCAGCAGGCTGTAAACCTTCTGCTCAGGCTTTTCACGGACGGAGCAGGTGTTGAGTATGAAGACAGATGCGTCTTCCGGCGTGGCTGCTTCCGTAAAGCCGCGGGAGATGAGGGAGCGCTTCAGCCAGTCGGAATCGTTGGAATTCATCTGGCAGCCAAAGGTCATTATGTGAAAATTACGTTCAATCATGGCATTCTCGGTGCTGGGAAATGGGCGGTGCCGCTGCGAAAGTTGTGTGTGGCGCAGGCTGCGGCGCCTCTGCGCAAGGAATACGGTCAGGCTCTCTGCATGCGTTGCCTGTCCCGTATTCCTGTATCACGCGCCGTTTGCGGAGTGAATGTGGCAGTGCAGAATATGGTTGTTATTCCATGGGCTGCACAGTGCGGATGGCTTTCGGGCGTGGTTTACTGGCGTGACTGCTGTTCGGCACGTTCGCGGGCAAGGCGTTCCAGTTCTTCCTTCTCGCGCTGGAATATGGGGGGAAGCGGCTCGCCGGGAGCGCGCATGCCGCCGATGGCAAAGAGCGCCAAGGGAGCGATGAGGCAGAGTATGCCCCAGAAAAACGGGCTGCGCCCCTTTTTATGAGCAATAACGGCCCCGATGATACCGGCCAGGGACCAGATAAGACACATGATAATATAGCCGGTCGTGGTAAAGTCCAGTTTGAGCATGGTATTCCTGTTGGTGAATTTGGACGGTTGATCCGTCCGTTTCAGGTGGCTATGCAATACGGCATTACCGGCCCGGGCGCAAGCAAGACCGCATGCGCCCCCCGTGCGCAGAATACGGGCAGGGCCTGCAGAGCGAAGCAGGAGTGCAAACAGTGGCAATTATTCGGAACACGCGCTACAGATGGTAAAAATCATACCTACCAACTAGGTATTCCGGAGGATATCATGAAGAAGTTCAAGGTGCGGGGCATGCAGAGCCCCGATTGCGCAGCGACTGTCTCTCAGGCTGTTTCCACTGTCGATGGTGTGGAAACCGTAAACGTGAACCTTGCTACCGGCGAAGTGACCTATGGTCCCACCGCCTGTGTGGATATGTCCATATTGAAGGAAGCCGTTGAGCAGGCCGGATACGAAGTGGAAGAATAGTCCGCTTTCCGTTCTCTTGCGGGCAAGGTGCCGCCGGAATCTGTTCCGGCGGCACTTTTTTGTTGCTGCGGATTTTTGTCGGGGAACCGGTACTTCCCTATAATCCTCTTCACATTCGTAAATGTGGAACGCCGGTTGTATAATGCTTCTTGACTATTATTGAGGTTCTGAAAAGCAGGCTGTCCTTTGCTTTTGCCGATAGTACAGACAACGAACGATCCATATCATGGAGGTGCATATGGTTTCCATCAGTTCAGAACTGTTGACAGGCACAGGGCAGACGCAGTTGTTCACCGCAAAAACGAAATCCGCTGCGTATGGAACATCCGAGGAGTCATCTGCGGGAATGGCTCAGAGCAGTGGCGATACGGTCAGCATCTCGGATGAAGCTCGGGAATTGCTGGCCAAAAAGCTTGAGGAATATGGTGCCGATTCTGTGGACGAGCTGACCTCGGAACAGCAGGGAGCACTCATGACGCAGCTGGGTTCCGTGCTGTCGGAAGAATCATCCGATGCTGTGACCGCAACCTCGCCTGGTGATACGGGCGATACGGATGATATGACGCAGGTTGCTTTTGCTTCTGGTTCAGCCAGTTCGGCTGCGTCGACCAGTTCCGCCAATTCTGCCAGTTCCAGCGGATCGGCTGCAGCAGGCACGGGCGCAGCAGGCACGGGTGAAACGGAAGAATCATCCGACAGCGATGAGGACACCATCGAGAACCTGCAGGAGAAAATTGAAAAGCTGCAGGAGGAGATTACCAAACTGCAGTCAAAGACAAATAATGACGAGGAAGCCAAGGAAGAGTTGGATGCCAAGAGAATAGAACTGGCATCGCTGCAATCCGAGCTGGCCATGCTTGAGGAGCAGAGCTCCGAATAGCCGGTTTGCCCTGCGCGACACATCGGTAGGGGAAACCGGTATGTCGCTGGAATGAATGCCGAAGGCACTATGGTATCCGGGGATACGCTGAGGGTGCCTGCCATGGATACGCAGTCGTTGCGCCGGAAAGGCTTGGGTGACTGGTGTGACTGGCGTAGCAGGTACAAACGGCATAACAGGTATGGAAGGTGTGGCAGCCTCAAAACAGACATAGTTGAAGACGCGCTGCCGGTCGGACTACGGAAAGCACCGGATACAATAAAACGCCGCCACGGAACCATGGCGGCGTTTGTATTTTTCCGGTTGGAAAACGCTACTTGCCGAAAGCGGCGCTATGGCGCGCGGCAAAGCTCTCCTGCGAGAAAACGTGCTCCTGCGTACCGTAGTGCTCAATGCAGTAGCTTGCACATACCGCACCCATGCGGGCGGCTTCTTCAATAGACTTGCCGTCGACAATACCCTTGATGAGTCCGGCGCGGAAAGCGTCGCCTGCACCGGTGGGATCCTGCACCACTTCGGGCTGTGCAATGCCCACCTGTATGGGGCTGCCGTTGTCTATGCGGCTGCCGTTTTCACCGAGAGTGGTGATGATATAGTCGCACTTTTCCAGCAGCTGCGCCTTGGTGCAGCCGGTGGTGTTCATGATCATTTCCAGTTCGTAATCGTTGGTTACCAGCATGTAGGCACCGGTTATGCATTCCAGCATTTCTTCGGCATTGAAGACGGGAATCTGCTGGCCGGGATCGAAGATATAGCGGATACCGGCGGCGCGGTACGCGCGGGGCAGCTCGATCATGTCGTCCTTGTTGCCGGGAGAGACAAGGGCGATGTCCTTTGCCGGATCAAGATGCTTGAATTCGTAGCCGCAGCGGTTGGTCATGGCACCAGGGTTGAAACCGGTGATCTGGTTGTCGTTCTGGTCGGTGGTGATGTAGGCGCTGGCGGTGAAAAGGTCGTCGAACTTCTTAATGCCTTCAAGGGGCAGTCCGGCCTTGAGCAGGGCTTCTTCGTAACGGTCGAAGTCCTTGCCCGCTGCAGAGAGGATGATCGGCTTTTCACCCAGCAGCGACAGGGAATATGCAATGTTGCCGGCGGTGCCGCCACGCTTTTCTTCCAGCCTGTCTATGAGGAAGCATACGTTCAGAATATGGATCTTGTCGGGCAGGATATGATCGGAGAACTTGCCGGGAAAGTTCATGATGCGGTCGTATGCAATGGAGCCGGAAATATAGATGGACATGGCGTCTCCTTGAACTGTGCTGGGAAAGGTTGGTGTTTTTTGGGTGCAGGGCTACCCCTGTTCGGCGGTTTCCGTGCGTATCCAGTCTAGGAACTCGGCGCTGCCGCCCGCCATGGGCAGGGCGATGATGCAGGGCACCTCGTAGCTGTGCAGTCTTTTGACTTCTGTCGTGAGCGCATCAAACCGGCCGACCGTGGTCTTGGCCGTGAACGCCACTTCCTTTTCATCCTGTACCTTGCCGTCCCAGTGGAAGATGGACTGGATTCCGCCAAGGATGTTCACACAGGCGGCAAGCCGCTTTTCCACAAGTGCTGCGCCTATGCTGCGTGCTTCGGCATCGTTCGCTGCCGTCATGTATACCAGTAAGGTTGCTTCCGGCGGAAGGTGCATGGTGCCTCCTGTGATCTGCGGCTGCAGAAGTGATTTCTGTTGCCGCTGCAAAGTGGATTAGCAATACAGCAAGATGGCATGGCGGGCAACGGCGTTGCAGCCGTATACTGCTGATAATTCAGCAGGCAAGGAGAGTATGGCGTATGAATGTATATGCCCGCTGTATCGCGCAGAAAGCTCCGGTTGTTGCGTTCTCTGTAAGGCTGTGCCATATCCGGCACTTCTCATGTCGTATATCCACCCGGCCGGATCAGCCGCAAGGAACACCGATACAAGGAATACCGAATGATGCCGAAAAAAGAACAGCGCGCCCTTTTGATTCTGGAGCGGCTCAAGGCCCGTTATCCCGAGCCTGAGACGCATCTTGATCACCAGACCCCGTGGGATTTGCTCGTGGCCACCGTGCTCGCCGCGCAGTGTACAGACGAACGCGTGAACAAGGTTACGCCCGAGTTGTTCCGGCGCTGGCCGGGACCGGCGGAACTGGCCACGGCCCCGCAGGAGGAGCTGGAAGAGGTGGTGCACTCCACCGGATTCTTCCGCAACAAGGCAAAGAACCTTATTGCTGCGGCGGGTCGGGTCATGTCGGTATATGGCGGCGAGGTGCCGCGCACCATGGCGGAACTTGTCACCCTGCCGGGGCTGGCGCGCAAGACGGCCAACGTGGTGCTCTGGGGCGGGTTCGGCATCAACGAGGGTATGGCGGTGGACACCCACGTCAAGCGCATCGCCTTTCGGCTCGGGCTGACCGGTTCCGGTGATCCCGTACAGGTGGAGAAGGACCTGCTTCCTCTCTTTCCCGAGGCGGAGTGGGGCAATGTGAACCACCGAATGGTCTGGTTCGGCAGGCATGTCTGCGATGCCCGCAAGCCGGATTGTGATCATTGCGAGATGCTGGATATATGCCCGCGCTGCGGTGTGGGACCTGCTGCCTGCCACGCTGCCTGTGATGTCGCCTGTGCATCGGAAGCCAAGGCCAAACGCCCACGCACCCCGCGCAAGAAATCGACTAAATAGGACCGATACATGCTTGAATCTTCGTTTTGCCATCTCGACGGTGTGGGGGGAGCCTCTGAACAGCGCCTGTGGGATGCCGGTGTGTTCACGTGGCAGGATGCCCTGAATGCTTCTTCCCTGCCGGTGAAGCGCCCTTCGCACGAGGGCATGTGCCGTCTGCTCGATGAATCCCGCAAGCGTCTGGACTCGCGCGATGCAGCATGGTTCGGCACCCGCATGCCAGCCAACCAGCAGTGGCGGCTGCTGCCTGACTTCATGGACTCCGTTGCCTGCGTGGACATAGAAACCACCGGCCTATCATGGCCGCAGGCACATATCACCACCATTGCGCTGTATGACGGGACCAATGTGAAAACATATGTCCACGGGGATAATCTTGAAGCATTCGCGGACGATATACGACAGTATCAACTGCTGATAACCTTCAACGGCAAATGCTTTGACGTACCCTTTATTGAACGGAGCTTCGGCATATCGCTGCAGTGCGGGCATATAGACCTGCGGTATGTGTTCAAGGCGCTCGGAATATCCGGCGGACTGAAGAACGTTGAAAAAGTGCTCGGTATTGATCGTGGCGATCTTTCAGGCGTGGACGGTTTTCTGGCTGTGCTGTTGTGGCGGCATTACCGCCGCACGGGGGATGCACGGGCGCTGGAAACACTGCTTGCTTACAATGTTGAAGATGTGCTCAACCTTATGCCTCTGGCCATATGGGCATATAACGAACACCTTGCCGCAACGCCGTTTGCGACACTCAAGCGGTTGCCGGAACCCAATGTACCGGAGAATCCGTTTGCCGCGTCCCGTGAGATATTGTATACAGTAACAGGACAGATGCAGTCTTTTGGATAATCTGTGAGAACAGGCGGGTGCTGCGACGGGATCATCTGCCGCCGGAGATGCCTTGATGGCTTGTATGTGGTCCGTATTTCCGGCATTTGCGAAATATCATTGCGCGAAGATGCATCGGACGACGAAATATAGTATGTTTGCTAGTATAACGGGGTGAACGCAGCATGACGCAGAGCAATATTCTTCTCGAATCTGGTACCAACGAGCTCGAGATCATCGAATTTTACATTGCCGAGGAAGACGCTCAGGGCATTAAGTATACCGGCTACTATGGCATGAACGTTGCCAAAGTGCTGGAGATAATCCGCAAGCCGGATGTGACGGGAATGCCCAACAAGCATCATCCTGCCGCTCTGGGAACGTTTAATCTGCGCGGCCGTGTTCTGCCCCTTGTGGACCTTTCCATATGGCTGGGCAAGAAGATGGAAGCCTCCGATACCAATAAGGTTATCGTTTCCGAGTTCAGCGGTGTCATTACCGCCTTTCTGGTCTCGGGGGTTACCCGCATTCACCGCCTGAGCTGGAGTCAGGTGGAAGCGCCCAGCGGGCATGTGCGCAGCTTCAGCAACGATTCCGTTACCGGGGTCGTGCGCTTTGAAGACCGTATCGTGTTCATTCTGGACATGGAAAAGGTGGTTGCTTCCCTTAACCCGCGTCTGCAGATGGACAGGCGGATAGAGGAAGTGCAGCAGGCCGAGGCAGTATCCTACAGGGCACTGGTGGCGGACGATTCCGGCTCCATCCGCAACATGATAGTCCGCACCATGGAAAAGGCCGGTTTCGAGTGCACGCAGGCGCTCAACGGCCGCGAGGCCTGGGACCTAGTGCTTGATATGAAAAAGCAGGCTGCGGAGCAGGAGAGGCCCATAACCGATTTTGTGGACCTGATTGTTTCGGATATTGAAATGCCGGAGATGGACGGCCACAACTTCACCAGGCGTGTGAAGGAAGACCCGGTGCTGAAGACCCTGCCGGTGATTCTCTTTTCATCTCTCATTACGGAGACACTGCGCCACAAGGGGATTGCCGTGGGCGCTGACGATCAGGTATCCAAGCCCGATCTGCCTACACTGACGGAGCGGGCCAAGGGGCTTATCCGCAAGTATCACGGTAAATAGAGATTTCTCAAAACGGAATAGATGCCCCTGCAGTTACGGCTGCGGGGGCTTTTTTAACGCTGGAGAAGCGAGAACCAGTACTCGGATTGCTTGTCGTAGTTTTCCACGCAGCTGGAGGCGTCCTGCTTCGAAAGCTGGAGATCCTGCGCGATGAAATCGTACCGGTCGGGGTTGCTGCCGTAGATGAGGCAGGCGATGGCTTCATAGCGGTGCACGTTCAGGCTGTGCTCATCCAGTGCGGCAGCAATGTTGGGCTGCAGGGTGCCGAATTTGTCGTCGGGAACGTCGCCCTGCGGAACGCTCATATCTATCTCTTCCTCGCGTGCAAGGAAGGAGAAGGAGTCGGCAGCGCTCAGAGCGATGTCTCCGCCATTTTCAAATGATTCGATGAGCAGAATGGTTGCCAGCGAATCAACGGCGTCTTCTTCACCACCGTCGGTGGGAATGCCGCGCATGGAGATGATGGCGTGACCGAGTTCATGAAACAGGGTGTGCTGCACGGCATCAAGTGTGGCGCGTTCCAGTGCCTGCGGGCTGTCGGTGTATCCGTTGCGTGTGAAAATGCGGCGCAGTTCGGAAACAAAGGCGTAGGGGAAGTGAATCTCCGCCGGTCTGCCCTTCATGGCCGGAGCGTACTGCGGTCCTTCCTCGGTGCCGAAGCGGATGACGACGTTTCGGGGAAGGCAGTTGAGGACGTTGATAACCCGCGCCACATCGTCACCGATATGACTTTCGATGAGCATTTCGGCAATTTCCACATCTTCCTTGCTGGCCGGTTCATAGGCGAGTGAAACCTTACCCGCTGCGGAAGCGGGGCGATGCAATGCCAGTAAAAGAACCAGCAGGAGAAATGAGCGGGCTACGGGACGCAAAAGGCTACCTCATGGACGGGGAAGATAAAATGCCGGGGCATATAGCCCCGGCATCTGAAAACCATATTCTTCGGCTACTGTCTAGATTTTTGCGGCGGTGCGCAGATCGTCGACCGCATTGGTCTGTTCCCAGACGAATTCGGGCAGCTCGCGACCGAAGTGACCGTAGCAGGAAGTCTTCCTGTAGATGGGGCGCTTCAGGTCCAGAGTCTTGGTGATGCCGTAGGGGCGCAGGTCGAATACTTCCTTCACTGCCTTGGTGAGCACTTCGTCCGGAATTTCGGAAGTGCCGAAAGAAGTGGCAAGCACGGATACGGGCTCGGCCACGCCGATAACGTATGCGATCTGCACTTCGCAGGTGGGAGCAAGACCGGCTGCAACAACGTTCTTGGCGATGTAGCGGCCCATGTAGGCAGCGGAACGGTCAACCTTGGACGGGTCCTTGCCGGAGAATGCGCCACCGCCGTGGTGGCCCATGCCGCCGTAGGTGTCCTGAATGATCTTGCGGCCGGTGAGACCGCAGTCGCCCATGGGGCCGCCGATAACGAACCGGCCGGTGGTATTGATGAAAATACGGGTGGCGTTGTCGAGCAGTTCGGCGGGCAGGGTCTTGAGGATAACTTCTTTCTTGATGCCTTCAATAATCTCTTCCTGAGTTGCTTCAGGAGTGTGCTGTGCGGAAACGACCACGGTGTCGATGCGGGAGGGTTTGCCGTTCTGGTACTCGAAGGAGACTTCGGTCTTGCCGTCGGGGCGCAGGAAGTTCAGCACGCCTTCCTTGCGGACGCGGGTCAGCGTCTGGGAAAGCTGGTGCGCCCAGTAAATGGGGGCGGGCATCAGGGTGGGGGTTTCGTTGCATGCAAAACCGAACATCATGCCCTGGTCGCCTGCGCCCTGTTCTTCGGGAGCAGTGCGGTCAACGCCCTGAGCAATGTCGGGAGACTGCTTGTCGATGGAGGAGATGACAGCGCAGGTATCGCAGTCGAATCCCATGTCGGAGCTGGTGTAACCGATTTCGCGGATGGTATCGCGAACCACCTGGGGCAGGTCGGCGTAGCCTTTGGTAGTGATTTCGCCGGCGATAACGGCCATGCCGGTGGTTACCAGCGTTTCGCAGGCAACGCGGGAATCGGGATCCTGCTCAAGAAGGGTATCCAGAACGGCATCGGAAATGGCGTCGGCAACTTTGTCGGGATGGCCTTCGGTCACGGATTCGGAAGTAAAGTGATACTTGCCTTTGTTGTTGATCATCATTGCGGGGTGTCCTCCTGAGCGGTTTCCGCGTTTGTTGTCGCTTGAGATTTCTTTTTGCCTGCGGCTGCATCCGGATTGAGAATGCCGCCGGACATAAGCACCTTGAAGGCATCTTCCACGCTCATTTCAAGGGGAATGATGTCCTCTTCCGGTACCATCAGATAAAAGCCCGATGTAGGGTTCGGGGTTGTTGCAACAAAGACGTTCAGCACTTTCTTCACTGTCTTCTGCTGAATTTCCCCCACTGCCACGCCGGTTACGAAAGCCAGCGTATACAGCCCTGTGCGCGGGTATTCTATGAGCACCACCCGTTTGAAATCCCGCGCGGGGCCGTAAAAAATGGTTTCCACCAGTTGCTTCACGGCCTTGTAAAAATTGCTCACGAAGGGGATGCGGTCCACTATGGCATCCCACAAGAGCACCAGTCTGCGTCCGAGCAGGTTGCGGACCAGTATGCCCGTCGCCAGCACGATGACCACCACCAGTATGGCTCCCAGTCCCGGCACCTTGAAAGACAGAAAGGCTTCCGGGCGGTAGGCGGGCGGCAGCAGCAGCAGCGACTTGTCCATCCAGCGCACGATGACTCGCAGAGTCATGAAGGTGGCCATGAGCGGAACAAGGAACAGAATCCCGGCAATCAGGTTGACTTTGAAGAACCGTTTGATCGCGTTCAGAAGTCCTTTGGGTTCCGGTGTCGGTTGGGACATGAAACCTCCCTGCTTGGCCGTACGGCGTGGTGGCTGTCGGCCGGTCCTGCCGTTACGAATTGCCGGTGAGCGGTCACCGTATGTTCATGGACGGAATAGGGAGCGCTAGGCGCTTTGTTCCGTCAGCACTATGTTGTCAATCAGGCGCGCTTTGCCCAGCTTTACGGCCACGGCGCAAAGGGCGGCATCATCAATACGTTCAAGGGGTGCAAGCGTATCCGGGTGCACGAAGGAAAGGTAATCCTCCACACCGTCGGGCAGTTTTTCAGCCCAGTAGTGGCGGATGGCCTGCGCAAGTTCGTCCACGTTTCTGCATCCATCGGCAACCATACCCTTCGCCTGCAGAAGACCTGCACGGATGGCGGGCGCCTGCGCGCGTTCATGCCCCGCAAGATAGACGTTGCGGGAGCTGAGCGCCAGTCCGTCATGCTCGCGGACGATGGGGCAGGGAACAATCTCGACGGGAACATTGAGATCTCTGACCATACGCTTGATGATGGCAACCTGCTGCCAGTCCTTCTGGCCGAAGACGGCCACCTTGGGCAGGGTGAGCATGAACAGCTTCATGACCACGGTGCACACCCCGCGAAAGTGTATCGGGCGGGTTATGCCGCACAGACCCTTGGCCAGTTCCGGCACATCCACCCATGTGGCATGGTCGGGGGCATACATGGAGCCTGCTTCCGGAAGGAAGAGCACGTCAACGCCATGCGACTCCGCTATGACAATATCCCGCTCATGATTGCGCGGGTAAGCGGCAAGGTCCTCGTTGGGACCGAACTGCGCAGGGTTGACGAAAAGGGTAACCACCACCTTGTCCGCATTGCTGCGGGCATGGGCCATGAGGCTTTCGTGGCCAGCATGGAAATAGCCCATGGTGGGTACCAGTGCCGTTTTCAACCCCTGCATGCGCCATGCGAGGCAGCAACTCTGTAACTCGGAAGGATCTGTAATTATCTGCATATCAAGTTATCCGCATATGGTTGTGTAGCATATAGCCTGCCTAGTGCCCTTTGTCCAGAAAAAAGCGCGCATTGCAACATGCTGTTATTCATGAAAAATGTGGTTCATCCGGGTGTGCCTGACTGCTACGGGATAAACATGGTATCGCATTGCCGGACTTTTTCCATCAGAAATGCAGTTTTCGAGTCTGAATCTCTGTGCTGCACGGGAGAGGGGAAAAGGCACAGATGGATTGCCTTGCCTGCCCGATCTGGAGTAGGTTTGCGGGAGGAGGGAGCCATGCGCCCATTTTATCAGGGAAAACTGGACGTCTTTTGCGCAGTGTATGCCATGCTGAATGCCTTTCAGCAGCTGCATTCCATGTCTGCATGGCAGGCCAAGAGGGTGCTTGGCGAGCTTCTTTCGAGGCTTCCCGATGAAATGCCCGACAGCTGGAATGATCTTGTGTGGAATCGCACCGACTATGTATGGCTGGTGGAATGGCTTGTGGCCGAATACGGCAAGGAGCTGTTTCCCATCCGGGCGCACCGGCCGTGGGCTGATAAGGGCAACGTGGCCCCTGCCGTTGTCTGGTCCGGCATGTCCGGCTGGATGGGCGGGGGCGGCCGACGCACGGCAGTGTTCCGTTTTCAGCGTTTTCTGCCTGCGCGTGAAGACCCCGTGGTCTGCCATTGGACAACGGTGGACAGGTTCATGGGGGATACCCTGTTCCTGTTTGATGCGAGCATGGAGGAAACAGCGGTGCATCTTATAGATAAATACGGGTTTGTTTGCCGGCGTGAGAATGTCTCCGCCTCACAGCTGCTTGTTGTCGATCCGGCCTGCGTTTTTCTGCTCGAAACCGCCTGAGCGGTATTCTGTCCGTCTGGCCTGCCTGTTCTGTTTGTCCTGTCCGGTCCTGCCGGGGTATCGGGGCGTATCCGGTCTTATTTGGTCTTACTTGGCCGGTCCGGCGACTTCAGGGGTATCCGGCCACACCGTATGGAGGCGGTATACAGGCAGTCCGCCTTGTCTCCGCTGTGTGTGCAGGTGCCGGTACGCTCTGACAGGTATGCCGCAGCCGGTCATGATCCTGCAGGCCATGACCCTGTTTGCCATGCCGTTTCAGCAGTCAGCGGATGATATCAGCCTTCCAGCTTGTCTTCTTCATTTCTGGGCATGGCAAAGCCATGTTCCTGCCCCGGAAAAGCACCGGATTCCACTTCAGCCTTGTAGTCGCCGATAGCTTTGGAGGCGATCTCCCCCAGGTTGGCATACTGCTTCACGAACTTGGGAACGAACCGGTCGAAGAGTCCCAGCAGGTCGTGGAACACAAGCACCTGTCCGTCGCAGTCCTTGCCGGCACCAATGCCGATGGTGGGAACGCCCACCGATTCCGTGATGCGCTTGGCAATGGTTGCTGGAATGGCTTCCAGCACGATGCAGAAAGCGCCCGCCGCTTCAAGGGCCTTTGCTTCCTCTATGAGCTTGAGGGCTGCATCGGCAGTTTTGCCCTGCACCTTGAATCCGCCGAGGGTGGCCACCCGTTGGGGAGTGAGCCCGATATGGCCGACAACGGGGATGCCCGCTTTCACCAGAGCGGCTATCTGGGGCACCACATCGTGGCCGCCTTCAAGCTTCACGGCACGGGCGTTGCCTTCCTGAAACAGCCGTGCGGCGTTCTTCATGGCCGTTTCTACCCCGGGTTCATAGCTCATGAACGGCATGTCGGCGATAACCAGCGCCTGCTTTGCTCCGCGTGTCACCGCGCGGCAATGGTGGATCATTTCATCCATGGTAACGCTGATGGTGTCGTCGCGCCCCAGCATGACCATTCCCAGCGAATCACCCACAAGAATCATATCAATGCCGCATTCGTCCACCAACGTGGCGGAGGAGTAATCATATGCGGTGAGCATGGTGAGTTTGCGCTTCCCCTTGGCAGCCCTGATTGTAAGAGAGGTAACGGAGGGGGCGTTTTGCGAATGCGTGCTCATGGTCATTCCTTCTTATTGGTCATGTGGGAATCCGGTTCACCAAAGACAATTGTGCTGTGCAGGGCTGGATTTGTATATGATTGAGGGCGGCAGGGCAAGAAATGACGAGGAAAAACTGGAGTGTCCGAGTCGCGCATATTTCAGTTTTTATATCGTTTTTCATACATGATATTTGATGGATACGTCTTGCCGAGTGAGTCCGCGTGCCTGTTTCGTGTCGTGTTGCCCCCTTTTTGAAACGCACTCTGGGGTTATGAAGTTTTTTTCTTAACAACCCTTAAGAAGTGTGAAGCTGGGTCGATCAGTACTGCAAGCATTGGCGGACAAGGCTGCATGGATGCGGCCGAGCAAAGGGCTACCGCCTTGGTGACACAAATATTCAGGGAGGAATATTATGTCTCTGGTCATAAATCACAACATGATGGCGCAGAACGCTGCCCGTAACCTGGGCACTTCATTTGGCAACCTTTCAACCTCCGTACGCCGCCTTTCTTCGGGTCTGCGTGTGGGCACTGCTTCTGATGACGCAGCCGGTCTGGCGATTCGCGAACTTATGCGTTCCGATATCTCCGCACTGAACCAGGGCGTTCGTAACGCTAACGACGCCATTTCGCTGATTCAGACCGCGGACGGCGCGCTTTCCGTTATCGACGAAAAGCTCATCCGCATGAAGGAACTGGCAGAACAGGCCGCAACCGGTACGTACACCTCTGAGCAGCGTCTGATCATCGACTCCGAATATCAGGCAATGGCTTCGGAAATTACCCGTATCGCAAACGCCA